>JAJRSD010000089.1 GCA_024278975.1 Bacteroidota bacterium
CAATATCAATTGTTTGATTTCCATGTGCATCGTAAGGATATTCTATTTTTTCAGTCTCTACCCATTTTGAATTATCTCCATCCCAGTCGTACATAATTTCCATTACTTCATTCTGGTTTGTATCATAAGAATAAACAGTTTACTTTTCATGCCAAAAAGATCAGAAAGTTCCTCAGTTAGATTTCCGTTTGCATCATAAGTCATTTCTGCTCCACCTGCTTCTGTCCATTCACTAACACCATCCCACATAAAAAATACTATTTGTTGCTGACTACCATTTGCATTATAGGTGACGTCACTTTTAAATAGTTTTTTCCATTTGTTTAAATCCGGATCCCACTGTGTCATAATAAGTTCTATCGGTCTTTGATTCGAGTCGTAGATAAGATCAATTATAGAAATAGGTTCCCAATCGTTTTTATCATCATCCCACTCATAATCTTTTTCCTGTATCATCATTCCATTAGAATCATAAGAATACTCAATTTTAGAATCACCTTTCCATACATTTCCATCTCGTGAATAGGTTACATCTAAAATCAAATTACCATTCGAATCGTAGGTATAAGCATACTTAGCACCAGTCTCTGCTACAATGCTATCTAGCCGTTGTTTATCAACCTCTGCCGACTTTAAATGGTTAAATTGATTGATTTTTTGAACCTTTAAGAGAATGTTTTTAAAATCATCCGGTTTCATTTTCTCAGGATTCCAAGAATGAGCGAAACTCATTACTGTAATAGATAATAGTAAGATTGTAAACGTAAATACTTTTTTCATAATTTAATATTAATGGTTAATAAATAAAACTTTGCGGTATTGAAATACCTTTTCATTTTGGAGTCTATAATATTTTTGACATAAAATAGTTGTAGAGTAAAATTAAATAAATTCGTCAAACGAACAAACGTTTATTTCGTGTAAACATTAACTTTGCAATATATTCTATTCAAATAGGGTTTTGAGCCTTTTTTTTACAAATACTTTTAATTTTTTCCAACAATCACAACTCTCGTGGCTGACTGAAATCCATACTTTTCTGCATTAATTCGAAACTGCTCTATTTGTGGTTTTAACATCTCATATTCCGAAAAATGATTTATCGTTTCAATTCTCTCTTTCATCTTTTTAACTCTGGCTGCTAGCTCTTCCGGGGTTAAAACTGTATTTACCACCTTATTATATTCAAAATGAAATAGAATATCAATACCACAATCTTCCACAGTTTTAAGAATATCATTCTTTTTGAAAGATTTATTGTGGCTAACTCCCAAAATTCTGTCTATTCTGCTCCCAAAATGATGATACATTTTATGAACTTCCTGCGCACGATTCAAATTATCGCTAAACAGTTCGCTTACAATAATCCACCCATTTGGTTTTGTAACCCGCTTCATCTCTTTTAGTGCTCCCTCAACATCCGATAAGTGATGCAGTGCCATGGAAATAGCTGTCACATCAAAATAGTTTTCGGGTAACTCAATATTTTCTGCACTCATTTTTTTAAGTCGAACTTCGGGAAACTTCTCAGCAGCTTCTTTTAATGATTCTGAATTTGGGTCGATTCCTGTAATATCTGCATCGGGACAGGCGCTTTTCAAAACAGCTAAAAAATTTCCGCTGCCTGTTCCAACATCCAATACTTTTTTAACTTTTTTATCCTGAAAAAAATCTACTAATTGTTTCATCTGTTTATAATTATTTGTTTCATTTATAAGCCAAAGTTTTTAGATTAACAATAAAAATGCAGAGAGTACTGTGATTATAATCACCGCAGTTCTGTATGTTTTTTCTGATATTTTTTTAATTAGAATTATTCCGAGAAATGCGCCAACTGCAATTGCGGGCAGCAGTATAAAATCTATTGTTAATGTATTCCAGGTAATAGTTTTCCAGACAAAAATATGCAGTGGAAATTTTAAAAAATTAACAACAAGAAAAAACCATGCTCCGGTTCCGATAAAACTATTTTTGGGGAGATGCATTGCCAAAAGATAGATCGCAAAAACAGGACCGGCAACATTTCCAATCATTGTAGCAAAACCTCCTAAAATACCCATCGACGCAGCAAACAACCATGTGTCCGGGAAAAAATCAGTACCTTTCTTTCTGTCTTTCCAAAGCATTAATCCGATGGATCCAAATACCAAAATGGCAATTATATTTTTGAATAATTCGTCGTTTACAACTTTGCCAACCCAAAGTGCAATGCCAATACCAATTAATGCCCATGGTAGCAATTTCCAGAAATATTTCCATTGCGCGTGCCGGTGATAATACGCAACACCAAACAGATCGGCCATCATTAAAATTGGCAGCAGAACTCCCGTAGAAGCTTTTCCTCCAAAAATAATTGCTAAAGTTGGTACAACAATCATCGAAATTCCGGGTACTCCAACTTTCGACATTCCAATAAACATAGCACAAACTGTCAGGAGTGACCATTGTAAAATAGAAAAATCCAGATTTATCATTCGTAGAATTTAGAATTGCTAAATATCAATTTTAGTTAACTTATTTGTAAAAATTATTTAAATTATTTTTTCATCTATTTCCAGAATTTCCTTGTCATCAATTTCACCAAACCACTCCTCCATTTTACGTTTCGCCTTGTCGGTAACTTCAATTGTAATACTTGCTGATATTTGCGTTAATACAAACATTAAAACTCCCAAATCGTCGGAAAAACCAATTATGGGTGTTAAATCGAAAATTGCATCGGTTGGCAAAATAAAATAGCCAAGTGCGGCAACAATCGAAAGTCGGGTTTTTACACTCATACTTTCGTCTTGCATAGCATAATAAAGTAATAGTACCGAATAAACTACTTTTGTTCCTGCTGCCTTCGAAACCTTTTTTATCTTTTCCCAAAGACCGGTTTCGGAGTAATATTTCGAAAAATTATTATCCATTATTTTAAACTTACATTTGTATAATCGAGTTGATAATTACCATAATTATCTACTATCTCATCAAGTATTTCATGAACTTCTTCGCTTGTGTTGGCACGTAAAAGCCTGATTTTTATCTCGCGGAAATTTGGCACACCCGGAAAATATTTGGCAAAATGACGGCGTAACATTAAAATTCCTGCACGCTCGTTATCTTTCCATTCCAGATTCAATCTAATTTGTTCGAGCAGAACTTCAATAACTTCGGCAACAGTTGGAAATGGCAAAACCTCACCGGTTTCGAAATAGTGTTTTACCTCTTTAAATAACCACGGGCGACCAATTGCACCACGACCAATCATAAGTGCGTCAACACCGGTTTCATCTAAAAATTGTTTTGCTTTTTGGGCGCTGTTAATATCGCCGTTACCAATTATTGGCATTGTAATTCTCGGATTGTTTTTTACCTCACCAATTAAATCCCAGTTTGCTTTACCTGTATAAAGTTGTTCGCGGGTTCGCCCATGAATTGCAAGTGCTGCAATACCTGCATCCTGTAATCTTTCGGCAGCTTCCATAATTGGTTTATTTCCTTCTGTCCAGCCCAGACGGGTTTTTGCAGTTACCGGAACATTCACCGCTTTTACAATTTCGGCAGCCATTGTTTGCATTTTGGGCAGGTCTTTTAAAAGGGCAGAACCGGCTCCGTGACGAATGATTTTTTTCATGGGGCAGCCAAAGTTAATATCGATAAAATCGGGACCGGCCTCCTCAGCAACTTGCGCCGCACGAACCATCGAATCAATATTATGACCATAAATCTGAATTGCAACCGGGCGGTCGAAATCAAACAGTGTCATTTTTTGTTTCTGTCTTTCAATATCGCGTACCAATGCCTCCGACGAAACAAATTCGGTGTACATAACATCGGCACCGTATTTCTTGCACATCCACCGAAACGATTTATAAGTAACGTCTTCCATGGGTGCTAAAAACAGCGGAGTTCCCTTTAATTCTATGTTGCCAATTTTCATTAAAAAAAATATTACGGTCACAAATTTAATTATTAACGCAACCTATTTCTTTTTTTTATCATCTTTTCATAAATTTGGTGATGAAAAATTCAATTTTACTATTAATCTCTGCCTTACTCATTTTAGTTTCGTGTATCAAAGAAAATTCATCCGATAGTTTTAAAATAGGTTTTGAAAATGAATTTCAATATGGAATTATCAATCAATCAGATAATAATTCGTTAAAATTTTCGATTACCGAAATTAACGATTCGCGCTGCCCCAGCGACGTTATTTGTGTGTGGGAAGGCAAGGCTGACGTTAAAATTGAGATTGAATCGCCACAAAAAGGAACATTTATTTTAAGTACTTACTCTAACCGGATTGACACGCTCGGCAATTACTATTTCGAGTTGATTGATGTTTCACCTCACCCAATTTCAACGCAAACAATTGAGTTGAAAGATTACGATGTTACCATAAAAATTAACGTGCTGTAGCATTAAAACGAGAGATGTTCCACAAGTATTTTGATTCCAATAGAAATTAAAATTACGCCTCCTAAGATAAGTGATTGGTGTCTGCGTTTTGCAGGTATCTGTTTCCCAAATAACATTCCCAGCATGGAGGCAATAAATGTTACAATCCCGATTATAATTACAGGGAATAAAATTGGCATATCCAAAAATCCAAAACTTAAACCAACCACCAACGCATCGATACTGGTTGCAACCGACAAACCTATTAATACACTAAACTTTAATGGGTCGAAATCAGTGAGTGCACCATCTTTTTTTGTTCCTTCCATTATCATTTTCATACCAATAAACGCCAACAGTACAAAGGCAATCCAATGGTCAACCGATGCAATTAAATCTTTAAGTGTACTTCCAATCAGCCACCCGATTACCGGAAAAGCTGCCTGAAAAAATGCCAGAAAAAAGGCAATGTAAACAGCTTGTCTGAATTTAATTTCACGCTTCATTAATCCGCACGAAACCGAAACGGCGAAAGAGTCGAAACTTAAACCTATTCCAATGAGTACAAAGGTTATAAATTGTGTTAATGTCATTATTTGTTTAAAGGGTGCTAAAATATAAGAAATTTTGTCATCTGATGAATTTGTAACCAACTTATTAGCAGACTTAAATTTCCTGTGCTTTTGCTAAATCACTCATCTGATGACTTTTCGTAGTGAAATCAATGAATAAACTGTAAACTTAAATTAAGCATAAAACTGAAAAACTATGAAGGCTAAGGGATTATTTCACGAATTTAGCTTCTCCTGAACAAACATTTTTCTGCGCCTTGAAACAGCAACATAATCGCCATTGGAAAGTAGTAATTCACCACCGTCTGTCTTTACGTACGCAACCACATGTTTGAGATTCACCAGATGTGTTTTATGAACCCTGATAAATAAATACTCCTGTAATAAATCTTCAAATTCGACTAAAGTTTTGGAAACAAGCAGATGTTTATTCTCCTCGAAATAGAAGTGAGTATAGTTTCCTTCTCCCTGGCAACGTATAATTTTACTCACCTCAATATATTGAATTCTGTCTGAAGTTGGCAGCCCAATTCGTGGATTGGCGGGTTGTTGCATATTCCAATACAACTGTTTTAAACGCTCGTTCTCCTCTTTTAACCTGATACGTTTGGCCGCCTTTGCCACGGCAGATTGCAATTCGTTATAATTAATAGGTTTTAAAATATAATCGGCGGCAGAAAAACGGATAGCTTTTATCGCATAACTATCGTAAGCAGTAACAAAAATAACTTCAAAATTAAAATCTTTAAAATGTTCGAGCAGTTGAAATCCGGTGCCCCGGGGCATTTCGATATCGAGAAAAATAAGGTTCGGGTTTTTATTTTGAATGAGTGATATTGCAGTTTCAACCGAATCGGCTTCGCCCAAAACAGTTACCTCCGTACAGTATTGTCCGAGTAATCCGGCTAAATTTTCGCGACCGTGTTTTTCGTCGTCAACTATTATTGAATTAATGCGCATCTTTTAATTTTTCGCCACTCATTTTATTAGACTTGGCATGCGTTGCAGTTTGTATGTTTTGATACTGCTGATACTGAAAAACCTAAGTTTACAAACATCTAAAAATACTATTTTTCATCAGGAATAAAAATCTCAATTAGTGTTCCGGTCTCACCGGTTTCCTGCAAATCAATAATTTTCAAGCGATACTTTTCTCCCTGTTTTTCCTGTAAAATATTTAACCGTTCCTGAATAAGTTTTATACCCTTTCCATTTTTCTCTTTGGCAATTTTCTTTGCTTCTTCGCGACCAATACCATTGTCCTCTAAGGTTATCAATATTCCGTTTGCATTTTTACCTGATGTACGCGATAAGCGGTTTTGAACCGCTAAGCGCGTAGCCTTTACATTATTGCCTGCCATATTTACCTCAATTTTAAATGTACCTTTCCCTCTTTTCGACTGCAACCCGTGAATTACCGCATTTTCGGCAAATGGTTGTAACAACATTGAAGGAACCGGCGTGTTGTGTACATCAATTTTTTTATCAACCGAAATCGAAAAATCGAAATCGAACCGTAACTTTTCGAGGTTAAGATATTGCCGGGTCATTTCCAGCTCTTCAGCCAGCGACACCTCCTCTTTTTCGGAGTTGCGCAGCACTTTACGGATTAATCCGGCAAAGTCTGACAAATACAAATGAGCCTCGTGCCCCTTGTTTTGCTGAACCAGATTTTGCACCGAGTTTAAACTGTTAAACAGAAAATGGGGGTTCATTTGCGACCTGATTGCAGTGAGTTCCAATTCACGGAGTTTCCTGATTTGAGCTTCTTTTATGAACCGCTGTCGAACTTGCCATTTCCAAATTAATAAACCTATTATCAGAAATATTAAAATTGCTGCAAGTATTACTACAATTATTTGGAGTTGAGATTTATCGAACTCTTTTTTTTTTTGGAAGAAGACTCTCTTTTCCCATTTTAATTATTTCATCGGCACTATCTCCAAATCCAATAAATTTCCCATCGCTGTTGTATGCAATGTAATGATTTGATCCTTTCACGAAAACATCTGTCAGTTTAAGGTTGTCATTAACAAGAAGCAGTTGTTTTGCTACCGGTGTAGAAGCTTCTACATAGTTAGTCCACTCTTTAAAATTACTACCCTCCATAATCATTACAACATTTAACTCAGGATTATCTTCTGCAAGTTTATCCCAATAATATCGCTGCCTGCCCCACAAAGTCGAAATATAAAACAGGGTTGGTTTGCCATCAAAAAAATCTTTAAAACATTTCTGTTCACCCTCTTGATTAAAAAACTTTGTGTCGGGTACAAAATTTTCATCCTGCCACTGCAAAAGGTTTTTCCTGCTGTTTTTAATTGCATCAATAAATTCAGTGTCGTTACAAACACGTATCATTAAATCGAGATACTTATCTGTTTGTTGAAGAATATAAGATTTATCCTGTGTTCGTAATCTTTCTTCTTGATTGATATACGAAATAAAAATTCCAATTAATTGAGAATAAAGTGGATGCCCGGTTAAAATAGCCCTCGCCAATTCTACTTGTTGAGTAATGTCGCTACTGTAATAAAAACCAGAATTTAAACCGGCAATTCTGTACCCTCTAAATGTCAGTCCTCGTACCTTCTTTGTTTTTGCAAAATGATACCGTAAATATCTGCTAACCAAATGCCTCGAATAGATTCCGTATTCATTGTAAACCTCATAAATATTATACGAATTCAAGATGTTTTGAAGTTCAGCCACATTTGCACCTTCCGTTCTCGGATATGCCACTGTTCCGAACGGTGAATTAATTGAATAATTAAGATGGCTTAAATAGTATAAAACTCCATCTAAAAAATATGAAGTCATTTCGTTTGATATAAATTCGAAAGTTGTTTTATCAATCAAGGTTTTATACTTTACGGCAAACGAATCAAAATCATTATATGCCTTTATGAAATCGGCATAATTTGTTTTATACTTGAAGTTCTGAATAGTATTGGAATCTATTTTCTGATGAAAAATTTCAGTACTCTTTCTAAAATCGTACATAAAATTTGATGCGCCGGTTAAATCTCCCGAAAATTCAATATCCCAGGGAAATGATTCTCCTTTTGCTTCAAAAGAAATTTCGCTTCCGGGCTTGGCATATAAAGAGATAACTGGTCTTTCATCAATAAAATTATTTTTCCCAAATTGCAGAAATACAAACCCGGCATGATTTAATTCTATGTCAAATTTAAAAGTGTTGTTTTCGTCCAAAAATACTGTTTCAACATGCATGTTTGAACCAAATGATTTTTTCAAAACTGCAAGTGTTACCGTTTTTACCCCTGGATTTTCAATCTTCCCCGAGATTACAAAGCGATTTAATCCAATAATATCAATGCTCTTTAACTGAGTTCGTTTTTCGACAGTTGAAAACTGATACTTAACATCTTTAATTATGGGTTGATGTTTAAAAGTATCCAACTCAATTGTATGCAAATCTATCAAACAGGTTTTTGCATAGTTTATTGTAATATTTCGCATGTAAAGTCCTGCTTCCAAATTCCATTTCTTTTGGGTGAATGTAAAAACAGAATCACGCATTTCAAGTTTCTCATCGTACACATGCGTTTCGTGTGTATCTGCGGCAATAAAGTCTGTCGAAACATGATAAATAGTTTGAAGGTATTTTGTTATTTGAGGAATTGCTTCCTTAATAAAAATGGATATCCGCTCTTTTATCTCATCTTCACCAAAACCTTTCTCACTCAAAATACTCCTAACATCAAACAAAACCTGCTCAAGATTAGCAAGTTTTACAATATTGGTTTCAGTGTTAAAATTGTATTTAAAATCTACCCTGCAAAGTAACCCCTCATAAAAATCGGGATAACGTTTATCGTAAAAACCATCTCTGAATTCAGGGAACCGGTAGTCGGTAAAATTGGTAATATTTCTATTGGGTTTTTCAACTGTATTTCCTTTTACCCACACCAGTAAATATTTTTCATCGTCCTGCGGAGAACTTGTATATCTAATACTTATCAGTTTTCTTTTTATCAAACTATCCCTTTTATCGCCCCCCTTATTTTGAATATAGTTTATTTCTGTAAACTCATAAATATACTCCTTCCCAAATTCGGGCTGCAATGCAAGATTTTTATTCTGTCCACGAGAAATCAGGTTTGAGAAGATAAATAGTATTGTTAAAATTATTGTACCTAGTTTCATATCTGTAATATTATTTACCCAAAGTTGACAGATATAATTGGAATAAAAAAGGGACATCTATTAAACGGTAGGTTTGAATTATTAAACGGTAAACTATTTCCTCTTTCTTTTTTTTAAATTCAATATTTATAAATACAAAATAGCCTGACAAAAAAAGGGAGCCTCTGCTCCCTTTTTGCTGTTTAATTGTTTTCTATTTCCCATAAGGGAAAAAACTTCTCTACAATATTTATTTTCCGTCTACTTTTTTAAACCACATCCGATTCCCAACGCTGTAATAATCGTCTTCCAATGCAGGGTTTGCAGCCAATTCATCTTTAGTGTACGGATAATAAGAAACCATAACATCATCTCCTTCGTTCCAATTAGCCGGCATTAAAACTTGTTGTGAATCAGATGTCTGCAAAGCTTCAACAATGCGTACAATTTCGTGCATATTACGTCCAACCACCATTGGATAAAAATTGATTGACCGTACTATATTATCTGAATCGATAATAAAAACTCCCCGTACATTTTCGGTTGTACTGGCTTTTGGGTGTACCATCCCATATTTTTTTGAAGCATGAGCTTTTTCATCTTCAAAAAGAGGGAATTCAATATTTTGAGATCCACGACCTTTGTAATCCAACTCTTCTAAATGAGCTTTCCACATTTGATGCTGCGATAAATTATCGGTCGAAATTACGGCAAGTTTCACTCCCAAACTTTCAAATTCAGATTGCAGGTAGGCCAATTCCAAAAGTTCTGATGAGCAAACGGGGGTAAAATCGCGCGGGTGGCTAAATAATATTTTCCAACTTTTCCCAAAACTGTCGGGAAATGTAATTTTACCATTGGTAGATTGAGCTGTAAAAGATGGTGCCTGCGAGCCAATTAGCGGGATTGTGTTTCTTTGTGAGGTCGCTACCCCAAAAACAAATACTACTACAACAAATGTTAACATTAATTTTTTCATGACTTTAATTTTTAATTGTTTAAATGCAAACGCAAGTTAGACCACCACGAAAAATAATTTATATGTTGAACAACATATAAATAAAAGACTTTTTAGTTTGTTATTTCATTTTGAAAATAAATTGACTTTATTGTTTCAATTTGATTAATAATAGTAATATTAATACCTATACATCATAAATAACACTGCATTTATTCCAATTTAAAAAACACTGCGCTCTATAATAAAAGACCTTTTTGTCTTTTATTATAGACAATAGTCATTTTTATAGAATTAATTAGTCGATTAGTCTAAAAACAGGGTACGATCTTTTCAAAACTGTAGAAAATATGTTTTGCTTAAAGTGAAATTTCACAAAAAAAAGGGCGAAAAATCGCCCCAGAATATATTTTAAAGAATCACTTATTTTGCTGGTTGTGCAAATACGGCATCGTCAAAGTTCTCATTAATTTTAAAATCAATTACAGTTATACTGACATTTCCCATTGGTGTTTTCGATTCCATTTTAGTTGCCATTTTTATTCCGTCAAAGTCTTTATAATCTGTCAACAATTGGTCAACTTCAATCTCTTGTCCACCCGCACTTACTTTAGCTTTTACCTTAAAAATTAAATTAGTTCCGGCATCAATAAAATAATTTTTAATACTTCCGTCTTTCGCCGTTAATTTAATTTTATACGCTTCTTTCCCGTCTGCATTTACTTTTCCCACATAATCAACTGTGTGTCCTTTTTCTTTATAATTGTACAATTCGCCTTCAAAATCGGCCTGTTCCATTGCCTGTTTAAGTTGGTCGCCTTCTAAAACCTGAGGATCGGGACTTATCCACGGAGCAATCATCCAACCTTTTTCACCATCAAAAGCCTGAATCATTTTCTGCCCCTGCATCTCCATCTCTACCTTGAATTTATTTGGTCGTTTCATTCTCATTTCCATTGGCAACTCCATTCCCATCTGACTAAGTTTTGCTTTCATATAAAATGTTTTGGCAGCTACCAGTTTATCTTGCCCAACTGCTTTAAAATGCTTTTTTAAAACGTCGTCTAACGATTGTGCCTGTACAAAATTCATCGATGCAATAATTAATATTGCCAGAGTTGTAATAATTAGTTTTTTCATTGGGTTGTTTTTAAAAGTTACTTATAAATAAATGATTTTAGAATTGGCTGAAAAGGTACAAATTACAATTGAATTGAATATTATAATTTAAAAATATATTTCAGCAAGAATATTTTCAAACGGAACACCTCTCGAAATTAACAAATCGCGAACATCAACAACCATCAGTGCTTTTCCACATAAATAGTACTTTACATCGGGCAGTTCAGAAACTGAATTTAGGTAGTCGGTTACTCTTCCCGGAAATACGTCGCACGACGATTCTTGCGAACAGCAGCGTATATAATTATCGCCCATTCCCCACTCCAGTTCATCTTCGAAATAAAACTGGTTTAATTCGCGAACTCCGTGCAGTAATTTTTTATTTTTTTTTAACCCCGACATAAACATACTATAAAATGGTGCAATTCCGGTTCCGGTTGCAATCAACCATGCGGATTCCAAAGTTCCCAGAAAACTACCGTAAGGTTTCGAAACCAGAATTTTTTCTCCCGGAATCATAGATGCCAGTATTGGTGTTAAAATACCATCTTCTTTTATATTGAATAGAATTCTGATTTCACTCTCCTTGTTGCCGCTACAAATACTATAAATACGTGGAGGATTTTTGTGGTCGAGAGCAATTTTCACAACTTGACCGGGCAAGAAATTAAAATCGCGCTCGAACGAGATTAAATGTACCCCGGGCGAAATCTCCTGATTATCAGTTAAAATAGTGTCAAATAAATCGGTCTTGTTATTTTGCATTAATTAAATTCTAATTATTCTGAAAAGAGAATGTTACCACAAGATTTTTATCCGACGCAATTTTTAAGTTCTTGACTTCGTAATATACATTCAATTTTTTCATCGCCTTTACTTCATCGGAATTTCCCGAAATTTCAAGAAAAGTAACATGATGTGCTTCTAATGTAATTTCTTCAGGAACGTCGAATCCAACACCCGGCTGTACTAATTCAAGTTCATAACTCACATCAGAATTGTTCTTTATCTGAATTGTCTTACTCACTTTGTTATCTAACTCAAGAGGATTATTTATATAGCTTAACGAAGCAAAAAACAGAGGCTCCAGATAAATTGATTTTCCGATTAAAGTATTATCAAAATACGCTACTGTTCGCCCGTTAAATAGTGCCTCTTTTATTCCACCTTCAGTACGACTTCCGGCAAAAACCAATGTCATTGGTCGGTGATTGCCCCTAATTTTCATTGGTCCATGAACATCAGTATTACAGAACATAGTCAAGTTCTTTTCGTTTGCCCAATCCAACGCCTCCGGATAATACGATGTGCTGTTAAAAACTTCTATACCATGTAACATATCACTCTTCAAAAGTTTGGTATGTTCATCCCACCAAAGTGTAGTATCGGGTTGTTGTCTTTTCCATCCCGGATGATTCCATATAAGAAAGGCACCTTGATCGCGAGCCTCTTTTATGGCATCGAAAACATCTTCGCGATCTAACAAATTAGCATTGGTAATAAATAGTGCATTTAAATGTCCGGGTGGCATACTACGCGTAATTTCCGCACCTTTCACCAAAATAATATCCATATTTTTCGAGATGGGTTCGGCAATATCAAACGATCGGTTATGGTCCGAAACAATATCTTTCGAATGTGGCAGATATTCAATATGGTCGGTAATTGCAATTGCATCCAAACCCTCTTCCCACGCTTCCTGCACGCGAACAGTTGGCCATACCGTACCATCTGAAAAAACAGTGTGCATGTGAAAATCGCACTTTAAAGTTTGATACCCAGGAATTTCGGGAATATTAATAACTTTTCGCGATTGCGAATAAGATAACTGTAGAACGAATAAAAACAGAAATAAGAGAAATAATCTTTTCAAACGCATAATATTAGGTTTTAATTGATTGAAGTTGTTTTAAAATTCAAAAATATCAATTATTTTAATTATTGATTTAATTATAACACAATTATTATTTATGATTTGTAAACCAATGGTTAAGATTTGCAGAACTTCACTATTCTTTCTAATATTTTTAAAAAGATCTTTGCTTGAGAGTTAATTTATTTTGATCTTTGTCGAAGATTATTTTAATAAATATATCACACAAACTAATAATGAGATCAATCTGCAACAAAAATTCAATCAGTTAAATAGATGAAGAACTTATTTAAAAACAATGGTAATCAGAGTCATGCGATTGAATATAAAAAATTAGCCCATAAAAAACACATTTTACGATCTATCTATTTTAATGGTCCGCTATCTAATTCTGAGCTTTCGAAACAAATAAAATTAAGCACTCCTAAAATTAATAGTCTTTTAGTCGAATTAATTGATGATGGATTAGTTCAGGAATTGGGGCGCGGAGATTCGAGTGGTGGCAGGCGACCAAATATATACGGTTTGGTAAAAGATGGTTTCTATGTTGTAGGAATCACCATTAATATTAACCGGACTATCATTTCAATTTTTAATAGTAACAACGAGGAAGTTAGCGGTCCAAACTATTTCCCCATAAAAATGCAACCTGATATTAAAATTTTCGATCAGGTTTACGAAAAACTTGGAGAGGTTTTAAGGGAAAATAATATTTTGCAGAATAAAGTTTTGGTTGCCGGCATCGGAATTCCGGGGCTGATTAACCTGAAAGAAGGTATTAATAAAACCTATTTTCCTGATATCCCAAACCTAAATGATGAGCTAAAAAAAATATTTGGGATTCCCGTTTTTTTCGATCATAACACAAAAGTGCGAACATTTGCAGAACAACAATTTGGGCTGGCAAAAAACAGAAAGAATGTTTTAATGCTTCAGGTCGATTGGGGATTAGGACTTGGTATAATTATCAATAAAAAACTTTACGTTGGGAAATCGGGCTATTCGGGCGAATTTGGGCACTTACCAATTGTTGAAAACGGTGTGCTTTGCAGTTGCGGCAAACAGGGTTGTTTGGAGACCGTTGTTTCGGCAACAGCAATTGTTAGAATGGCAAAAGAGGGAATTGAGAACGGTAATTCATCGTTAATTAAAGAACTTGTAAATAACGATTTGGAGAAGATAGAAATTTCTACTGTGATACAAGCAGCAAATTCAGGCGACCAATTTGCAATTTCTCTTTTTTCGGATGTGGGACATTGGCTGGGGCGCGGAATTTCGTATTTACTACAAATATTTAATCCCGAACTTATAATAATTGGCGGGCATGTTGCAGAGGCAAATCAGTTTATTCTGGCACCAATTCAACAAGCAATACATACTTATAGTAATCGCGATATTAACCACGACACCGAAATTAAATTTTCAGAATTAGGTTCAAAAACAGGCACAATGGGAGCAGCAGCATACGCTCTCGAAAAAATATCATTTATAAAATAAATATCATGAAATTAAATTTTTCAAAAGTTGAACAGGCTTTTTTAGAAGAAGCACGGATAAAAGAGATTTCAACTCAAATTCCATACATTACTGTGGAGAATTTCCCAAAACTAGGATTATTTACAGCGCTGCGATTTATTGAATGGGCAGCAGAAAATCCAAATGGAGTAATTAGTTTGCCAACCGGAAAAACTCCAGAGTATTTCATTAAATACACTCAGTCGATTCTTAAAAACTGGGATAAAAAAAGCGGGAAAGAGATTAGGGCAAAATATGGTTTAGCAGATATTAAAAAACCCGATCTAAGTGGATTACATTTTGTTCAAATCGATGAGTTTTATCCTATTAACCCCGAACAACACAATAGTTTCTACAACTATGTAATTAAATATTATATCGAAGGATTTGGATTAGACATAAACAATGCACTGCTAATTAATTCAGATAAAATTCCTTTGGCAGATGGTAAATCATACAGTGAAGTTTATCCTGATTATAAAATTGATTTATCGCTTCGTTACCGGGAGGCAAAAACTCATACCGAAAGACTTCAACAGGAATCGTTATTAATGATTGATGACTGGTGTGTTGATTACGAACAAAAAATTAGAGACAAAGGAGGAATCGGATTTTTCCTTGGGGGAATTGGTCCCGATGGACACATCGCTTTTAACACTCGCGGTTCCGACCTTCATTCAACAACACGTTTAACACCAACAAATTTCGAAACGCAAGCGGTTGCAGCTGGCGATCTTGGAGGTATCGAACTTTCTAAAAACCGTTTGGTAATAACTATAGGGCTGGGAACAATTACCTACAATCCCGATGCAGTTGCAATAATTTTTGCTGCCGGAGAAGCAAAAGCCGATATTGTAAAAGCAAGTATCGAGAGCGAACCAACAACAAAATACCCGGCAACTGTTTTGCAAAAATTGAAAAACAGCAAATTTTATTTAACTCATGGAGCAGCCGTAGCTCTTAAAGATACAATCGACGACTTTTATAATTTAGGAACCTGGACTCACCAAAAAACCGAAAGAGCTATTATTGATTATTGTAGTAAAAATAAAAAATATGGCGATTGGATTGAAGTTGACGACCTAAAAAAAGATCAATACTGTAAACTGATTCCTGGTTTAAACGAAGATACTGTGCAGTCTGTTATCGATTCGATAAAGGCGAAAATTGATAAAGGAATGGCACTCGAGAAGAACGAAACAATCTGTCATACCGGTCCACATCACGATGATGTAATGCTTGGAATGATGCCCTATGTTACACGACAATTGCGCGAAGCCAATAATAATATTCACTTTTCAATTCTTACTTCAGGATTTACTGCCGTTACAAATTCATTCATTATCGAGCTGCTAAACGATACAAAAAGATTTTTAGGCAGGGGAATGATTCAGATGGTTAATTATCCGGATTTCTTTGAAGATGGATATAAATACAAATGGGATAAAGATGTTTACCATTATTTAGATGGAGTTGCCGCAACCGATATCAGAGAAAAAAAGAGGGGTGTTTGCCACCGGATTGTTAGAGGAATTGTTTCAATTTGGGGAATTAAAAATGTTGAAGATTTAAGAGATACTTTAAATGAGATAAATTCGGTTTTACGCAGCAGTTACGATGGCGGTAAAAATCCTCCTAAAATTCAAAAACTAAAAGGTCTTGTTCGCGAGTTTGAAGAGGAGTTGGTTTGGGCTCACTTTGGGGTTCAGGTTAAGAATGTAAATCACATGAAATTAGGATTTTATAAAGGCGATGTATTTACCGAAAATCCTGAATTAAAACGCGACGTTGAACCTATTTTAAATCAACTAAGAAAACTTAAACCAACAAAAATAAGTTTGGCGATGGATCCCGAAGGTAGCGGTCCCGACACACATTATAAAGTTTTACAAGCAATTGCTGCCGCAGTTAAAGAGTGGGGAAAAGAGGAAGACTTATCTGACTTAAAAATAATTGGATACCGAAATGTATGGTTTAGATTTCACCCTGCCGATGTCGAGACAATATTCCCGGTTTCGCTAAATGCACTTGCAATTCTCGACAAATCGTTTACCGACTGCTATCTCAGTCAGGTCAATGCGTCATTCCCGAGTTATCAACTCGATGGAAAATTCAGTGATTTAACTCAGAAGATATGGGTTGAGCAACATAAACAAATTCAATATTTACTTGGTAAAGATTACTATTATCAAAATAGTCATCCATGGTTGCGGGCAACACACGGGCTGGTTTATATGCGCGAGTTAACTGTTAGTGAGTTTTTGAAAGAGGCACGCGAACTTGAAAGTATGATGGAGGGGATTGCAATTTAAAATGCAACAATTCTGGCAAAAAAGTTAAATTACTCTAAATAAATTATAAGCATCCGTCTATTGTCGGATGCTTTTTTTGTAATTTTTTTAATGAATAGTTGCTTAAACCCTTATAACATGGCTTATTCTGAAACAAACACAGTAAACTATCGACAAATTAGATATTTTATAAATAGCTAAATAATTTTTTAATTAAGATTATTATTAATATTTTTATGAAGTTTATGCTTACAATGTAATAAATTAGATAAACAAATTTACAATTACTAATAAAATAGCTAAGTTATGGAACTCGAAAAAGTAAAAGAAAAGGTTAAAAAAGCAGTTGCCGAAGTATTAAAAATGGATGCGGCAGAGATTGACGATGATGCAAATTTTATTTTTGACTTGGGTGCAGACTCAATGCAAAGTATGCTATTAATTGCAGCTTTCGAAGATGAATTCGACATTGAAATGGAAGTTGAAAAAGCACAGGAAGTACAATCAATTAGTGGCGCAGTTGAATTTATTTCGGGCTACCTTTAGTAGATCGTCTTATTAATTATCAACTACATTATTAATTTACAAAAAACTAAATTATGACAAAAAGAGCAGATCTTCATAAGAAGAATCTTGAGACACTTTTTTACCCCAAATCGATAGCCATTGTTGGAACAAACAAAGTTAAAGGAACAGTTCCCGGCGATATTTTTACCAATATTATGAAAGCCGAACCAAACGGTGTTGTTTTCCCGGTTAACCCGCGCGAAAAATTTATTGGTGGCGTAAAAGCATACAAATATGTTATTGATGTGCCAGACGATGTTGATTTGGCAATAATTGTTTTCCCGAGTTCGGTATGTAAGATGGCGCTCGAGCAGTGCGGACAAAAAGGGATTAAAGCTGTTATTATTATTTCGGCAGGATTTAAAGAGGTTGGTCCGAAAGGTCTCGAAAAAGAGAAGGAACTTTTGGAGATTGCTGCTAAATACGAAATGTCGTTTATCGGGCCAAACTGTTTGGGTGTAATTAATACCGACCCACTCTCGAGATTAAATGCCTCGTTTGCTCGCGAATTTCCAGCCGAAGGAAATATTGCTTTCCTTTCGCAAAGTGGTGCTTTGTGTACTGCTGTATTAGATTATGCACTCGCCAAAAAAATAGGGTTTTCCAAGTTTATTAGTTTCGGAAACAAAGCCGATATTTCGGAAATAGATCTGCTCTATTATTTAATGGACGATGATAAAACAAAGGTAATTTTACTCTATCTCGAAGAAATTTCTGATGGTCCGGGATTAATGAAAGCAGCTCAGGATGTAACACAAAAAAGTGGAAAACCTGTTCTTATTATGAAATCGGGAAGAACATCAGAAGGTGCTTCAGCCGCCGCTTCGCACACCGGCTCGCTTGCCGGAAGCGATGAAATTTGTGATGCCGCATTTAAACAGGCAGGAATTATCCGCTGTGCAAACATCGACGAGATGTTCAATATCGCAATTGCATTTGCTTATCAACCAATTCCGAAAACAAATAAAATTGCAATTATTACAAACGCCGGAGGACCTGGTGTTTTAACCACCGATGCCGCAATTAATCAAGGGTTACAACTTGCAAAATTTAACGACGATACTACAAGTGCATTAAAAAGAAGTTTGCCGGCCGCTGCGAATATTAAAAATCCGGTTGATGTAATTGGCGATGCACGCGCCGACAGATACACTGCCGCAATGGATGCCGCTTTTAAAGACGATGAAGTTGATGGTGTTTTTGTTATTCTTACTCCGCAGTCGATGACCGATATTGATACAATTGCAGAGGAGATTGCAAAAGCTGCACAAGGCTCAGAAAAACCTGTTTACACTTCGTTTATGGGAGAAGCCGATGTTGCATCCGGAATCAGGATTCTTGAACAATATCATATTCCACACTATTCGTTGCCCGAAGCAATGTGTAAACCTTTCCATACAGCTTACACGTTCAATAAAATGCTACAAGAAGAAAATATTGCGCCAGTTGAATTTACTGATGTTGACAAAGCAAAAGCGCAATCTATTTTGGCTGATGCCGAAAAAGAAGGCAGGTCGTATTTACCGGAATATATGGCTGCCAAAGTAATTGAAGCGTACAAACTTCCGGTGGTTGGAAATGGTTTTGCAACTTCGGCTACACAAGCTGGCGAAATTGCCGACGGTATTGGATATCCGGTGGTAATGAAAGTTATGTCAGACGAAATTGTACACAAGTTTGATGTTGGCGGAGTTGTACTGAATGTAAACTCGAAGCAGGAGGCAGAGCAGGTTTTTGCTGATATCTACGCCAACGTCAATATAAATATGCCCGAAGCAAAAGTTGACGGTATTCATATTGCAAAACAGATTCCTGAGGGAACAGAGGTTATACTGGGAGTAAAACGCGATGCTTCATTCGGTCCGGTTATTATGTTTGGTCTGGGTGGTATTTTTGTTGAAATATTTAAAGACGTGAGTTTTAGAATAGCACCTGTTAGCAAAAAAGCTGCTGTTGATATGATTACTCAGATAAAATCTTCGGCACTTCTGCAAGGTGCAAGAGGGAGAGCAATTATGGATATCGACAGTATTGCAGAGGCAATTATGAGACTTAGCCAACTTGCAATAGATTTCCCGCAAATTAAAGAGTTAGACATAAATCCAATGATTGTTCTCGAAGAAGGAAAAGGGTGTTTTGTTGCCGACACAAAAATTATTATTTAATAAATATTCAAATCAATTTATAAACTTTAAAAAATTAGTACAATGAGAATTTTAATGCACGACAATTATTTGCAACTAAGTAAATGGACAGCACATTACATTGCAAAACGAATAAATGAAAATAACCCAACCGCCGAAAAACCTTTCGTACTTGGACTTCCAACAGGAACTTCGCCCATTGGAACTTACACAGAGTTAATTGAGCTTGTAAAAGAGGGCAAAGTTTCATTCAAAAATGTTGTTACTTTTAACATGGATGAGTACGTGGGCATTCCCGAAGACCATCCCGAAAGTTATCACTATTTTATGGATAAGCATCTGTTTAACCATATCGATATTCCTCGCGAAAATATTAATGTATTAAACGGAAATGCACCCGACCTCGAAAAAGAGTGTGCCGATTACGAAGCAAAAATTGCAAGTCTTGGTGGAATTAAACTGTTCCTTGGTGGAATTGGACCCGATGGACATATTGCTTTTAACGAGCCGGGCTCATCACTAAAGTCGAAAACAAGGGTTAAAACTTTAACTTACGATACAATTATTGCTAACTCACGTTTTTTTGGAAACGATATAAATAAAGTTCCAAAAACAGCACTGACAGTTGGTGTTGACACGGTTATGCAATCTGACGAAGTTGTAATTGTAATTAATGGTTACAATAAAGCGAGAGCATTGCAAAAAGTTGTTGAAGATGGCGTAAATCACATGTGGACAGTTTCTGTTCTACAACTTCATAAAAAAGGAATAATTGTTTGCGACGAAGATTCTACTTACGAATTAAAAGTGGGTACCGTTAATTATTTCAAAGACATAGAAAAAGACGAACTTAAAAGTCTTCCTGAATTATAGAAGTTAGTATGAGTTATAGAAAAATAACTAATAACGAAATAGCAGCCCTGCAAAAACAGGGCTGTTTTTCTGTAAATTGGGAAAGCATTTTTGTAAAAGATGGTTTTCTGGTTGATACCATTTTTAATACCCAATTTGCTGGTGAAATAAAACTTGGCTCGTTTGGCGGAGAAGTTGAACTGGAAAAAGGCATCTCGAAACCGGCCGGTATCAGAAATAGTTATATCGAAAATTGCGAAATTGGCGACAATGTTTACATTGCAAACGTAAATAGTTTGGTAAATTACAATGTTGCTGATAATGTTGCAATCGAAAATGTTGGGACCATTGTTGTTAATGGAGAAACTACTTTTGGGAATGGTTACGAGATTGAAGTGCTGAACGAAGGCGGAGGAAGAGACTTACCAATTTTCGATAAACTATCGGCGCAAGTTGCTTATTTAATGGTGGTTTACAGACACGATAAATTGTTTGTCGATAAATTATCGGAGTTAATAAATTCTTATGTCGAAAGTAAAAAATCGACAAAAGGAACAATTGGCAAAAATGCCAGAATACTTAACACCATATCGTTACGGAATGTTGCTGTTGGCGATTATGGAGTTGTAACAGGTGCATCGAATTTAGAAAACGGTACAATTGGAAGTTGCAAAGAAGCTCCCACGAAAATTGGTGAAGATGTAATCGCCAAAGATTTTATTATTCTTTCGGGTTCTAAAGTTGATAGTGGTGCAATTATTACCTCGTCGTTTATTGGGCAGGGTGTAAAAATTGGCAAGCAATATTCAACCGAAAACTGTGCATTTTTTGCAAATTGTGAAGGATTCCATGGCGAAGCATGCAGTGTATTAGCAGGTCCATATACCGTTACACACCACAAATCTACTTTATTGATTGCCGGAATGTTCTCATTTTTTAATGCCGGTAGCGGAACAAACCAAAGTAACCACATGTATAAATTAGGTCCACTGCATCAGGGAACTGTTGAACGTGGTTCAAAAACCGGTTCGTTTTCGTACTTGCTTTGGCCTTGCAAAGTTGGAGCATATTCGGTTGTAATGGATAAACATGGTAGTAATTTCGACACATCCGAGCTACCATTTTCGTACATAACCGTGGAAAAAGGGCGAAGCGTGATTACTCCGGCAATGAACCTGTTTACTGTTGGAACAACGCGCGATGTGGTTAAATGGCCAAAGCGCGACCGAAGAGAAGACCCTGAAAAACTCGACTTAATTAGTTTCGATTTTATGAACCCGTTTATTGTTGGGAAAATTTTTGACGGAATTAATTTATTGAACGACCTGCATGCCAAAGCATCAAAAAAGCAAGATTATATTAATCATAAAGGAATTAGCATTAACAGATTAATGCTGAGAACTTCGCGCAGATATTACGAAACTGCAATTAATGTTCATATCGGAAAACTGATTGTAAACAGATTGAAACAGTTATCAGAACTGTCTTCGTTAAAAGAGATTCAAAATATTCTTGCTCCAAAAGAGAAATCGGCAGGCGATAAATGGGTTGATATTTTGGGATTGGTTAGTCCCGGAAGTTCAATAAAATCACTTCTCGATACAATAAAAACAGGAGAAACAAATTCTGTTGCTGGAATTCAATCCGAACTGAATGCAATTCACGAATCGTATGAAACTGATGCTTACAGTTGGGGAGCAGCACAAATTCAGAAATATCTCGAGATTGATGTTGCCAATATTTCGAAAGACGAACTCGTTAAAATTATTACCAACTGGAAAACAAATTCGTTGAAAATGAATACGATGATTTTAAAAGATTCGGAAAAAGAGTTTGACCAAAACAGTAAATTAGGATTTGGAAACGATGGAGACGAATCTGTTCTCGAAGCCGATTTTGAAGCAATTCGAGGAACTCACGAAAGCAACTCGTTTGTTGTTGGGTTAAAAAATGAGTCTGCTGAAATAGAATCTGTTTTTGAAAATCTAATCAATCAACTCGGAGAAATAGCTGATTAATATTTTCAGTAAATTTCTTTTAATAAAAACTGCCCGCCTGAAATTTCAGAGCGGGCAGTTTCGTGTAGTAATCCCGAATTGAACTATGTTCAAAACATTCAACTAAAATAGTAAATTTTATTTTCTAAATACAACTATTAAAAATATTATTTATGGCAGCTGCGACTTTTTTATTGTTTTCATGGGTTTAATCACAACTTCAGAATTGCAAGCAGGACATAAATAAATTTCGCAGCCGGTGCAAGCAAAACAGTTACTGCAAATTCTGACAACATCAAAATTAGAGAAACTGAACTCACATTCGTTACATTTATAAAACTTCTCTTTTCCCTTTGAAATCATTTAAAAAAATATTTGAACAACCGTAGCAAACCAAATGTAATTACCAGTGTAAAAATTATTGCTGCCCCCGATGGAATATCTAAAAAATATGAGATAAATAGCCCTGAAAGTGTTCCGAATAGTGCAAATAAAGTTGAATAAATTAATAGCTTTTTAAAGTCGTTTGTATATAAATTTGCCGTGGCTTGTGGAATTGTGAGTAACGATAAAATCAGAATAATTCCCACAACACGAATATTCAACACAACAGTTAACGCAATTAAAATCATGGTTACATAGTTAAATAGTGCCACCGGCAAACCGGCTGCACGTGCAAACTCTTCGTCGAAAGCGATATATAATATCTTATTGAAAAACAGAGCAAAAAATGCAATTATCACAACATTTAAAACCGCCATCCACCACAATTCTAAAGATGTTACAGTGAGGATGTTGCCAAAAAGATAGCTCATTAAATTGGGTGTGTAACCCGGTGTGAGAAATACAAATATAATTCCCATTGCCATTCCCATCGACCACCAAATAGCAATTGATGAATCTTCACGAATCTCGGCAACTTTAGTAAAAAACTGAATTCCCAGAGCCGAGAAAATAGCAAACAATGCTGCTCCAAGCAACGGGTTAAACCCGAGGAAAAATGCAAGACCAATTCCGCCAAACGAAGCGTGTGTAATTCCGCCACTAATAAAAACAATTCGTCGCGAAACAATGTAGCCGCCAATAATCCCACACGAGATACTTGCAAAAATTGCTGCAAGAATTGCTTTCAGAAAAAAACTATATTGAAAAAGTTCAAAAATCGTATTCAATGACTATAATTTAGAAGTTCGTTTTTTTTATCATATCTCATATCTCAGAATCTATTTTATTAATGATGATGTTTTAATACGGTGTGTGGAATTTCGCCATGTGTAATTACCTGAATCGGGCAATTATAACCATCTAACTGCTCTTGCGAAATATTACTACTTGGGTGATAATGCAAACCGCCATTAACACAAGCAATAGTTTTTACGTAACTCGAAATAGTTCCCATATCGTGCGAAACTAAAATAATTGCCATCTCATTATTCAATAACTGCAACTTTTCGTATAACTCGCCCTCGAAACGATTGTCAACAAAAGTATCGGGTTCATCGAGGATTAAAACTTTTGGGTTGCTCAAAATTGCACGGCATAAAAATACACGTTGCATTTGTCCGCCGGAAAGTTCGCCAATTGCCTTATTACGAATATTGGAAATTCCCATATCTTCCAATAATTCTTCTATTTTTAATTTTAGCTGAGCTTTCCCTTTAAACTGATTTTGCATAATTGAGCCGGAGCGAACAACATCGAAAACTGTAATCGGAAATTTACGATCAATATGTTTTACCTGTGGTAAATAACCAATTTGTTTTTTGCTGCCATTAATATCTTTTCTGAATTTGATGGTTCCCTTAAAAGGTTTCAACAATCCTAAAATAGCTTTTAGCAATGTGGTTTTGCCCCCGCCATTGGGACCGATTACGCCAATAAAATCGTTCTCGAATATGTCGAGATTTACATTATTAAGTACCGGTATTTTATTGTACCCAACAGTTATATTCTCTATTTTTATTAATGGCTCCATTAAAAATTCTCAATAAAAATATTGGTCATTGCCATTAAGTTTTTTTCCCATTCAGGATTTAGTGGCCAGACTTGGATAATCTCGCCATTAATTTCATTCGCAAAAACTCTGGCATGTTCAAGGTCAAATTCACTTTGAATATAAATTATTTTAAGGTTTTCTTTTTTCGCAACTTCCACAACTCTTGCAAGTTGTTTCGGCGTTGGTTCTTTTCCCCCGGTTTCTAACGAAAATTGTTCAAGCCCAAAATCGCGGGCATAATAGGAAAGACTCGGGTGAAAAACAATTATTTTTTTACCTTGAAACTCCTTTAATTTAGCAGAAATTTCACTATTTAATTCGTCAATTTCTTTTGCAAATTTTAAATAGTTTGCCTTGTATTCGTCACTTTTTTCCGGCTTTAAAATCGATAGCTCATCGAGTATTTTTTGAGCCATTTGTTTAACCAAAACAGGCGATAGCCAAATGTGCGGGTCAACTCCCTGCAAATGAACATGGTCGCCATGCTGTTCAGTTTTATCGGCTATTAAATCTAACCCTTCCGACAAGTCAACAACTTTCATATCTGTATTTGCCTGCGCAATTTTATCTTTCCACGAATATTCGAAGCCAATGTAACCAATACGAAACCAAACCGCCGATTTGGCAACATCGATTAACTGCGAAGGAAGCAAAGAATACGCTGCAGGACTAGAACCGGGAGGTATTAACACATTCACTTTAAAATCGTTGCCGGCAATTTTTTCGACAAATGTTTTTTGAGGTAAAATACTAACTGTGATAACATTTCCAGCTCCATCTTTTTTTCTTTTTTTTGAATTACAAGAAAAAATGACAATGGCAATTATCAATAACAAAACTATTTTTTTCATAAATAATAAGTTTAAATATTTCATTTTTAAACAACGGACTGCAAATTTAGTTTTAAGTTTTTGAATAACGAATTTGAATAACAAATGTTAACCAGAAGTTTTATCTTTCTTCGGTGGAACCGGGTCGTGCCCGTGCGTTCCCCACGGATGACATTTTGAAATCCGTTTGGTAGCCAGCCAGAATCCCTTGAACGGACCATGTATTTTTACTGCCTGAACTGCATACTCAGAACAAGTTGGATAGTGCCTGCACGAAGCCGGAGTAAGTGGCGAAATTGTATATTTATAAATATATACAGGAATCAACACAATCCAGCTTGTGAATTTTAATATAGCTTTTACAATACTTTGCATATCAATTTTTACTTGCGCAAAACTACAATTAATCTTTATTGCATTTCTGAAATATAACAAGGAAACGATTTAAGTTGTTAAAATTTCATAAAAAATCAATACGTAAACTTCGATAAACTTACGTAAAGTGCTTATAAATAAGAACCAATAGGATTGTTTTTTGGGTTAGTGCTTTTTTTTCTTTTTATTTGTGATGCATTAAAAAAACAGAGTATAATTTTATATTTGCTTTCAATGCAAAAACTGGTTTTTAGAAATAAATGAAATTAAAAATTGGTATTTTTTATCAATCTGAAATCAATACGAATATATAAATTAAATTACAAACAAGTTTCAGAAACAACCTTTTGAGGCTAAAAAATCACTTAAAAAATTTAATATGAAAACTGAAAAACAAAATTATGCAGTTCCTATTTTTATGATGATCCTACTTTTTGGTATGATTGCATTTGTTACCAACCTTGCAGCACCAATGGGAGTTGTGCTAAAATCTCAGTTCGGTGCAAGTAATTTCCAAGGAATGATGGGTAATGCAATGAACTTTATTGCTTATGCCGTAATGGGAATTCCGGGTGGAATTTTATTACAACGAATTGGCTATAAAAAAACTGCACTTATTGCAATCGCAGTTGGTTTTATTGGAGTTGGTATTCAATATCTTTCTGGATACGTAGGTCAGGGATCAGCATTTTCTGTTTACCTAACAGGTGCATTTATTGCGGGTTTTTCAATGACTTTGTTAAACACAGTTGTAAACCCAATGCTTAATACTTTAGGTGGTGGAGGTAATAAAGGTAACCAGCTTATTCAGGTTGGAGGTTCTTTCAACTCCGTAATGGCTACTTTTACTCCTGCTTTTGTAGGTATTTTAATTGGGGAAGCTACTAAAGCTCAAATTTCCGATATTTTCCCTGTAATGTATATTGCAATGGGTATATTTGCCATTGTTTTCTTTGTATTGTTAGCAGTGAGAATTCCTGAACCTAATGTAGAAGCTGCCAAAGAGCCAATGAAAAATTTGATGTCAGGTGCATTAAAGTTCCGTCATTTTGTGTTAGGTGCCATTGCAATTTTTGTTTATGTAGGTGTTGAGGTTGGTGTTCCAGGAACGATGTTCTTTTGGTTATCTGAGACCTTGCCAGATGGAGCAACCACAGCCGGAACTGTTGCTGGTACCTATTGGTTACTTATGTTGGTGGGCCGATTGTTAGGTGCTTCTATTGGAGGAAAAGTATCTAGTAAAATAATGCTGACCGTAGCTTCAGCAGTAGGATTATTATTAGTTCTAGGGGGTATTCTGTTATCACCTTCTATTATGGTTAATATGCCTGTGTTTAAAGCATCAGGAAGTTCACTTGCTTTTGGTTTTGCGAAAGTTCCAATCAGTGCAATGTTATTCGTACTGGTAGGTTTGTGTACTTCAATTATGTGGGGTGGTATTTTTAACCTTGCCGTTGAAGGTTTAGGTAAATACCTTGCTGCTGCTGCAGGTATTTTCATGACTATGGTTGTGGGCGGAGGACTACTTCCACTGGTTCAGAATTATGTAGCTGATGTTGCTGGATTTATACCAAGTTACTGGGTAATGTTTGCGGCTCTTGCATATTTGTTATTCTATGCTTTAGTTGGTAGTAAAGTTCATAAAAGAGCAGACGGTAAATAAAAATTATAAATAATTATTTTAGATGAAAAAAGTTGCAATAGGTGTTGATATTGGCGGAACAAATACCGCTATTGGCGTAGTTGATCCGGAAGGAAATGTGATGGTTAAAACGAACATCCCGACTCCTTCACACGGCGATATCGACAAATATATTTCGGATTTATCAGTGGCAATTAACGAACAGATAAAATCAGTAAAGTTGTTGAATGATGAAATTCAGGTTTTAGGAATTGGCATTGGTGCACCAAATGGAAATTACTATAGCGGGACAATTGAATATGCCCCAAACCTTTCGTTTCAGGGTGTTGTACATTTGGTAAAATTACTTCGTAATAATTTCCCCGAAATGGAGGCGCTGGCATTAACAAACGATGCAAATGCTGCTGCCATTGGCGAAATGATTTATGGTGGAGCCAAAGGCATGAAAAACTTTGTGATGATGACTTTGGGTACAGGCGTTGGAAGTGGTATAGTTGTTAATGGCGAATTGGTTTATGGCAGCGATGGTTTTGCCGGTGAAATTGGTCATACTATTTTAGTCGCCGGTGGACGTCCGTGTGGATGCTCTGCATTGGGCCATCTCGAAGCATACTGTTCAGCTCCCGGCATGAAACGTACTGCTTTCGAATTATTGGCACACTACAACGATAATGATAGTTTATTAGCTGATAAATCGTACAAAGAGTTAGACTCGAAAATGATTTACGATGCTGCTGTAAAAGGTGACAAAATTGCTCTTGAAGTATTTGAGAAAACAGGTGCATGGTTAGGAGAAGGCCTGGCAAATACTATTCATTATTTAAGTCCCGAGGCGATTTTCTTGTTTGGCGGGCCAACCGCGGCAGGAGATTATATATTTAAACCAACCAAAGAAAATATGGAGAAACATCTTCTCCCAATTTTTAAGGATAAAGTTCCGATTTTGAAATCTCAACTAAAAGCCGGCGATGCCGCAATAGTTGGAGCAAGTGCTTTGGTCTGGAAAGAGTTGGATAAATAAAGATTGTATCTAATATTTAAAAAAGCAGATTTCATAAGAAATCTGCTTTTTTATTTTGGTAAGTTTAATACCAAATATATATATCAAATTAAAGAATCCCCTTTTTTAATCTTAACATCGGTAACAAACTGTTTAATCTGGTGTTCGTCTTCCTTCTTGCAAATCATCAGTGTTTCGTTTGATTCGGCAATTATATATCCATCTAATCCCTGTAGAACTGCCACCTTTTGATCAGAAATATCCACAATACAATTTTTAGTATTGTATGTTAGAATATTATCTCCGCTAATTACATTACCGTCTGTATCTTTTTCCTTATTTTCGTATAACGAACCCCAGGTTCCCAAATCACTCCAACCAAAATCTGCAGTTAAAACATATACATTTTTTGCCTTTTCCATAATTCCATAATCAATAGAAATAGCCGGACATTCAGAATATGTTTTTTTTATAAAATGAACTTCGTTACTGGTATTGTAAAGTTTCATCCCCTTTTTAAATATTGACGATACATTTTTAAGATGTTCATCGAATGCTTTCAACACTGAGGGAAGAGACCAGATAAAAATCCCGGAATTCCAGAAAAACTCGCCACTTTCAACAAAAACTTTCGCCATTTGCTCATCTGGTTTTTCGGTAAATGTTTTCACTTTGTACAAATTCGTCAACTCATTAAACTTTGCTCTCTTTTTTACCTGGATATAACCATAGCCAGTTTCAGGGCGGTTTGGTTTTATTCCAAGAGTCAGCAAAACGTCATTCTCTTTTATGAATTGAAGTCCGTTTTTAATTTGCCTGACAAATTCCTCCTCCTTCAAAATAATATGATCCGATGGTGCTACAATTAAATTGGCATTGGGATTTTTGGTTTTTATTTTATACGCTGCATAAGCGAGGCACGGTGCAGTGTTCCTACGAAGCGGTTCTAACAAAACCTGCTCTTCTTTTAACTCGGGCAACTGCTCAAGAACAATGTCTTTATATTTTACACTGGTAACTATCAGAAAATTTTCTTTGGGAATAATAGTTGAGAATCTATCGAAAGTTTGTTGCAAAAAAGTTCTGCCAACACCTAAAATATCAAGAAACTGTTTGGGTTTTACAACGCGGCTAAGTGGCCAAAACCTGCTTCCAATACCGCCTGCCATAATAATACAGTAGTTATTATCCATTTTGTAATTAATAATTTCGGATGCAAAAATATCTAAATTTATAAAAATTTAATAGATACTACACAATATTCATTATGAATTTATGACAAACAAACCAGAAAACTAACAGTTTTGTTTAAGAATATATTAGTTGTAATTTTAACTTTGAACAATAATCATTTTTGTTGCAACTAAATATTTTTAAGAATGAATTTTTTCTTTGATGTTGGAAGGTACTTTTCGATGCTAAAAAGGGTGTTTGCAAGACCCGAAAAGCATAGAATGTACTTCAAACAACTCTTTCTCGAAATTGACAATCTGGGTGTTAATTCGGTGGGACTTGTAATAATCATTTCCATATTTATCGGTTCAATTATGACAATCCAGTTTGCTTACAGTTTAGCAAACCCATTGTATCCCTCCGAACTTATTGGACTTGGCACGCGCGACACGCTCATGCTAGAGTTCTCATCTACAATGCTCGCCCTTATTATGGCAGGTAAAATTGGGTCGAATATTACTTCCGAAATTGGGTCGATGCGTGTTACCGAACAAATTGATTCGCTCGAAATAATGGGAATAAATTCAGCAAGCTATCTAATTCTGCCAAAAATTATTGCAGTGGTTTTTATATTTCCATTCTTATATATTTTAAGTGTATTTTTTGGAATTCTGGGAGGATTAGCAACCGGACCTTTAGTTGGAGTAATTACAATTCCCGAATATATTGCAGGTATCCAATGGCTGTTTTTCCCGTATTATATTACTTTTTCGATTATAAAAATGATTTTCTTTGGATTTTTAGTTGCCTCCGTTCCTGCATATTTTGGTTACTATGTTCAGGGAGGTGCGCTGCAGGTTGGTAAAGCAAGTACAAAAGCGGTGGTAAATACCAATATTCTTATTCTGTTATTCGACCTAATATTAACCCGATTACTGCTAACATGATTGAAGTTAAAAACATACACAAATCGTTTGACGGTAACGAGGTTTTAAAAGGTATCTCAACTCGTTTCGAAAAAGGTAAAACCAACCTTATTATCGGGAGAAGTGGCTCGGGCAAAACTGTTTTGCTGAAATCAATACTCGGATTGTTTGATGTTGACCAAGGCGAAATTTGGTACAATGACCGGGATTTTACTAAAATGAAACAAAAAGATCGTAAATTATTACGACAGGAAATTGAGATGGTTTTTCAGGGAGGAGCTTTGTTCGATAGTATTTCGGTTGAAGATAATGTACGTTTCCCGCTTGATATGTTTACAATGATGACAACCATTGAAAAACAAAAACGAGTTGCTTTTTGCCTCGACCATGTAAACATCGAGAAAAAAGCGTTCAGACTAAACCCCAGCGAAATTAGTGGTGGAATGCAAAAACGTGTAGCAATTGCACGGGCAATTTCATTAAATCCGAAATACCTTTTTTGCGATGAGCCAAACTCCGGTCTCGATCCGGAAACAGCAACAGTTATCGACAAACTTATTCAGAGCCTGACCAAAGAATTTCAAATGACCACCATTATTAACACGCACGACATGAACTCGGTTATTGAAATTGGCGAGTCGATTCTGTTTATTAGTAAAGGTAAAAAAGAGTGGGTGGGTACAAAAAACGAAGTACTGAATTCACACAATAAAAAACTCAATGATTTTATTTTTGCCAACAAACTCTACGCGCAAATGAGGGAAGGGAATTAATATACTCAATCCAGACTCTACCCCTCGCAGATTTTAGTTGTTTTTCACGCTTCATTGCTTCCGGTTTTAGGGTAAATTCTTCGGTATGAATAATCTCCCATGGCCTGAATTTTATAGTCCATCCTTTTGTTCCCAACTCGTTGTGCGA
>JAJRSD010000090.1 GCA_024278975.1 Bacteroidota bacterium
ATAAATGCAAATGTTTTGAGTACAATTTAATCAATTCCTTGCATTTTGACACATATTATTTGCATAAGATATCAACATATATTGTTGATATAATGCGCTTTATGTAATTATTGTTGAAAAATCAGCAGACTCTATTTATTCCATATTGTACACGCGCAATTGGAATAATCGGAAACTATAAAAAGGGAATTGTTATTCGAACGGTAAAAAAGAAAAAAATCAATCAATACACGCAATCAAAAATTATTCGTTTTTCAACTTATAAAAAAAGCCAATTTTTAACCTTAAATCAAATTCGTTTCCTAAATGTTTCCTAAAAAGAAAAACGAACACCGTTAAAGTATTCGTTTTCAATTAATTACATTTTACCATTGTGAACCTGGAGGGACTCGAACCCCCAACCTCCTGATCCGTAATCAGGGGCACTATCCATTATGCTACAGGTCCAGTGCTTTTGCTTTTTTAAGCGGTGCAAATATAATACTTTTTAATAATATCCGATAACAAAAATAAATTTTTGCTTTGCTTTATTGAAGCTTTTAAAATTTATAAGTCTTTAAACTTGTCAAAATCTTGATTTTCACTTTGATGCAATAATTGAATTATTTCGCTTCGTGACATAATTTTAACATTGGTAACAATCATATCTTCATCCAAAAAATTACCGTACTGATTACATTCGTCAACTACATTTTGAAACACAGATTTAATATCAGATTTTAATGGTAACATAACAAGTGCGGTTGAAAATCCTTCCATAAAATCCATCGATTCAAACTCTCCTTCATTACCTTTTAGTTCAAATATCAACTCATTTTTAACCAGTTTTTGCTGTGTTTTATTAAGTAACTCGTTTCCTTTCTGATTAATAAAAATCACATTATATCTCAACATTTTACCTTTTCCTCCAAGCCCGGTAGATATAAAAACCTGTTGCTCGTCTAAAAGTGAACTTTGTAAAAGCATCCTACTTTCATGCAAAGCCAAAGCAGCCCACTGTTTTAATTCGCCCTCGTAGGTGTTTGTGCATTTTTCGATTGTACGATATGCTTTTACATCATCTAAATTTGCAATGGCAGATAGAATCTCTTTTTTTCGTTCAATATTAATTTCATCAGAAAAAAGTTCTTCACGATTAACAAAACACTCATCAGAAATATCAGCTTCCCGAACATTTTTTGAGAATTCGAAATATTTCATTTGAACCTCAATTTCAATACGCTCTTCCAGGATACTATAATTCTCAGGCAAATCTTCCAATGCTTTCTGAATATTATTATAAAATTGCTCCTCTTCCATCTACAATATATTTTTGAACAAAAATAACACCTTATCGAAATAATTGAGAAGATAGGAATTTTATTTTAAACGCGGGTGTCTGGTCAAGAATGATTGTTTGTTTCCACTGATAATTCTATCAATTATAAAACACCAAAATTTTAAAATTACTTTTTTAAAGTTTTACGGCAGTTTCGTATTGAAATTGAAAGAATGTAAATATATTTGCACCTTATTTTTATTTAGTTTAAATATATACAAAGCAGAAGACGGATAAATAGTGAAGCTCAGCGAAGTAAATCATAATAATACGGTAGTCATTTCCAAAGTGTTGGGACACGGCTCGTTTCGGAAAAGAATTTCTGAGATGGGATTTATTAAAGGGAAAGAGGTGAAGGTGATAAAAAAAGCTCCCTTTAACGGACCGCTGGAACTTAAAATACTTAATTACAATATTTCATTACGAAAAACTGAAGCTGATTTAATTGAAGTAGTTTCGGTAACCGAATTTTCTAAACTCCAAACGGAAGCTATGAGGGTGTAATCGATCTAAAAATAAATTTAGTAGATCAATCGGAGCGCTCAAAAATTATTAACATTGCTTTAGTTGGAAATCCGAACAGTGGTAAAACCACACTTTTTAACTACATTTCAGGGTCGAAAGAAAAAGTTGGCAACTACTCTGGCGTAACTGTTGATATTAAAAAGGCAACTTTTAAATCGCATGGCTACACTTTTAATTTTTACGATTTACCCGGCACTTATAGTTTAACTGCCTATTCGAAAGAGGAAATTTATGTTCGTAAATTTATTTATGAGCAAACCCCCGATATTGTAATTAATGTATTGGATGCCACTAATATAGAACGGAATTTATTTCTAACAACCCAACTAATCGACATGGATTTGCGTGTTGTGGTTGCTCTGAATATGTTCGATGAACTGGAGCGAAAGAATCTTTTTCTCGACAAAGATGAGATTGCAAAATTACTCGGAATACCATTTGTTCCAACAATTAGTTCGAAAGGAATTGGGCTTGAAAAACTTATTGAAAAAGTAATTAATGTTTTTGAAGGTAATGAAAATATATCTCGCCATATTCATATAAATTATGGTCGCGATTTGGAGAAATCGATTAAAACAACCAGAGATAAAATAAGAGAAAACAAACCAATTACAGACAAAATTTCATCACGATTTTTAGCTATTAAGACGCTCGAGAAAGATAAACAAGTAATTGACCTTCTCGCACATTATCCCAACTTCGACGAAATTCAGGAGACAACCGCGAGAGAGATAAAAAAAATTGAAAGCCTTGAAAATGAAGATAGCGAGACTGTAATTACAAATGCTAAATATAGTTTTATTACCGGAGCTTTAAAAGAGACATTTAAAGACCCAAATCTTGATAAAAAAACACGTTCAGAGAAAATAGATAGTATTCTTACTGATAAATATTTAGGATTTATTTTATTTACGGCTATTTTATTTTTAATGTTTTTTGCCACTTTTAAACTTGGCAGCTATCCAACAAATTGGATTGATATGGGTATTTCGGCAATTGGAAATTTTATTTCAGGAGTTATGCCTGACGGTATGTTAAAAGATTTATTTGTTAACGGAATTATTCACGGTGCTGGCAGTGTTCTTGTTTTTCTACCCAATATTTTAATACTGTTCTTTTTTATTGCTATACTCGAAGGAACTGGTTACATGGCTCGCGCAGCATTTATTATGGATAAAATAATGCACCGTTTCGGATTACATGGCAGAAGTTTTATTCCGCTGATAATGGGATTTGGGTGTAACGTTCCGGCAATACTTGCAACGCGGTCGCTACGTAACAAAGGAGACAGATTACTGACAATGTTAATAATCCCGTTTATGTCGTGCAGTGCGAAACTACCAGTTTATATTTTACTTATTTCGGCTTTTTTCGAAAAATATCAGGCACTTTATTTAATTGGTCTTTATTTAATAGGAATTATTTTTGCATTTATAACGGCACAAATTCTAAACAAAACCGTTTTTAAAAATAAAGAAACTCCTTTTGTGATGGAGCTGCCAGCTTACCGTTTGCCAACTTTCAGGAACATTGTTTATCACATGTGGGACAAAACTCAACATTACCTGAAAAAAATTGGCTCGGTTGTTTTAATAGGTGTAATTATTATTTGGGCATTGGAATATTTTCCTCGCAAAACAGAAAAATCACAATATTTCGCGAATGAAATTAGCATCATTCAGAATAATTCCAAACTGGATGAAACTGAAAAAGAGTATCAAATTGAGACGATTAAACAGGAGTTAGAATCCAACAGATTAACAAATTCATATCTGGGGAGAATAGGAAAAGGTATTCAGCCGGCACTACAACCGTTGGGATTCGACTGGAAAATGAGTATCAGTTTGCTTGCCGGACTTCCGGCAAAAGAGATAATTGTTAGTACAATGGGAGTTTTGTATCAAAGCAACGACAGCGAATCGACTGTAAATCTTCAGAATAAGATTCAAAATGAACATCATAAAACAGAGAAACTAAAAGGACAAAAAGTTTTTGTTACCCCCTCAATATTATCGTTTCTTATTTTTATTTTAATCTATTTCCCTTGTTTTGGAGTTATTGCAACCATTAAAAGCGAATCGGGTTCGTGGAAATGGGCAGCATTCACAGTTATATATACCACTTTGCTTGCCTGGGTTGCAGCTTTTGTTGTTTTTAATGTAAGCAGTTTATTTTTTTAGATAATGATTCAGGATATTATTACATATATGATTTTAGGTTCGGCAATAACTCTTGCAGTTATTAAAGTGAGAAATAAGTTTTGGCGAAAAAGAAAGAAAAAAGCAGAACTAAATTCGAATAACAAAAGTTCACAATCGAATTGTTCTGCCTGTGTTGCTGAATGTGTAATGCGCGATGTTTCTACGCAATCAAATCAATACAATAAAGATTTATGTAATGAAATTGAAGCTAAATCAAACTGACTTCAACTTTGAAATTGTCTCTTCCGGATTATCAGAATTAAATACAAAACTACCTGCAACTAAAACATCGGCACCCGCATCAAAAAGCAATTTTCCGGTTTCACTATTTACACCGCCATCAATTTCAATCAAACAATTGGGATTATTCTCTATAATTAAAGTTTTAAGATGTTTTACTTTTTTATAGGTATTTTCGATAAAAGCCTGCCCACCAAAACCCGGGTTTACCGACATCAATAAAACCATGTCTAATTCAGAAATAATATCTTCTAACAAAGCAACCGGAGTGTGAGGATTTAAACAGACACTCGCCTTTATTCCGTAACTTTTAATTAGCTGAATTGTACGATGCAAATGCGGACAAGCCTCGTAATGAACCGTAATTATTGATGCTCCAGCTTCTACAAAAGACTCAATAAATTTATCAGGATTTACAATCATCAAATGCACATCCAGTGGCTTGGAAGCAATTTTATTTACATGCTGAATTACTGGAATTCCGAATGAAATATTTGGGACAAAAACCCCGTCCATCACATCAAAATGTATATAATCGGCTTCACTTTGGTTTAACATTTCAATATCTTTTCCCAGCATGTTAAAATTGGCTGACAAGATTGAAGGAGCAATCAAACGACTCATATTATAATTAGATTATTTACCGAGATAAGATTTTAATAACCTGTTCCGGTATTGATTTTTTAATTTTTTTATAGCTTTCTCTTTTATCTGGCGTACCCTTTCGCGAGTTAATCCAAATTCAGTACCAATTTCTTCTAAAGTGTGTGGTTGATTATCGTTTAACCCAAAGTAAAATCGTAATATTTCTGATTCCCTTTCGCCAAGAGTTGCAAGCGACCGTTCAATCTCCTGACGCAACGAATCGTTTAATAAACTTTCCTCAGGGTTAATAGAATCTTCATTTAACATCACATCATACATGTTGTTGGCCTCTTCTTCTCGCAAAGGAGCATCCATAGAAACATGATTACCTGCAAAATTAAGAGAATCTTCCACCAATTCGGGTTTAGTATCCATTAATTTAGCAATCTCTTCGGTTGTTGGTTCGCGCTGAAACTCCTGTTCCAGTTGATTAAAGGCTTTGTTAATTTTATTAATTGAACCAATTTTATTAAGTGGCAGGCGAACTATTCGTGCTTGCTCTGCTATTGCCTGAAGAATAGATTGTCGAATCCACCAAACTGCGTACGATATAAATTTAAAACCCCGGGTTGCATCAAAACGTTCTGCTGCTTTAATTAAACCTAAATTCCCTTCATTTATTAAATCGGACAAAGTTAATCCCTGATTTTGATACTGTTTGGCAACAGAAACTACAAAACGAAGATTTGCTTTTATAAGGGTTTCGAAGGCTTTTGGGTCGCCTCGTTTAATGCGTTTGGCTAATTCAACTTCTTTCTCTGCCGACAGTAACTCCACTTTGCCAATTTCGTGCAAATATTTATCGAGAGATAGTGTGTCTCGGTTGGTTACTTGCTTTATAATCTTTAGCTGTCGCATAAGTCGATTTTGTTAACATTTATTATTTTTAATGGGAGCGAATTTATTAATTAGTTTTTATGTTACAAAATGAATAGCCCAAATAATCAGCTAAATAAGACAAAATGCTCTTTTATTATATCGAATTTTCAACCAATATGTTCAATCCAATTATAGGGTTATTCTACATTCTCTAAAATATATTTTTTAAATATCTGGTATTCTGCATTTAGCAATTTGCTTTGTTTATTGCCCTTCATAAACTCTTTCAATTTATCGGGTAATTCTATTTTTCCCTCACCAACAATTTTCTCCATTGTTTCGGTGAATTTAGCAGGGTGCGCGGTCTCAAGAAACAGACCAATTTGTGATTCTGATAAATATTCGTTCAAAGCCTCAAATCCACAAGCACCGTGCGGGTCGCATAAATAATTAGTTTCGTTATAAACTCTTTTTACAATTGCCTTTATTTCGTTATCAGAATATCTAAATCCCTTTATTTTTTTTGAAATAGTTTTATACGAATGATTGTACAAATCTAAAATACGAACAAAATTGCTTGGTTCGCCAACATCCATTGCATTTGCAATGGTTTCAACAGATTTACGAGGTTCGTATTCCCCGGTTTTAAGATATTCGAAAACAATATCGTTTGAGTTGTTTGCAGCAATTAATTGTTTTATTGGCAAGCCCATTTCGAGAGCAAAAAGTCCGGCAGTAATATTCCCCAAATTTCCGCTGGGCACAGAAACAACCAACTCATTTTTATCCAAAACTCCCAGTTCCTTTAATCTTGCATAAGCATTAAAATAGTAAAATGCTTGTGGAAGAAAACGAGCAACATTAATTGAATTGGCAGAAGTCAATACCAATTTATCATTCAACTCGGTATCTAAAAAAGCACTTTTTACAAGTCGCTGACAATCGTCGAAAGTACCTTCAACTTCGAGTGCTGTAATATTTTTACCAAGAGTTGTAAACTGCGATTCCTGAATTTTGCTAACCTTTCCTTTGGGGTATAAAACATAAACATGAACTCCCTTAACACCAAGAAAACCATTTGCAACAGCACTCCCGGTATCGCCAGAAGTTGCAACCAATACATTTACCTGCTTATTCTTTTCATCTAAAAAATGGTTAAGTAAACGTGCCATAAATCGTGCGCCAACATCTTTAAATGCTAAAGTTGGGCCATGGAAAAGTTCTAAGGAGTAAATTGAATTGGTTACTTTTACAACCGGGCAATCGAATTGCAGAGTATCAAAAACAATCTCTTTTAATTTATCGTGTTGAATATCGTCCCCAAAAAACTTTTTTGCTACTTCAAAAGCAATCTCCTGAAAAGATAAATTCTGAATATTATCGAAAAAAGATGTGTCGAGTTTATTAATTCGCTCGGGCATAAAAAGACCATTGTCAGCAGCAAGTCCTTTTACAACTGCCTCTTTTAATGTTACTTTGGGCGTAGATTTATTTGTGCTGTAATATTTCATAATTTGTGATTCTCAGTAGTTAGTAATGAGTACTCAGTAGTTAGTAATGAGTACTCAGTAGTTAGTAATGAGTACTCAGTAGTTAGTAATGAGTATTGAGTACTTTGCAAAAGTATAAAGTCGAGATTTAAAAATAAGGATTGTAATATTGATTTATGATTTATGTCATATAAATTTAATACGAAATTGAACTAGACTCCTAAAAATGTTCGTATAAATTCGTCTCCTTTTAAAAGTCCAAAAGCTCCATTTTCAACTGCAAATTCGTCATAAACTTCAACATTGTCGGGCGAGTTTCCCGGTTTATAAATAGAAAACGGAACTGGTTTTCGTGTGTGTGTTCGTAATTCGCAAGGTGTTGGATGGTCGGGTAAAACAGCAATTGCAACCTCATCGTCCATCTTTTTTGTCTCCTCCAGAATATACTTTACAACTCGCCTGTCGAGGTTTTCTATTGTTTTTATTTTAAGTTCAACATCTCCTTCGTGTCCTGCTTCGTCGCTGGCTTCGATATGTAAATAAACAAAGTTATTATCTTTTAAAGCATCAATGGCAGCTTTTGCTTTTGCCTCGTAATCGGTGTCGTACAATCCGGTTGCGCCTTTAACACGAATAACTTCCATACCCGCGTAAACTCCAATTCCCTGAATTAAATCGACCGCTGAGATTACCGCTGACTTTTTAATTCCAAACATCGCATTTAAAGTTAACATCGCAGGTTTATAACCCGGCGACCACGGCCAAATGCTATTTGCAGGTTCTTGCCCGTCAACTTTCCTCTTAATATTTACCGGATGATTATTAAGTAACTCCTGCGATTTTAAAATTAAATCGTTTATTAAATCCGCAGTCTCATTAGCAACTTTAGTTTTCGATTTCACCAAGATATTTCGAAAAGGAGTTCCTGGAACATCGTGTGGTGGAGTACAATCAATATCTTTTACACCATTTTTAACAACTAGCAAATGACGATACGAAACACCCGGATAAAACGTAACCCGTTCGTTTCCCAACTCTTTATTCAAAAATTCGATAAGTTCGGTTGCCTGTTTATTTCTGATGTGTCCGGCGGAATGATTTTTTAGAATATCGTTTTCGATGGTAACCAAATTACAGCGCATCGCCATATCGCCGGGCTGCAATTTAACTCCCATACTTGCAGCTTCCAAAACTCCTCTGCCCTCAAATAGTTTTTCAACATCGTAACCCAAAACAGCCATATTTGCAATTTCGCTGCCGGGGTGCATTTTTGGCGGAACAGTTTCCAACAGTCCCGACTTACCATTTTTTGTAAGCCAATCGATGTTAGGGGTTTTTGCTATTTGCAACGGAGTTTTACCGCCATAATTTGCAAGCGGCTCGTCCGCCATTCCGTCTCCTAAAATTATTATATGTTTCATTTAAATTTTTGATATTTACAAAATTGCACACTAATGACGCAGATTTTACTGATAAACGCTGATAAAAAGTTAGTGAAATTTATCGTAATTTTTCTAATCCCTATATATTCGACACTTTAATTAAATCGGCAAAAACGCCGGCAGCGGTAACCGAAGCACCGGCTCCGTAACCTTTTATCAACATCGGAAATTCGTGATATCGTTCAGTTGTATATATCACCAAATTGTTACTTCCCTCGAGGTCGTAAAACGGATGTTTCGAATCTACTTCCTGCAAACCAACTTCTGCTTTGCCATTCTCGAAACGGGCAACAAACCGCCACTTTTTATTTTCACTTTCGAGTCGGATTCTATTTTTTTCAAACTCGGCATCCAATTCTGAAATGGTACTCCACAATTCATCCATGGAACCTTCGAAATATGAATCGGGGACAAATTTGTTTATTTTAATATCATCCATCTCAATCCGATATCCTGACTCGCGGGCAAGAATTAAAATTTTACGTGCAACATCAACACCACTTAAATCAATCCTCGGGTCTGGCTCAGAAAATCCCTCCTCTTTTGCCATTTGTATGGTTTTGCTCAATGGAATTTCTGCCGAAATAGTATTGAAAATAAAGTTTAATGTTCCTGATAAAACTGCTTCGATACGAAGAATTTTGTCACCCGAATTCACCAAATCATTTAATGTATTAATAATTGGCAAACCTGCGCCAACGTTGGTTTCAAACAGAAACTTGGCACCTTTTCGTTTGGCTATCTTTTTAAGTTCAGCATAATTATCGTAACCAGATGAAGCGGCAACTTTATTTGCTGTTACCACCGAAATATTAGCACCTAAAATCTTTTTATATATAGTTGCAACATCGTCAGATGCGGTACAATCAACAAACACCGAATTGTAAATATTCATTGCTTTAATTCCATCGGCAAACCCTTGTAAGCTCGAAGTTATATCAGAATTATCCAAACTTTTTTTATACGTTGAAATGTCAATTCCTTCGCGTTCGAATATCATTTTTTTGGAATTGGCAATTCCGGTTAATTTAATTTTCAGGTGTTTCTCTTTCAGTAATTTGTCTTGTTGATTTTGTAACTGTTGAAGTAAATTTCCACCAACAGTTCCAATTCCCATCAAAAAAACATTCAACTCAATATTTTCTGAAAGGAAAAATGATTCATGAACAACATTCAGAGTTTTTCGCCACTCCTCATTTTTAACAACCCACGAAATATTTAACTCCGACGCTCCCTGTGCAATGGCAATTATATTTACACCACTTCTTCCCATTGTAGAGAACAACTTACCGGCAATTCCGGTAGTATGTTTCATATTCTGACCAACAATTGCAACAATAGAGAGACCACTCTCCATATCAATTTTGTTAATTTGCCCAGTTGCAATCTCTTTCTCGAATTCATTCCGAATTGCATGCTCAGCCAAATCGACTGCATATTCGTCGATTGCCACACTTATCGAATTTTCGGAAGATGCCTGCGAAATCAGAATAACATTTACATTTTCTTTTGCAAGTGCAGAAAACAGACGCATCGAGATTCCGGTTACTCCAACCATTCCGATCCCCTGCAACGTAACCAGAGTAATTCCTGAAATTGAAGAGATACCTTTAATCGGATGTTCCAGCCCATTTTCCATTGTTTTAGAAATTCGTGTGCCCGGATTTTTAGGTTCAAATGTATTTTTTATTTGAATTGGAATTCCATTTTGATAGACTGGTAGAATGGTTGGCGGATAAATAACCTTTGCGCCAAAATGCGACAATTCCATCGCTTCCGAATAAGTTAACTCCGAAATGGTGTATGCTTTACTAATTACCCGCGGGTCGGCAGTCATAAACCCATTTACATCTGTCCAAATTTCAAGAACATCGACATTTAGAGCAGCCGAAATTATTGCTGCTGTATAATCGGAACCACCGCGCCCGATAGTTGTAAATTCGCCTTTTGCATTTTTCGAAATAAACCCGGGAACAACAGCAATACCTTTAAAACCTTTAAAAGTATTCTGAATATTTTTATTGGTAACATCAAAATCAACAATTGCTTTCCCAAAGTTGCTATCGGTACAAATAAACTCCGATGAGTCTTTTCTTTCGGCACTAATAAATTGTGCAACTATATTCGACGAAATACGCTCGCCAATTCCAACAATACGGTCGAGCGTTTTTGCTGTTAATTCGCCAACAAGTTTTATTCCGGTTAAAATCTGCTCCAACTCGTCTAACAGTTCGTTTACAATATATTTTATTGAAGTTGATTTGTAAAATAGCTTATCAATTACTTCATCGTGCCTCCTTTTTATTTCGGTAAACTCTACACGAAAATCACCTGCTCCGGATGAAGCAGTTGCGGCAGCATTTAAAATTTTATCTGTTATTCCGCCAAGTGCCGACACAACAACAATTACATCGTCCTTCTGACTTTCGACAATCTCTTTTACCCTTTTTATATTTTCGGCCGAGCCAACCGAAGTGCCTCCGAATTTTAGAACTTTCATCAAATCGTATTTTAAAATTAATCAGGTTATAAAAAAAATGGATGAATCGACAGAAGCGGTTCACCCATTACTTTCTGTTATTTAATTTTTCTATTCTGTTGTTATATTTCCCGTAATTGCTTCCATAATTTTAGCTTCCATCTCTTCAGCCAACTCAATATTATCAGCAATTAATTTACGAACTGTATCGCGCCCCTGTCCCAAACGGGTTTCGCCATAACTAAACCACGAACCACTTTTTTTTATGATATTATATTGAACACCCAAGTCGATAATTTCTCCCGATTTAGAGATTCCTTCGCCATAAATAATATCGAATTCGGCTTTACGAAATGGTGGTGCAACTTTGTTTTTAACCACTTTAACACGAACATGGTTTCCCTGTACTTCGTCGCCATCTTTAATAAGTCCGATTTTACGAATATCTAACCGCACCGATGCATAAAATTTAAGTGCGTTTCCTCCGGTTGTAGTTTCAGGATTACCAAACATTACCCCTATTTTTTCGCGTAACTGATTGATGAAAACGCAGCAGGTTTTTGTTCTATTGATATTACCGGTAAGTTTACGAAGTGCCTGCGACATTAAACGGGCTTGCAATCCCATTTTCGAATCACCCATTTCGCCTTCAATTTCAGCTTTTGGTGTAAGAGCTGCAACCGAGTCGATTACAACAATATCCAATGCTCCCGAACGAATCAGGTTGTCGGTAATTTCCAAAGCTTGTTCTCCATTGTCGGGTTGCGAAATTAAAAGCTCATCGATATTCACGCCCAATTTCTTTGCATAATATGGATCGAACGCATGTTCTGCATCTATAAATGCTGCGATACCACCGGCTTTTTGTGCCTCGGCAATAGCATGAATTGCAAGTGTTGTTTTACCAGAAGATTCAGGTCCGTAAATTTCCACAACTCTTCCTTTTGGAAAACCGCCAACTCCCATTGCAATATCAAGTGCAATAGAACCCGACGAAATTGCAGGAATATTTTCGATTGGTTTGTCACCCATTCTCATAATAGACCCTTTTCCGTAACTCTTCTCAATTTTATCCATCGTTAACTGAAGAGCTTTCAGTTTTTCTTTATTCATTTGAGTTTTTTCTTCTTTTGTCATGCTAAGTATTGGTTAAATATTTAGTGCTGTAATTATTTGATTTGTATGGTCTTTAGTTTTTACCTTTTCAAAAATTTCGACAATTATACCTTTCTCGTCAATTATAAATGTTTTTCGAAGAACACCCATGTAAACTCGTCCGTATAATTTTTTTTCGCCCCACGCATTGTACGCTTGCAATATTTCTTTTTCGGTATCCGAAATAAGATTGAATTTCAAGTCGAATTTGTCGATAAATTTCAGGTGCGACTTTTCACTGTCTGGACTTACGCCAACCACCTCGAAACCTTTTTCTAACCACATTTTGTAATTCTCATTCAGGTTGCACGATTCTGCTGTACACCCCGGTGTATTATCTTTTGGATAAAAATAAAGTATTAGCTTTTTGCCTGTAAAGTCGGTTAAACTAATTTTATCTCCGTTCTGATTTACACCTTCAAAAAGAGGAGCTTTATCTCCCTGTTTTAAGTTTGACATTTTTTAATTTTAAATTACAAATATAAATTATTAATGATAACAATCAGCTTTTCTAGTATCAATAAATCCCATTCAAAAAGTAAAAATAATTTACCGTGCAGTTTATTTTGAAAGAAGGTCTGCTAAAAGGAACGGAAAGGAGCGGTTCTCTTTACTCAGAACCGTTCCTTCTGGCCTTAGTGGAGAGGGAAGGGTTCGGCTAAAGATACTATCTTAAATATCAAATAATTTGTAATTATAGCAAGAATATCCTTTTGCCGTCCCTTTTAAGGGACGGACAATAAAATATAAAACACCCCGGGTTTTAACCCAAAATAAATTACTAAACAGGTTAAAACCCTGAATGTGTTCTATTATCATAAATCCGTCAGATAAATCTGACGGCAAAGAATAACTGCGACAGCAAACTTTCTTCCCTGCGACTGCGACTTTTCAGAAGAAAGGGAACGGTTCTTTATAAACAAACTCAAACTCCCCCATTTCATACATTTTTTTGTATTTTTACAGGATTTAAAAAACCACCTTGTTTTTACTATGAACTTGATTAAAACTTATTCATACATAATATTAACACTCATCTTTTCGGGAATATCAACTTTGGCTATTTCGCAATCTAACAATGCGAACGAATTAACCAAAGCAATTCAACTATTCGATAAAGGAAATTTTGTTGATGCAGAACCTCTATTCAAAAAAGTTCTGGATAAAAAACCCAACGATTTTATGGTAAACTATTTTTATGGTGCCTGCCGAACCGAAAATAACCATTTTACAAATTCCGATTTAGAATGTTTAATATTGGCAAATCGGGAAGTTTCTCCAATAAATATCAACTATTACTTTGCGGTTCAATATCATGCACGCAGTAATTGGGAGAGAGCGCTGAAATTTTATAATAAATATAAATCTACGGCTTCACTGTCGGAAAATGAAAATCGAAATATTTCAGAAAAAATACAAGAGTGTTACAATAAAATAAATCCGTATGAAGAGTTTATAATTGATGAAAATACAGAAACTATTATACCGGTTGCTACCGTCAATAATCAATCATCTGAAACTGATTCAGCAAAAACAGAAATAGGAGAACAGGATTCGGTAATTAATAACGACACGCTATTAACTGCTGAAATTGTAGATACGTTGGAAAAAGAACCTAACCCGGAAATTCATAAAGAGGAATTAATTAATTTTATTGTTAACAACGAAATTACCTATTTTTACAAATCTAATTTCAAAACAGAAGAGGGGAAAGAGCTGTATTTAAAAGGCGATTCGTTACAAAAGGTATTGAAATTTAGTTTAAAAAATGTGGATGAATTGCGAAATGAATATTCATCAGCAAAAACCCGCGTAGAAAAGAATTCTATTGGGGAAAATATTTTAGCTTATGAAAATAAAATATTTCAATTAAAAAGTGAAGCTCCCAAATTTCTTATTCAGGCAAAAACTGTGGAAAATGAATACTGGCAAAATGCAACATCTGAGGAGATCGAAAAATTCAACGAAGAATTAGCTCTTTTATCTCAGGGAAATAAAACAGACACAACCTCTGTCGAAATAGATTTCCCGGACACAGCAACAATTATCAGCGCGCATATTTTGTTAGGAAGCAGTGAAAAAAGTACTTCTACAAATAAGCAGAGTAAAAATGATTTAATTTACAAAATACAAATTGGTGCATACAGTCGGGGATTACCGAGCTACACAAAGAAATTATTCAATAAGTTATCTCTTATCCGCAAAATCGAAAAATATACCGACGAAAAAGGTGTTGTAGTTTATACCACCGGAAACCTGACAAATTACGAAGATGCTCTGAAAATGAAAAGCCAGGTTCGGCAAGAAGGAATAAAAGATGCGTATATTGTACCATATTTAAAAGGAAAAAGAATAACTTTGGAGCAGGCAAAAAAATTACAATGACATCGAAAGAGACAAAAAAAAAGGTAATCAGAAAAATTAACAAAGATTCCGGTGAAGAGAAGTTTTTAATTTTACATAACGACGACGAACATTCGTTTGACTATGTTATTGATGCGCTTATAGAAATATGTAAACACGGTTACGAACAGGCTGCACAATGTACATTAATTACACATTACAAAGGAAAATGCGATGTTAAAAAAGGTGCTTTCGAATCGTTAAAACCTTTAAGAACTGCCTTAAACGAAAAAAAATTAATTACCACAATAGACTAAATAATTATGAGTGTTTTTGCAATCGTTTTACTTATTTTACTCGGACTTGTTCTTTTGCTAATTGAGTTTGCTGTAATTCCGGGAGTTACAATTGCAGGAATTGGTGGGTTTTTATTACTGGGTGCAAGTGTTTATATTGCATTTTCCGACTTTGGAGCCGGTGCTGGTTTTATAACACTTTTAGTAGTTTTAATTGTTGCACCACTTATGATTTACTACTTCTTTAAATCGCGAAGTGGCAAAAAAATGATACTGAATTCGAAGATTGTTGGAAAAGTTGAGACAATTAATAAAGAGAAAATTAATGTTGGGGATATTGGAAAATCAATTGGCAGATTGGCACCAACAGGAAAAGTTAAAGTTAGCGGCGAAATTGTTGAAGCACAGTCAACCGGTCTGTTTATCGACCATAATACAGAAATTGTAGTTTCAAAAATACTTTCGAATAAAATTATTGTTGAACCATTTAATAAATAATAATATGTTAGAATCTGTAGGTAGTTTCGGATTAATTATTGGAGTAGTTGTTTTACTAATTATCATCCTCTATTACATCCCCGTAGGACTTTGGTTTTCGGCACTTGTTTCGGGTGTTCGAATTTCGTTATTACAACTGTTTTTAATGCGCTTCAGAAAAGTTCCTCCGGGAGTAATTGTTCGCGCTTTAATTGAAGGTACAAAAGCCGGTGTTCCGTTAAACCGCGATGCTTTGGGAGCACATTATCTGGCTGGTGGTCATGTTGCAAGAGTTGTACACGCACTGGTTTCGGCATCAAAAGCAAACATTGAGTTAACGTTTAACATGGCAACAGCAATCGACCTTGCCGGGCGCGATGTTTTCGAGGCAGTTCAAATGTCGGTAAATCCGAAGGTGATTAATACACCACCGGTTACGGCAGTTGCAAAAGACGGTATTCAGTTAGTTGCAAAAGCCCGTGTAACTGTTCGGGCAAGTATTAAACAGTTGGTTGGTGGCGCCGGCGAAGAGACTGTTCTGGCTCGCGTTGGCGAAGGAATTGTATCGTCGATTGGTTCGTCGCACTCGCACAAAGCGGTGCTGGAAAACCCCGATTTTATTTCGCGCACTGTGCTTGAAAAAGGATTGGATGCAGGAACTGCATTTGAAATTCTTTCGATTGATATTGCCGATATTGATATAGGTAAAAATATTGGTGCAGTGCTGCAAATGGATCAGGCAGAAGCTGATAAAAATATTGCACAGGCAAAAGCCGAAGAGCGCCGTTCGATGGCAATTGCTCTCGAACAAGAGATGATTGCAAAAGCTAAGGATATGACTGCCAAAGTTATTGAAGCAGAAGCACAAGTTCCGTTGGCAATTGCAGAGTCTTTCAGAAGTGGGAATCTGGGAATTATGGATTATATGAAATATAAAAATATAATGGCAGATACGTCGATGCGCGATTCTATTGCGGGAGAAGAGAGTAAAACAAAAGAATAATTTTTTTGAATTTTTGATAGAGAGCCATCCGTAATTTTATGGATGGTTTTTTTTGCTCTAAAAAAGGTTTGGAATTCTCACAAACTCCAAACCTTTACTTTAATAGATAAAACCGATTAATTATTCCGGTTAGTTCAGGCAGTTATATCTTTATCTGTTACCCACCATTTTGTTAAATACTTCCAGTTGCTCTTTCATTGCAACAATTTTATCGGTTGGTTTTGTACGGGCTTCGAGTAAAATCCAGCCGTCGTATTTCATTCCCAGAAACAGATCCATTAACTGCTGGTAGGGATAATCGCCCACATTCAACTCGCGGACATGAACCGTATCGCCCAACCATTTTTTAACTGAATTGAAATTTCCTTCCAGCCCGGGAGACATCAGATCCTGATCGTTGCAATTCCAGCACATTTTCACACTTTTTTCGGTTACCTGTTCAAAAATAGCTTTCATATTTGGTAACTGCTGTGTTAGTTTACCATGCACTTCTACCCTGACAACCTGCCCCAAATCGTCAGCAAATTTGCCAACTTCGTTCAACGAAGCTGCAATTTGTGCAATTGTCTTCTCTTTCGGCACATCGGCGGGTAAACCGTTTGGTTTTACTTTTATTCCTGAAGCTCCAATATCTTTACACAACTGAAGGTATTTTTTAGTGTCGTCGATATTTTTACGAACATCAGCCTGATCGGCACTATGATATGCGAAATTAGATCCGTAACCAATGCAGGTAACTGGACTATCGGTAAAACGTTTTTTAACATCAGCACGCTGATTTGCTGTCAGTGTTGCTTCAACACCATGGGCGTGTTCTGTCCGTAATTCTACTCCCAGTAAACCAGTCTTCTCGCAATTGGTAATTAACGTTGGCAAATCCCAGTCTTTGCCCCATAAATAGGTTACCAATCCGAGTTGCATTTTCGATTTTCTTGTGGCTGCAAACGCCGAGAAAGGATCGATCAACGATAATCCTGCCCCCGCGATTATGCTCTTCTGTATAAAACTCCTACGATTTTGATTCATTTTAGTCAAATTAAAATTTGCATCTTTTCAATATTAAACTTTATTCGGAACAACATAATCGCCACGATAATTTCTCGTGAGCATTTTATCTGCAACCGGATCGTTCACGAATCTCTCAGAATTCGGATTAAAGGTTAAAACCCGCTCAAGTCGGTAGGCAATATTTCCGAGGTGTGCCAAACCAGATGCGAGATGCGCTGTTTCTACTGGTCCATTTAAAATTGTTTTATCGTGTTTGCGCACAGCTTCAATAAAGTTTGTAAAATGTCCGGTAGTACCACCTGCACCACGCGCCATTCCAGAAGCTGCTTTTCCGCCATCGTCGCCCGATTTACCCGGTTCTCTGTTTTTACCGAGGTACGATTTATATTTGTTATACCCATCTACTACAATTATTCCTTTCTCTCCGTAAAAAATATTCCCGACTGTTGCACCTTGCTCTTCGTTTGTACACCAGGGACGCACTTCGAATTGAATAATTTTGTCTTCATCAGGATATTTATAAATAGATGTTAGCACCTCGGGAACCTCTTTGCTGTCGTTCCAAAGGAATTTTCCTCCCATCGATGTGATTTGAGTTGGAAAGCCAACATCTAATCCCCACATGCAAAGATCGGTTTCGTGAATTCCCTGATTTCCCACATCACCATTTCCGTAGTCCCAATTCCAGTGCCAGTTGTAATGAACTAAATTCCGTGTAAATGGCCGCATTGGAGCCGGGCCAGTCCACAGATCGTAATCAAGCCCGTCGGGAACCGGAGAGAACCCAAAGTTGCCAATATCGCCACGCCAGCGAAAAACCAGTCCACGTGCCATGTAAACCCTGCCAATGTATCCGTCGCGCATCAGTTGAACTGCCTCCTGTACCGCCGGCGAACTTCTTAGTTGAACACCATGCTGCACGATACGATCGTACTTATGTGCTGCTTCAACCATTTTACGACCTTCCCAAATATTATGAGAACCCGGTTTTTCAACATAAGCATCTTTCCCTGCCTGACAAGCCCAGATTACTGCCAGAGAGTGCCAGTGGTTTGGAGTCGCAATACTCACAACATCAATGTCTTTGTCCTCAATAACCCTTCGGAGGTCTTGCTCGAGTGCAACATCTTCGTTGTAAGTTTCTTTAAACTCTTTTTGCCGTTTTTGCAGGATGTTCATATCGGGGTCGCATAAAGTGGTAACCTGAACATTTTCCTGAGCCATTAATGATTTAACGTGGCTTTTACCTCGGCCATTCAAACCCAAAACGGCTGCATTTATGCGGTCGTTTGCTCCAAAAACTTTTGCCGAAATTACTGTTGGAGCGACAATTGCTGCTGTGCTGGCAGTTGCAGTTCTTTTTAAAAAAGCTCTTCTTGTTTGTTCCATAATAGATTAATTATATTATTGAAAATTATATAAACTAAATTTTTATTGGTCATGTTTCTATACTTTTTTACTTCAGCCATACTTATATTCTAAATAACTGAATTCAAATTGCCAAAATAAAACTGCAACTAATTCTGTTCCAGCAACAATTAAAAACATAACTAAAAATATATTGCCAGATGGGTTTTCCGGTTTATAGTTAGGTTTAGAATCGTTTAAAATTTTCACAATATAATTAAATACAAAACATTAAATACCATAAAACTTACCTTATACCTAAATTATTTTAACAAGATATTGATTTGTAAAACATTAATTGATTAGTAAACACTTTTATTCCAGAACTAAACAACAATATCATCTTGTATTTCAAAAACTTTTAACTACTTTTGCGCCCAATTAATTTTAAGCCGTTGTTATTGAAAGCAATGCTGCGGCTTAAACATTGTATAACAAAATAATAGTTTAAAAAATGTATTTAACAGCAGAAAAAAAACAAGAGCTTTTTGCCAAGCACGGTAAAACTCAAACCGACACAGGAAGTGCAGAAGGTCAGATTGCATTGTTCACATTCAGAATTAACCACCTGACAGAACATTTAAAAGAAAATAAGAAAGACCATAGTACACGCCGTGCGTTAATTAGATTAGTTGGAAAACGTCGTAGTTTACTCGACTATTTAATAAAAAAAGATATCGAACGTTATCGTGCGATTATTAAAGAATTGAAATTACGTAAGTAAAAATAACTGAAAGGTAATGCAATTGCATTGCCTTTCTTTTTTAAATTGCAAAGCCTCACCACCCATTGTAATTATTTAAAATTTATTGATTTATTAGAAAAATTATGGTAAACGCAACAATTAAAACAATTGAACTTGCCGATGGCAGGACTATTACCATTGAAACCGGCAAATTGGCTAAACAAGCTGATGGTTCGGTTGTAGTACGGATGGGAGACACCATGTTATTAGCAACTGTGGTGGCGGCACAAGATGCCAGAGAAGATGTTGATTTTATGCCTCTGTCGGTTGATTACCGCGAGAAATTTTCGGCAGCAGGCCGTTTCCCCGGTGGATTTCTGAAAAGAGAAGCTCGTCCGAGCGACGATGAAATTTTAGTAGCAAGACTAGTCGACCGTGTTTTGCGCCCGTTATTTCCCGAAGATTTTCATGCTGAAACAGCAATGATGATTTCGTTAATTTCGGCCAACAAAGAAGAGATGCCGGACGCATTGGCAGGACTTGCGGCTTCGGCTGCAATCGCAGTTTCCGACGTTCCGTTTAAAACACCAATTTCGGAAGTGAGAGTAGCTCGTGTTAATGGCGAGTTTATTATTAATCCAACCCGCTCTCAGATGGCAGAAGGCGACCTCGAAATTATGGTTGGTGCTTCATACGACAACATAATGATGGTTGAAGGCGAAATGGACGAAGTTTCGGAAGAAGTAATGTTAGATGCTATTAAATTTGCTCACGATGAAATTAAAAAGCATTGTAAAGTTCAGGAGGAGTTAGCTGCCGAACTGGGAGTTGAAAAACGTGAATACAGTCACGAAACAAACGACGATGAACTTCGTGCAAAAGTAAAAGCAGAGCTTTTTGAAAAAGCCTACGAAACTGCTAAAAAGCAAATTACGAATAAAGCGGAACGTTTAGAAGCTTTCCAAGCCATTCGCGACGAGTATATCGAAGCATATATGGAGGCAAACGCTGACAACGAAGAGATTGACATGGATTTACATGTTGGACTCATTAAAAAATATTACCACGACGAAGAGAAAGAGGCAATGCGCCGTATGATTCTCGACGATGGAATTCGTTTAGATGGAAGAGCAACAAACGAGATTCGTCCTATTTGGGGCGAAACAAGTTATTTGCCGGGTGCTCATGGTTCTGCCATTTTTACCCGCGGAGAGACTCAATCGTTAACTTCGGTTACATTGGGAACCAAAATGGACATTAAAAAAATTGATAATGTTACATACCAGGGAACTGAAAAATTCTTATTACATTATAATTTCCCTCCATTTTGTGTTGGCGATTCAAGAACTCCGCGCGGAACAAGTCGTAGAGAAATCGGGCATGGTAACCTTGCATTCCGTGGTCTTAAAAAAATGATTCCTGACAATTTTCCTTATGTATTAAGAATTGTTTCTGATATTTTAGAATCAAACGGCTCGTCGAGTATGGCAACAGTTTGCGCCGGAACAATGGGAATGATGGACGCAGGTATCAAAATTAAGAAACCGGTTTCAGGAATTGCCATGGGACTGATTACTGATGGAGGAGCTGAGAAATTTGCCGTTCTTTCGGATATTCTCGGAGACGAAGATCACCTTGGAGATATGGACTTTAAAGTAACCGGAACAGTTGATGGAATTACCGCAACTCAGATGGATATTAAAGTTGACGGACTTCCTTACGAAGTATTAGAAAAAGCGCTTCAGCAAGCAAAAGAGGGACGTTTACATATTTTAGGAGAGATGCTAAAAGTAATTCCGGAAGCTCGCGAAGATTATAAGCCAAATGTGCCACGTATAGAAACAGTGATTATCCCGAAAGATATGATTGGTGCGATAATTGGTCCTGGCGGAAAAGTTATTCAGGCAATTCAGGAAGAGACTGAAACCGTTATTGTTATTGAAGAAAAAGACGATCAGGGATTTATTGAAATTTCGGGTGCAGGACTTGAGCCAATTGAGGCGGCCAAAGCAAGAATTAAAGCAATTACTGCAATTCCTGAAGTTGGCGAAGTTTATACCGGAAAAGTAAAATCGGTAGTATCGTTTGGTGCGTTCATCGAAATTATGCCGGGAAAAGAGGCACTGCTTCATATTTCGGAAATGGATTGGGCACGTGTAGAGAATGCTGAAGACTTCGCAAAAGAGGGCGACATGGTTGAGGTTAAATTAATTGGAGTTGACGAAAGAACAGGTAAACTGAAACTTTCGCATAAAGTACTTACTCCAAAACCAGAAGGTTATGTTGAACGTCCACCGAGAGAAAATCGCGGACCAAGAAGAGATTTCAGAGGTGGAGATAGAAGGGGAAATGACCGTCGCGGTGGAGACAGAAGAGACCACGGAAACACTGATTTCAAACCTCGTCTTAACAGAGATTAAGAAAGTATTAGTATTTAGTAATGAGTAGAAGAATTTGTATTCTTCGGAAATGAAAAGTTAGATATTTAAAACCGCCTCATCAATTGATGAAGCGGTTTTTTTATGCACAGAACTCTTTGGGTTACAAAGTTCCCTAAAGGTTTTATTGTAATTTTTAATAAGAATTCAAAAAAAACTGAGGGAGTTTAACAACACTTGGGGTTTTTAATAACTTTGCAGGAAACGAATTAGCAATGGAAAACTGGGCAACTGAAATTAAGAATACAATTGATACAAAATTAAAAGGCACACGCGATAAAGAGATCAGGTTTTACCGCATCGATGAGTTTAAAAGAAACATTACTCGTGTTGATTCATTTTCGAAAAGCTGCCCATTTTGCCAGCAACAAAAAATTTATGTCGCAGAGGTTGTTGACAAAATAGATGAAGCAGTGCATGTTCCGGGACAAACCCGTCGCGAATACGACAGGCTAATAAGTAAACTTTCAAAACATATTCAAAAAGAACATGGTTTTTATACCCCCTACTATTTTGCCTATATCTACTCTTTTTTCGGTATTGTTGGCGGGCTAATTTTAGGATATGTATTAACTAAAATCAACCATGAATTCAGGATTGAAATGTTATCGGTTGGATTTATTGTGGGTCTTATTCCAACTTATGTCTGGGGATCTATAAAAGATAAAAAAGTACGTTCGGAAAAAAGATTAATGTAAGTTTGCAGGTATGCGATTTTTAGTAATTGAAGGAAATATAGGAGCCGGCAAAACAACACTTTCGCAAATGTTTGCCAAAGATTACAATGCAAAACTTGTGTTGGAACAATTTGCCGATAATCCGTTTTTACCCAAATTTTATGACGATCAGGAGCGATATTCATTTCCGCTGGAGTTGTCGTTTCTTGCCGACCGTTACAGTCAAATAAAAAAACAAGTTCTTAACCTCGACCTTTTTCATTCGTTTTTGGTATCAGACTACTACTTTGCAAAATCGGCGATTTTCGCAAAAAATACTTTACAAGACGATGAATATCATCTCTTTCGTCATATTTTCGATATTGTTTTCGAGTCGATGCCAAAACCCGATTTGTACGTTTATTTACATTCTGTCACCAGCCGGTTATTAAGTAATATTGAAAAACGTGGTCGTGATTACGAACAGGATATAAAACCCGGTTATTTAGAAAAAATTCAAAACGGATATTTTCATTTTTTCAAACAAACTACAACTTTTCCAATTCTTATAATAGATATAAACAACATCGATTTTGTCAATAATCCTAACCATTATCAGCTATTGAAAGATGCCGTTTTTAATAGAGATTATAAATTAGGTATAAATAGGTTAATATTGTAAAAAATGTTTGCCAGCTTCTTTTATTTGAGAAAAAGCTTACTATTTTTGTGGCAATTCAGTATAAATTTTAAAACCAATTAATATTATTTTCTATTATGAACAAAATCAATTTTAAACCTTTAGTTCTTGTGGTAGTTACCGCTGTACTTCTTTCGAGCTGTGCCGGATTAAACAAGATGAAAAAGAATGCCGATCAGATTAAATTCAAAGTAAATCCTGAACTATTAGAAGCTCATGCAGGCGATGTAAATCTGGCTATAGATAGCCGGTTTCCTGCGAAATACTTCGATAAAAAAGCCACGCTTGTAGCAACACCTGTTTTAAAATTCGAAGGAGGAGAAAAAACTTTTGCTCCGGTAACAGTTCAGGGAGAAAATGTTGAAGCAAATAATAAAGTTATTGGATACACAAATGGCGGAAATGTAAGTTATAAAAACAGTGTTGGTTACGACAAATCGATGAGTAAATCGGAACTGTATTTAAACATCACCGCATCGAAAGGTTCTAAAACTGTAGATTTTGAACCAATTAAAATTGCCGATGGTGTTTTGGCAACCAGCGAAATGATTGTAAATTTCCCGAAAGCAATTATAGGTGTTACCCGCGAAGCAAATACAACAGGTAAATACGACCCAAATATAGATGCTTTCATGCGAGTTGTTCCAGACGAAATGATGGCTGACATTCATTATCTGATTAACCGTTCGGATGTTCGTAAAGACGAAACCGGAAAAACTGATGTTGTTGCTTTGGAAGACTACACGAAAAAAGCAAACGAAGACGAGAACGTTAAACTTAAACGTGTTGAAATTGCTGCTTACGCATCTCCCGACGGAAGTATTGATTTAAATACTGATTTAGCTGCAAAACGTAAAGAGACATCGTCGAAATTTTTAGCCGAGAAATTAAAAGCTGCCGGTGTTGATATTGAGTTAAAAACAAAATATACTCCGGAAGATTGGGACGGATTTAAAAAATTACTGGAAGAGTCAAACATTCAGGATAAAGAGTTGATTTTACGTGTACTCTCTATGTACAACGACCCGGAAGTACGCGAACGTGAAATTAAAAACTTAAGTGAAACTTTTACCGATGTTGCTGACGAAATCCTTCCACAATTACGTCGTGCAAAAATGACTACAAGTGTTGAGGTAACCGGCAAATCTGACGAAGAGTTAAAAGCTGCTGCAAAATCGGATGCCAGCTCGTTAAATCCTGCCGAATTACTTTATGCTGCAACTCTTTTCGAAAATTTAAAAGACCAACTTTCTGTTTACAATTCGTTTATGAATGTTTATCCAGAAGATTGGAGAGGGCCAAACAATGCAGGTTATGTAACAGTAAAAATGATGAAATATGCCGATGCAAAACCTCTGTTTGAGAAAGCTGACAAATTGAAAAATAACGAAGCAATCGTTCAAAATAATTTAGGCGCAGTTGCTTTAAATGCTGACGACGCTGAGAATGCTGAAATTTTATTTGGTGCTGCTGCCGGTGCTGGCGACGAGGTTAATTACAACATGGGTATTATTAGCGTTAAAAAAGCTGAATACGACAAAGCAGTGAGATATTTTAGCAAATACAAAGACGTTAATACAGCAGTTGCAAAAATAATGGCAGGCGATAACAACGGTGCATTGCGCGATTTAGAAGCTTTCGACCACGAAGGTTGTTTTATGAAAGAGTACTTAAAAGCAGTTATTGGAGCTCGCACAGCTAAAGAAAATTTACTTTTCGACAGTTTAAAAGCAGCTTGCGATATTAAAGCTGAAATGAAAACTAAAGCAAAAAACGATATGGAGTTTGCAAAGTATTTCGAAAATGCAAAATTCAAAGCTATTGTTGACTAGAAACAATTGCTGAAATATTTTAAAGGGCAATCCGACAATTATCGGATTGCCCTTTTTATTTTTCAGCATAGTTTAATGAATTCTATTGAAAGCTGTTTTACGTTTCTGCTTCCATCTCCGGTCTTCCAACTCCCAACTTTCTTTTTATGACATATTCCCTTTCCTATTTCAAAGTAAAAGTGTATTTTTTCCGTTCAAAAAAAGTATAATAATTTCACATTATGGAACACATTAATAATTACGTTGAAGCAAACAAAGAGCGGTTTTTAGACGAACTTTTTGGATTGATTAGAATTCCATCTATCAGTTCGATAAAAGACCACAAACCCGACATGTACAAGGCGGCTGAATATTGGAAACAAACACTATTGAATTCGGGTGTCGATAAAGCTGAAATATACGAAACAGATGGTAACCCGGTTACTTATGCCGAAAAAATAACAGACCCCGCCTTGCCAACTGTTTTGGTTTATTCGCATATGGATGTTATGCCCGTTGATCCAATTAATTTATGGGATTCGCCACCTTTTGAACCCGAAATTCGTGATGGTAAAATTTATGCCCGCGGTGCCGACGACGATAAAGGACAGGGAATGATGCACGCCAAAGCTTTTGAGTTGATGATAAAAACAGACACTCTTCCGTGCAATGTAAAATTTATGATTGAGGGTGAAGAGGAAATTGGCTCGCCAAACCTTGGTAAGTGGTGCGAGCAAAACAAAGAGATGTTAAAAGCTGATGTTATTTTGGTTTCCGACACCGGAATGATTGCTCCCGATATTCCGTCGATTACAATCGGTTTGCGCGGACTGGCTTACTGGCAAGTTGAAGTTACCGGACCAGACAAAGATTTACACTCAGGAATATTTGGTGGTGCTGTTGCAAATCCAATAAATGTGCTCTGTTCGATGATTGATAAAATGGTTGACGATCAAGGTAAAATTACGATACCTGGTTTTTACGATGATGTGATGGAGGTTTCTGCCGAAGAACGCGAATTATTAGGAAGGGCACCTTTTAACGAGGACGAGTACAAAAAAGCAATAAATGTTGATGAATTAAAAGGAGAAAAGGGTTTTACTCCAAGCGAGCACACCGGAATCAGACCATCGTTTGATGTGTGTGGAATTTGGGGTGGTTACACCGGCGAGGGCGCAAAAACGGTTCTTCCTTCAAAAGCTTTTGCAAAAGTCTCAACGCGGTTGGTACCAAATCAGGATCATCATAAAATTGCCGACCTGTTTAAAAAACATTTCGAAAGTATTGCTCCAAAATCGGTAAAAGTAAAAGTTACATCTTTACACGGCGGACAAGGTTATGTTTGCCCAATCGATATTCCTGCATACAAAGCAGCAGAAAAAGCATACACCGATGTTTTTGGGAAACGCCCGGTTCCGGTTCGCTCGGGTGGAAGTATTCCTATTATTTCAACTTTCGAGGAAATTCTGGGAATCAAATCTGTGCTGATGGGATTTGGATTGGAATCGGATGCCATCCACTCACCCAACGAAAATTATCCGCTTGAACAGTTCTATAATGGAATTAAAACTATTCCACTGTTTTATAAATATTTTGCCGAAATGAGCTTAAAGAAGTAGTGAGTAGTTAGATATTAGTATTTAAAACAAAAATCCAAAAACAATGTCAAAAATAAACCTGTTTATGTTCTTGCTTTTATCCATCTTATTTTTCTCCTGTTCAACAGAAAAAAAACAGCCAAACATTGTATTTATTTTGGTTGACGATTTGGGTTGGGCAGATGTAAAGTGCAACTTCCCCGAAAGTTTTTACGACACTCCAAACATTGACCAACTTGCCGAAAGAGGAGTACGATTTACAAATGCTTATGCAGCCAATCCGGTTTGTAGCCCAACGCGCGCTGCTTTAATGACAGGCAAGCACCCAAACCGTGTAAACATAACAGACTGGATTCCGGGCAACAACCCTAAAAACAGACCACTACTCGGTTCGGAAGATGGAAATGAGCTGGCTCTGGAAGAAATTACTTTGGCTGAAAAGTTAAAAGAGAATGGTTACAAAACCTGCTTTATAGGAAAATGGCATTTAGGAGACGAGGGATATTTTCCTGAAAATCAAGGGTTCGATATTAATATTGGGGGTCATCATCGTGGAAGTCCTCCCGGAGGATATTACTCACCATATAAAAATCCTAAACTTACTGATGGACCGGAGGGTGAATATCTGACCGACCGTTTAACCACTGAAGGAATTAAGTTTATTACCGAGAATAAAGAGAAGCCATTTTTTCTATACCTCGCATTTTATACGGTTCACACACCAATTCAGGCATCAAAAAAGTATATAGAAAAGTATAAAGCAAAACGCGAAGGATTAAATCTGACTGAAGTTCCTCATAAAAAAGAGGGAGATGGCTGGACAAAATTATTACAGGAAAATGCAGCTTTTGCATCGATGGTTGCGTCGATGGACGAAAATGTGGGGCGTGTTTTGGCAACGCTGAAAGAGCAAGGTTTATATAAGAATACATGGGTGATTTTTACCAGCGACAACGGTGGGCTTTCAACTCTTTACCGCAAAAATGCACCTACAAGTAATGGTCCGCTCCGTGCCGGAAAAGGTTGGTGCTACGAGGGCGGAATTCGTGTACCTTTAATAATTGAAGGACCTGATATTATTAATCCGGGGCGAACTACAAATCAGCCGGCAATTAGTATGGACTATTTTACAACTATTTTAAGTATTGCCGAGATTGAGCACAATAATAACGACGGAGTAAACTTACTACCTATTTTAACAGAAAACGGTCAGATTAATCGTGATGAACTTTTCTGGCACTATCCACATTACCACGGCAGCGCATGGACTCCGGGTTCTGCTTTGCGAAAAGACGATTGGAAACTGGTGGTTTTTTACGAAGATAACCGTACTGAACTTTATAATCTTGCTACCGACCCCGGCGAAACAACTAACGTTGCAGCGAAAAATCCGGAGAAAGTTACCGAACTTAAAAAAATACTGGATAAAAAACTTGCCGAGTCAGGTGCAAAATTTCCGGAGATTAATCCTGATTATATTCCAAGAGATTAATTGCTTTGGTCATCATTTCTAATATTTATGAATTTGACGGTATAAAATTAGAATAACCAAAAAAGTTATTTGAGATTTAACGAATTGGAGATTTTTTAGACTCATCTATTTTTTAAATGGAGTTGCCACATTCCAAGTCCGGTTGGCATTCCGAAATCCTCCCGGACCATCACCCGTAGCACAGTACAAACAAACCGGCTTGCCGTTTTCGATTAAAAGTTGAGGGCGTTCAAAACTTCCAAAATTAATAGTGGTTCCATCGTCCCAGGTAATATTTCTTGAATATGCTTTTGGTGGCTTGCTAACAATCCAATTTATCCCATCTATCGATGTTGCATGAACTCCTGCCTGGTATTCTTCTGTTAATTTCCCCGACTGGTCTTTGGCAATCATTTCGTAATGGTCATTAACCCACCAAATGTATGGGTCTTCCACATGGAATTTCATGTAAGTATCTCTTATCCTTTTGAACGGCTCGCCCAACTTATCTGCTTTTGCAACTCCCAAGCGTGTACCTTTCTCAGGAACATTTGAACGATAAACCAGCAAAATACTTCCATCATCGGCAACACAAGGAGCTGGATTTGTAGTTATATTGTTATCCCATTTTCCAATGCGTGGTTTTAAAATAGGTTCGTCACTTCTTTCCCATGGACCAAAAATTGAATTAGAGGTAACCAAACCTATTCTGATGCTACCGTACGTTTTTCTCTCAAATTCAACCATTTCATCCGATAACGGTTGAACCAGCATTTCCGGTGTCGGTTTCTCCCCTTTGAAAGTAGTGCCAATATAAAACAGAAGGTAAGTATCTCCGTATTTATGAATTGTCGGGTTGTGAGTCATCCTTCCATCCCAATATTCGTTTGCACGGGGTTTTAAAACTACCTCCTGAAATTTAAACGGACCTCCGGGGTTGTCGGAAACTGCACGAACTACCTCTGAATTAAATATATAACCAATAAAAAATGGATATTTCTTTGGCCAGCGTGATGCAAACATGTGGTATTTACCATCTTCACCTTTTATTACCGATGCTCCCCAAACCCAATAATCTTCCATTTCGAAACCACCATTTTTAACCGAAAGAGCTAATTTATCTATAAAAGGGGTATTTTGTTTTTGATGACTCGAACATCCTGTAACAAATAAAATAACTGATAAGAGAATAATTCTTGTTAACATGATTAAATATTAAAATCTACTAAATTTTAAAACGGTAATCTATTCCTAAAATATTGATGGAAGGTCGGTCAACATAATAGTGCTGTAAACGATAAAAAATAGCAAGGCGGTGCATTTTCCCCATTTTTCGTGAAATTCCGATATCGAACCTTCCTTTTTGCAAAACTTTATCGCTTAAATTCTGAAACAGTTCGTAGCTTGTAAAAGGTGTAAATTTATTCCCTTTAATGTCGTATGCAGCTTTAATACGTGGACGTACAAAGTTGGTTTTACCATCTCCGTCAACATTGTTATATGTTGTATAGCGGGCACGTAAAGATGTTTTAAAACGATTGAAGTTTTTAGAAATTTTAGCATCGAGAACTAATCTGTGAGTAACCACGTCTCCTTTTGCTTTTACATTTGTTTTTATCCGGTAAGCAGCAGCCACTTCTAAAAACTTAAATGGTTGATATGCGAGCCGTCCATCAAACTGATATTTGTCAACAGTAAAATCATCTTGCCATCTAACCTCCGGAATAAAACTAAACTCAAATTTCTTTAAAAATGTTTTTGTGAATTCCATCTCTACCCAAGTTCCGAATTTCTCGGTTTTTGCCGATATAGATAAAATGCCTACAAAAATAAAAATAACAAGAATTATTAGGCGATTCATAATTTCACTTCTCTTTTTGAATTTTTTCCTTTTACATCAAAAAAGATTGTAATCTGTGCAACATCGCGCAAAAAATCTATCTTCTTTATTCTGTATCTTTTTATTTTTATCCCGGTTCGTTTTTCCAAATCTTTTAAAAGTTCATCTTCTCTCTCTTTATGTAGATTTTCAATAATTTCGTAAACAACAACCAACGAATCTTCCTGACGAAGCATTAATGCTTTTTCAAGAATCCAAAGTGTGATTATTAAAAGCAGGTTTACTAAAATCAGTTCGAAGTAACCAATGTAATTTTTAGAAAGTGCATTAATTACCGACACAGCAATAATTACAAAAAGATATGTCATCTCTTTTGGCGGAATCGGGTCGGTACGATAACGGATTATACCAAAAATAGCAAATAGTCCCAGCGCAAAACCAAGTTCTAATTCAACATTTTCTAAAAGATAAACAAGCAGAAAGATTGCGACACTAATTGCAAAATAACTAAAATAAAACTCTTTCCGGCGGCTAATTCGTGCATACAAAACCACAACAAAAAAAGTAGTAATAAGATTGAATGCAAACCGAATTGCTAATTCAGAGAAAATCTCGAGATGAAACATATCCATAACAGGTATTTTATATTTTATTTCAAATTAATATATATTTATAAATAAAACGAAGCCGCGGTTTAAACGCATTTCGTTTTAATTCAGGCTCTAAAAATGCACGCCCGGTACAATATTTCGACAATCCGCGTTGCCGTATTTTCATTTTTCGTAGCAACGAAACCATTGGCGACGATTTTAAACTCCGTCCTTTTTTGAGCTCAAAAATAACCAAATTTTCGAAACTGATTTTTCCTTTATCATTCCAGAATTTTGGTTGAATATCAATGGTACATCTGTCCAGTTTTTCCTTATGAATTAGCGTAATTCTATAGAATTGATTATTCAAACTATTTGCTAATTCGTTAGCTTTAAAAGGCGTTTTATTTTCCAGAAAAACAGTTTCAGATTCAAGAAAATTCGTCTTGCCAAATTCGCTTGCAATTCGCTTTTTAACAGTTCTTTTCTTATTTGTTTTCAGTTTAATTTCAAAAAAATCGTCGTTGGTAGTCAAATATGTTCTCCGCCTTACTTTATATCTGTTAAGTTTGCGGTTATGGTGTTTAAGGTACATAAAATTATCGGCCGTGTCGAAATAGACCGATTTGTACTCCATCAATCGTTGCCCGTTAATTTCAAGAATATCATAAAAAGGAACTACCTTTTCCAACAATTCATCCAGCTTCGAAATATGAAACCAGTACTTCCTGTCGATGCGATTCATCAGTTTTACCTCATCAATTTCATCTAACGAAATGGGATTAAAAATGGACAATATGCTATTTAGCTCCTTCAAAAAATCAGTTTGTACTATTTTTTGCAAGATTGTAAATTACATTGATAAAACCAGTTATACAATTCAAATATTATGGAATTAGAACAAATCTTTTGAAGCGTTTCAATAGTAGAATTATTATTTTTAAATTACTATTTTCGTAAAGTCTAAAAACCAATCGACCATGAATAAAAAATATCTTTACATTTCTCATTTTCTCTTAGTAACAATACTGTTTTTTTCGTGCGATTTAAAAAAAGAGACTGATGGGCCATTCTTCGGAAATGGTTTTCATAATGGTTGGGCCGACCAAAACTCAATGGTAATTTGGACCCGGCTAACTAAAAACCCGGAAGGTAATATTGAGGGAGCAAAATTTTTGATACCAACTTCGAAACAACATAAACAGCTTGACAAAGAGGCAAATGCAAAGAATATTCATAAAGCGCAAATTCCCGAAGGATTAACTTTGGACGAAATGATTGGTGCTTGTCCTGGTGCTCCGGGCGAAGTAAAACTTACTTACTTTCCGTTAACTAATTCAGCAAATAAAATAGAGACAAAATGGGTTAAAGTTGCCAGCGAAAAGAATTTCACCACTCAATGGAAACTTGAAAAACTTTTGCCCGGTACAAAATACGTTGTTGAGATTGAAGCTCGTTTAAATAAAAAATCAAAAGTTTCTGATAAAATTGAAGGCGCATTTCGCACTCCTCCATCTTGCGAATTAGAAGATGAAATTGATTTTTGCATAGTTACCTGCCACGATTACTGGCGAAAAGATACAACCACCGGACACAAAATATATGAAGTGATGATGAAACTATTCCCAGACTTTTACGTGCACACCGGCGATGTTGAATATTACGATAAACCTGAGCCTTACGCTATGACAGAAGATTTAATGCGCTTTAAATGGGATCGTCTATTTGCTTTACCGCTGCAACGTAAATTTTGGTCGCAGGTAACTACATATTTTATGAAAGACGACCACGATGCACTCAGAGATGATGCGTATCCGGGAATGAATTACGGAACAGTTTCGTGGAACCGGGGATTAGAAATATTTGAGAAAGAGCAGTTCCCATCTCATAATAAATTTTATAAAACTATTCGCTGGGGAAAAGATTTACAAATATGGATTACAGAAGGACGAAACTACCGTAGTATGAATAGTGATCCTGATAGTTTTGGGAAATCAATTTTTGGAGAAGAGCAGAAGCAGTGGTTGTTTAAAACTATTAAGGAGTCGGATGCCACCTTTAAAATTATTATTAATGCAAATCCGATTCTTGGACCCGATAGAAAAAATAAAAGAGACAACTATTCTAACTCCAACTGGAAAATAGAAGGAGATGAGATTAGGGATTTTATTAATCAATTCGATAATGTTTATCTGTGTAATGGCGACAGGCACTGGCAGTATGTAACACATTTAGAGGAAACTAACCTTTGGGAGTTTAGTTGCGGAGCTGGTTCCAATGTACATGCAGGAGGTTGGAGTCAGAAAGATTTACGTCCCGAACATCGTTTTTTGCGTGTGAAAGGAGGCTTTTTACGTGGACAAGTTTCGCGCAGAAACGGCTCTCCAACTTTAACATTTCAGCATTTCGATGTTGATGGAAATGTTGTGCACAAGGAGGTGTTTAAAAAGTAACAAATACAATTGAATGCTTGTCTGTTTTTTTATTCAGCAAAACTGTGTTTTGCATAATTACGTCGTATAAATCAGCTCCAAAATTTTCTCCAACCACTTTGCATCTACATCCGAAAAAGAGTGTTTTTGCGAACTGTCAACATCTAAAACGCCAATAATTTTACCCTCTCTGTTTTTAAACGGAACAACAATTTCGGAATTCGAACGCGAATCGCATGCAATGTGGTTTGGGAAACTGTGAACATCG
>JAJRSD010000091.1 GCA_024278975.1 Bacteroidota bacterium
TAACCTTCAGCATAAATTTTCACACACCAGCCTATTTGCAATGCAAAACTATTACCAGCTATTACAAATTGCCCATTTGATAATACAATTAACCGAGAAACTGAAAAGCACAAAAGTTGGTGTAGTAGAATCCGGAAGAACCATAAAGTCAGTAAATGAAGATATGATATCCACGATGATAAAGGAAGTGTTAATTAAAAAAGAACTGGATACTGCTATAGACAATACAAGGCAGTTGAGATATTAATGCTTTCCAGATATTCGAGAAACTCCGCTTATTAACATTCGGAGAAATGAAGTTAAATCACTTAATAATATGACATAACTTTTTTGTGAAATTACAAACTTCTACATTCGTATAGAGTGGTATTGCTATGTCTTAAAAACAAAGTGAATTGCAAAAGTTTTAAGAAAAACTACTTTCGGAATTGCTGAAAAAAAGTAACTAGTCCCAATAATGTAATTTTAATTTTTTCATTTCTTATATTTTCACCCTGACAGGCGGGTCACCTTTAAACTATATTCTTTTTATTGGTTGTATCATCTGTTTTTTTGCTGACCACTAACGATTTGAATATAATGCGTGCCGCATTTTGAAACAATTATTTCTCAAGTTACAACAATCTTTATTTTATATTATAACTTTCATATTTACAGCTAATTGCGGCATGCATTATATTGTTAGTACGTAATTTCTATACTTCAATTGAGATTTTTACTTTTCCACCTAAACCTTTTTCAACAATATCAAATAATGTTCGAAGAGTCAAATTACTCCCATTATTTTCAACTCTTGAAATATAGGTTCTTTTTTTGTCTATGATTTCTCCAAGTTGTTGTTGTGTCATTTTTTTTTCTTCACGTGCTTTTTTTAATAGCAGTCCTATTTTGAATGATTCGAAATCGCGTTCCAATTCATCTCTTCTTTCAGTTCCTTTTTCTCCGTAAACCGAGTCTTTTATTTCAGTCCAAGTTTTTGTTTTCATTTTGATTCCTCCTTTTTTTCGTTAAAATAATCATTCATTAGTCGTAGTGCTTTTTCAATTTCCCGTTTTGGGGTCTTTCGAGTTTTTTTCGTAAAACCATTCAACAGAATTACAAGTTTCCCTTTGTCGAAAAAACAAAATACTCTCCATATATTTGATGCTAAAGAAATCCTTGCTTCATAAAGTCCTTTAGTCCCAGAAATCAACTTCAGGTAATTCTTAGGGATTCTTTCTAAAGTCTCAATTGCTTCAATTATTTTGAAAATCTTGTTTTGAACCTTGATTGGTTGTTTTTTCAAGAAGTCCTCAAAATGGTCTTTATAAGCAATTACTTCTCTAATCTTATTTATTTTGCAAAGGTAACTTTAAAGTTACTATATTCAAAATATTTTCGTCGATATTTCTTTTTTGTGGGAGTTCTCGATTATGTGCTACAGCGTTGAGTATAAGCGTAGTGCGGGATTTTAATGCACTTTGCTTTCAATTTACACCAATATTTATTAATAGTTAATTTGTTCATTTTAAGCACTACACTCCGCATTACGTTTATACATTTGTGTAAAAATAAAAAACCTACGATTAAAAAAATCATATAAAAATTAGAATGGAATTAAAAAGAACAAACAAACAAATGATTTATTTTTCAAGAGCAACAATTGTAATCGCTCTGTTTATGAGTCTTTTTTATAGCTGTAAAAAGGTTGAAAAACCATGGACAATAAATGCAAAAATTGAAATTGCCGATGTTCCAGAAGCGTATCTCTATAAAGTTAACACTGACAGAACCGATAGTTTGATTGACTCTACAAGTGTTTCGCGACACCAATTTAGTTTTAAAGGAATCAATGGTAACGACAATCTAGGAGTTTATACTATTAAATTCTCTCAAGGTCATGGTTCGGGTATAACTTGTTTTGTAAATAATGGAGATGATATTAGCATTGAAATACTTGGAGAGTATAAAAATGTTTATTCAGGAAATGGAATTCAAACTGATTATTCGAAGTACATGAGTGCCAAACAAAAAGAAGTTGATTTATTAAAAGAGCTAATGGGGCGGATGGATTCAAATGTGTCAGAAGAGCAACTTAAAGCAAATAGAAAATGGTATTCTGACGAGACTAATTCGATAAATTTAGAAAAATCGAAGATTATTTCTGAAATAAAAAATCCGCAACTCAATGGTTTTCTTGCTTTGGAAGAAATTCGTACTTCTAGTGCAATTGATAAAGACAAGTTCGAACTCTTTGCTAGTTCATTAACCACCAAAGGAAAGGAATCTGTTTACGGGAAAGAAGTTTCAGATATAATGCAATACTTCGATGCCCACGACCTGCTATTTCAATCTGTTCTTATAAACTATAAAGAACTACGCCAAAAATACAACAAGCTGGACGACGCCAATAAAAATTCAAAGTTCGGAATAGAAATTTTCAATAAACTGTCAACTTTAGAAGCTTTGGATTATGGGAAAATGGCACCTCCTATTGCGGCTAAAACACTTGAAGGTAAAGACTTCAGTTTAGAACAAATAAAATCTAAATTTATTTTAATCGATTTTTGGGCTTCATGGTGTGGACCATGTAGAGTTGAGAATAAAAATTATGTGAATTTATACAAACAATTTAATGGTAATGGTTTTGAAATAGTTAGCTATTCTTTAGACACCGAAATAAATAATTGGAAGAAAGCAGTAAAAAAGGATGGTTTGCTTTGGACAAATGTATCAAATCTGAAAAAACAAAAAGAAGACAACATTATTAAGAGTTATCAGATTGGGGCAATTCCTGCAAATATTATTTTAAAAGATGGGAAAATTATTGCTCGAAATCTATTTGGGTACGAGCTGGAAGATTTTTTAAATTCAAACTTATACTAAAATATGAACAAGACTATAAAATGGATATTAATTAGTGCAACATTCATAGTTCTGATTGTGATAATAGCTGGGATGTATAAATTTAATTATCTGGCAAATCAACCAGAATACGATTGTGACGGAAACAAAATTGAAGGAACGCATCAATCGGAAGTTTTATTAAAATGGGTTGGATTAAACACTACGAACGATTTGTATGTTAAAATACCTGATACAAATATCGAGTGTAATATCTCCAAAATAATTGATTCCGATTCATTGCGCTATGCAAAGGGCACTTAGTCAGTTGGAGACGAAAAAGGTGTAGTTGTGATTGACAATAGAGAAATTACTGCCCTTAATGAAGCTACCGAAAACATTGCTTACTTCGTAATTCCATTTACTATCTCAAATCAAGGTAGCGGTAATTTCAAATATTTGGGAATGTTTAAGCTCGATTATGTTGCTAAAACAATCAATCATATTGACTCTTACTTTTTAGGAGATAGGATAAAAATTAATTCGATAAAATATCATTCCCCACCCACTGCAACTGTCTCAGGCAGCCGTTTCCACTCGCGCCATAAAATAAACCCAACTGCCGTTGCCGACATGGTATCTGCAATTGGGTACGACAGCCAAATTCCATCGATTCCCCAAAACTCAGGCAATATTAATAGTAGTGGAATTAACCCGATTATTTGCCTGAAAAGAGTAGCAAACATTGCAAGTTTTGCTTTCCCCACAGCCTGAAAAAAGTTAGATGCAACTACCTGAAAACCAACAATCGGCAAAGCAAGCGTTAGCAGTCTGATACCCCGGACTGCAATTGAATAAAGCTCTTCGCTGTCGTTATTAAACAACTTAATAATTGCCCCCGGAAATACCTCCGTAATCACGAAAGCACCCACCGCAAATACCGTTGCTGCAACCAGCGAAATTCGTAAAGTATCCTTAATTCGTTTAACCGATTTCGCTCCAAAGTTATAACCTATAATTGGCTGCGATGCCATGTTTAGCGCTACAATTGCCATAATAAAAAGAGTAACAACCGAGTTGATAATTCCCATTGCACCAACAGCGAGGTCGCCACCAAATAAAATAAGCTTTTTGTTTAGCAAACCCTGTACAAAACTATTGGCAATTTGCATAGTAAAAGGTGCCATGCCAATTGCAATAATCTGCATCAGTATTTTTCGGTTTACACCAATATTTACCTTCCGAAGTTTTACCACCGAGCGTTTACTACTGAAATGAAGAAGAACCCAAATCATCAAAACAAACATTGAAATTACTGTGGCATAAGCGGCTCCTTTTACTCCCATGTCGAGCCAGAAAATAAAAACTATATCTAAAATAATATTTGTGATGGAGCTTATTATCATTGAAACCATTGCAATTTTTGCATTGCCTTCAGACCGGATTACATTGTTTAACGAGAAGCCAATTACCATAAATGCAGTACCTCCAAGAATGATATTCAGATAATCGTTTGCATATTTAAACGTTTCGTCGTTTGCGCCAAAAGAGCGAAGTATCGGCTCTTTTAAAAGATATGTAACAACCATTATAATTGCCGAAACAGATATCATTAAGAAGAAACCGGTTCCAAGTGTTTTCTCAGCTCCGTCGATATCTTTTTTACCCAGGTTAATAGATACATAAACTCCGGTTCCGATACCAATTAACATTCCGAAAGCCATCATAATGAGCATTACCGGAAAAATAATGGAGATACCTGAAAGTGCTTCGGCACCAACTCCCTGCCCTATAAAAATACGATCGACGATATTATAAAGGGCATTCACAAAAACGCCAATAAATGCCGGAATAAAATATTTCAGCATTAATTTGCCAACTTTAGCTTCGCCTATTTCGTTAACGTTTTTCATGAATTTGTAAATGTAAAAATTTTATAGAAACAATTATTTGCATCATTATTCAAATAAGAACAAATACACTTAAATTTTATAGAACCCGAAAAACTATTTGGTTTGAGTAAACCATATTAACTTCAAATTACCTTTAGGTAATTTACGAAGACAGGGGGTATCTATCTAATTCAATTATTCCAAAAACTTAGGGGTAGTACAACTCTCTTATGATTATTTCTAAAACTTCCAGCTCAATTTAGCACCAAACATTCTGGGTGCACCTGGCACAAAAGTAGGAATTCCAAACATGACACCTGTATTTCCGCCGCTGGTTACATACTGTTCGTCGAGTAAATTAGTTGCGTAAACAGATAAAATCATGTTGGGCTCGGCAAGTTCTAAACCGCCGTTTATATTTAGTAAGCCGTACGCATCTTGCTCCAAACCTTTGGTGTTGGCATCTTCAAAATATATATGAGTTTTGAAAGAGTACGATGGTGTTATAAACAGTTTAATATTGGGTGTAATGTTTACTCGGGCATTAAATCCGAATGTAAAACTGTGCTCCGGCGATAATCGGAAAGTGTTCCCGGCGTATTCCTGGGTTAACCCGTCAACATCGGTAGAGTCGAAAGTTGCGTGTAACCAGCCGTAGTTTCCAAAAATATCGAGCTGTTTAATTACTGCGACTTTCACACTTGCTTCGGCACCCCACGAAGTTGCTTTTCCACCATCTTTTACTTTGTAGTTAAACTCTCCCGATTCGGGATCGGCTACCCACGCACTGGTCTGAAAGTCTTTATATTGTTGAAAAAATCCAACTGCATCGATAAACACTTTCGATAAAAATGAAGTTTTAAAACCCGCATCGTAGTTGTTCAGGATTTCAGCATCAAGAATCTCTTTTTCTCCGGTCGATGTAAACTGCAAAACGTTTGGTCGCCGCCCCCGCGAATAATTTGTGAAAACATTTGCCTGGTCGTTAATTTTATATTTTAAACCTGCCCGTCCGGTAAACGAAAAAGTATTTTTACTTATCTCCTGTGTATCGCTTGGTTTAAAAAACAGGTTGGGATAATTCCCTGTTAACATTCCCAAAGTAGATGGGTCTCCTCCGGTAAATACAGCTTCGTTACTTAATTTGTATATGTCGTAAACTCCGCGAATTCCGCCGGTTACAAATATTTTTTTTGTGAGTTGGTAGGTGCCATCAATAAAAATTTCGGTTGCCTGATTTGTTGCCATGCTAATATTTTCTTCCTGATGATCTGTTGGAAGTGGCATTCCTGCGAGTGGTCCCAGTTGTGGAATATTTGGTAACGCAGGAACAGAAATTGGTTGACCATCGGGAGTAACTAAATATGTTGGGTCGAAAAACAGATGAAATGTATTCTGTTCGTTTGGCGAAAACCAGTAAGTCTGGTTGGCTTTTTCCCACCAGTAACTTCCTCCCATCGAACCATTCAATCGGCTGTTTCTCGAAAAGTTTAATCTTATCTCCTGATAGAACTGTTTTGCTGCGGTATGTTCAGCCATGTCGATTGCTGCCGATGCAGTTCCGTCTCCATCCCAGCGTGCCGATGAGTTTCCATTTCGGTACGAACTTATCGACGACCAATAAGTATGCTCATCAATATAATATTTGTAATTTATAGTTGCATCGAAAAAGTCTTTGCCGGTTGCCAGACTTTCTCCTTGTTCCAACGATGCTGTTCCGCTAAAAATATCGGTTACTCCATTTGTATTCGGAAACATTTTACTCATAAATGCAATTCCCGGTGTATCGTCTTTTTGGTAGTTTAAAACCAAATCTATTGTATGATTGTATGCAGGAATAAAACGTGCCGAGAATCTCCCTGCAATTGTCTTTTTCCCGTTTAATGTGCCACCAAAAGTATTCTTTACATAACCGTCGCGGGCATTGTAAATGCCGGCTGCACGTATAAAAAGCATATCTTCAATTACCGGGATATTAACCGCTGCCCGAAACTCTTTGTGTGCATAATTTCCCATTCCGGCAGTAATGAATCCTTCGGTTTTATTGCCCGGCATTTTACTTATAAAATGAACTGCACCGGCTTGCGCACTTCTCCCAAAAAGTGAATTCTGCGGCCCTTTTAAAACTTCAATTCGTTCCATGTCAAAAAGTTCGACAGCCGATAAACTTGCACGGTTAATTGGTACATTGTTATAATATGTCGAGATTCTTGGCTGCGCACTGGGACTTACTTCGTCGCTGGGTAACCCGCGTATTACAAAACCTGGTCGGTTTGTACCCTGTTCGCGAATATATAAACCCGGCACAAATTCGCTCATCTGTACCAACTCTGTAATATTGTTCTGCTCTATTGAAGTTGCTCCAACTACAGTTATTGCTGACGGAACATCCAATATTTGCTGCTCTCGTTTTTGTGAACTTACGGTTACAGGTTCAATATGGAAATTTTCTTCGGCAAGCATAATTTTTTTGAAATTCTCGCCCGGACGAAGAATTAAGTCTGTGGTTTTTATTTTATATCCGATGTACGAAATACGGATTCGTGCTTTTCCGGTTTGTAAATTTTCGATGAGGAATTCGCCAAAAGAGTTTGTATGAACACCTTTTCGTGTTCCATCTATTGTTACACTTGCTCCAATTAGCGGATTTTTCTCAGAGTCATATATTTCTCCTCGTAAAAAAACAGGCTGCAATTTCTTCGAAACTGTTTCTACATTCCGGTATTTACGCTTTACTTTTCCTCGCTTTTTTGATTGACCAAAAACGGGAGTTACAACAAGAAGTACTATTACAATAGCGAGTATTTGTCTCATAGTTTTTACCTTCGGAATATACATTTACGTGATAACGAAAAGATGTGAAAAATAATGTGTGTATATAGAAATTAAAATTTGTAAAGGTAGTAATTACTGCATAAAAAAAGGGGCGAATAAACGCCCCTTCTAAGAAGGCAATACCGAATTAAATAAACTAATTAATATGATTGATTTTTCTGCCTTCGAGTGTAAAACGGCAAATATTTTATTTTATTACTCTCGGTAAAATATTTTGAGATTATTTTAGCTTTAGCGCGACTACCAAATTTTCTGTTCCTTCTACAAAAAGGTTTTTAACCTCGAATGAGTTTTTGCTTTTATCGGGGATTACCACTATCGTTTCGCCATTTGCGGGGATTGTGAATTTTTGCCCATCCACACTATTCATCTCAAAAGGTACATCAGTACTGTTCTTAATAATATATTTTTTACCTTTTTTTACTCTTTTACTTTTTTGCACATTTTTGAAAAACCTTACTTCGATTGCTGTATCAAAAAATGCCTTTAAATACTCCTCTTTTCCGGCTAAAATATTTCCATAGTATGCAATTGTTCTGTTTGCAAAAAGAGCTTCGCGAACCGCATTTTCAGTGCGTTCGGTTGCTAAAACCAAAGTCTTCGGTCGGTGGTAATTTTCAAGGTCGTACATTTCTGAAATTATTCCGTGAATATCGGAATTTGAAAAAACTGCCAAATCCTTATTTATGCACCAATCCATTGCGATTGGATACCACTCTTTTTCGTTAAAAACCTCGATTGCATTAATCATTCCTTTATTATATAATTCAGTATGAATGTCCCACCACAAAGTAGTGTCAGGTTGCTGTGCCAGCTAACCCGGATGATTCCAGATAATGTAAGCACACTGTTTTTTTGCTTCATCAAAAGCTTCGTGCCAATCTTGTTTGTCGAGAGCGTTTGTATTATCTAAAAACAGTGCATTAAAATGTCCGGGAGGCATGTTCCGGCTAATTTCGCCGGCATGAATTAAAATGATATTCTTTTCGCGTGCCCTAACTTTAGCTATTTCAAATGCAGAATTGTTGTCGCCGCCAACATGCTTCCTGCTTGGGTTTCCTTCAATATGGTCAGTTATGGCAATTGCATCCAGACCTTCGTTCCACGCCTCGTCAACCTGGAAAGTTGCCAAACTATTCCATCAGAAAACATTGTGTGAATATGAAAGTCGCACTTTAATGTTTGATAGCCTAGAATATTCAGACATCCTGACTCGGCAATTGATAATCAATTTATTATGGTCATCATTGCGTAAACTAAAAATGTCGTATTTTTGATTAAAATTTATTATTATGCAGACACAAATACCATTTTTCCCTGAATCGACAAAGTTATTATCCCCAACCTGGGGTGTTTTACAGAAATCTGATTTTGTATATTATCTACATAATGGATCTCCGGTTCATGTACATCACAAAGATGATATGAGAACATTTCGATATATAACAGCCACATTAATTCTGACCAGCTTCCTCCATTTCAACCAGCGATTTTGTAGGTTCTAACATTGCAATTAAAAATGCTTTTTGAGATGCGCGGGTTCCGGTTACATACGCGCCAATTCGGTTAATTGAAGCATCGAAAAAATCGAGACCGATATTTACACGACTTAAAAAATCGTTTCTAATAATTTCTGAAGCAATTAGCTGAACATCTTCGTTTAGAGTTACAACGTGGTCAGAGTCCCAGATATTATGTACACAGGAAGCTCCCAGTTGCTTACCAATTTTAGTTTAATATCTCCATCGGTTTGCCAGGGCAACCAACGAAAGCATTACCGGAACTTCAACCAAAACGCCCACAACAGTTACCAGTGCAGCCGGAGATTGCAGCCCAAAAAGTGCGATGGCAACAGCAACGGCTAATTCGAAAAAGTTACTTGCACCAATCATTGCAGAGGGTGAGCAAATTGCGTGTGGCAACTTCAGTCTCCTGCCACTAACCCAGGTGATAAAAAATATAAAGTAGGTTTGAATTATTAACGGAATCGCAATCAACAAAATAATGAGTGGATTTTCGGTAATTGTATTCCCCTGAAATGCAAAAAGCAAAACCAATGTTACTAATAGTGCGAAAATAGAAACTGGTTTAAACTTTGGCAAGAAGGTGTTTTTAAACCATTTTTCACCACTTCGGCGAATTAATATTTTGTGGGTAAAATAACCTGCCAATAACGGAACAACAACAAATATCAAAACACTCGAAACTAATGTTTCATAAGGAACCTGAACGTTGGCGATACCAAGAAGTAAACCTACAATTGGGACAAAAGCCACCAGAATTATCAGGTCGTTTACCGACACCTGTACCAAAGTGTAATTTGGGTCGCCATCGGTTAAATAGCTCCAAACAAATACCATTGCAGTGCATGGTGCAGCACCTAATAAAATAGCTCCGGCAATATACTCGCCGGCCATTTCGGGAGTTATAAACGCTGCATATATTTTTGTAAAAAAAATCCAGGCAAAAAATGCCATGGTAAAAGGTTTTATCAGCCAGTTAACAATTAAAGTGAGGATTAATCCTTTGGGGTGTTTCCCCACATTTCTGATACTTGAAAAATCTACCTGCAACATCATTGGGTAAATCATTAACCAAACTAAAATGGCAACTGGAATATTAACCCTGAATATTTCTAATTTACTCAATATCTCAACACTTTCACCAGCAAAATTGCCAATTAAAATACCCAATCCAATACATAGTGCAACCCAAAGTGTCAGGTACTTTTCGAAGAATCCGATTTGCTTTTTTGGCTTGTTCATTATATTAAAGTTGTGGTATAATTTGTTCGATATAAAGTTTCTGAAAAGTATCTTTTATTTCATCACGAACCCGAATGTATTCACTCCAGATAAATTCATCGGTGCCGGTTGCAAAAGAGGGATCGTCGAAACCAATGTGTAAACGGGTTTTTACTTTACCTGTAAAAGCCGGGCAAACTTCGTTGGCTCCCCCGCAAACGGTAACTACAAAATCCCACTCATCATTTAAAAATTTCGTCACAGAATCGGATGTGTGTTGACTAATATCTATTCCTATTTCGGCCATTGCTTTTACAGCTTTTTGGTTCAGTTTTCCCGATGCTTCCGTTCCGGCGGATTCAACTATTAACGAATTGTCGAACGACTTTAAAAAACCATGCGCCATCTGACTGCGACAACTATTACCCGTGCATAAAACTAAAACTTTCATAATAAATCTCTTAAACAGCAGAATCTTTACAAACTCTCTTTTCGTTTTGAATAACAGTATATTCAGCAATAACCATTTCGCCACACATTTCGCAAGCACCACTATTATACGAGTGTTTAGGTTCATTCCACTTAAACTCAAATACGTCAGAAACTTCCATAATCATCTCTGCCGGAGCATTCATAACTTTATCGACAAGAGGTTGAACCACTTCGTCGGGAACTTGTGTTGGCGGTACGCCTTTTTCGCGATAATCTTTAAAGAAGGATGTTTTCTTTGTTTGCATCATTGCCTCTGCTTTCGGCAATGCGCGAACGGCACGGTTTGTTTTTTTATCAATCAGTGTTAAACCCCATTTCCCTTTATGTGTTTTTTCAATGTTCCCTTTTCCGAAAGTGCATCCGGTAATAACTTGCACACCATCGGCAAAACACGTTGCACAATGATTGTCGCCCAATTCAACAATTGCATGGAGCGAACTGTCGCCTGTACGTTCCACACCAAGTTTGTTCATTGCGGCTTCGGCTACTCTTAAACCGTTGGGCATTGCCGGACATTTGTGTCCGTGAAATTTCTGACCAATTAAAAGCCAATCTTTTGCATTTACCATAATTCTTAAAATTTATAATATTTTGAATATCAATTTAACAGCCATAACAAGTAATATTACAGCAAGTATTTTTTTTACAGTTGCAGCATTTAGTCTTTTCTGCATAAAAACGGTTCCAAGTGTTGCTCCAATTATCCCGGCAACGGATGCTATTGCAATAATCCGCCAATTAACACTGCCCATTGCCCAATATGTAAGAAAGCCGGAAAATGAAGAGAAAGGGACAACAAAAGCAGTAATTGCTGTAATTTTTTTCGGATTAAAACCAACAATTAGCATCAAAGGAGATATTATTCCACCGCCGCCAATACCAAGAATTCCCGACAGTAATCCGGCGAAAGCTCCAATTAAAAATAGTTTTATATAAGGAGTATCCTGACGGTAAGTTGTACTCTCCTTTTTTTTATGAAAAAGAAACATAAAACCGGAAAACAGCAGGAACAGAATAAACAGCAAAAGAATAATCCGACTTGAAACAAACTTTGAGGAGTAAGCACCTACAATTGCAAAAATAAATGATGAAATAATAATTGGGATTCCCACTTTAAAATCAAGACGTTTATTTCGAATATTGCTAATACTTGCTCCCGACAAACTAACTGTATTGTAAAACAGCCCCACCGGTTTTGCAATATTTACCGGAATACCAAGCGAAATAAGTATGGGAATTAGAATGATTGCAGCCCCCACTCCACCAAGCGAAAAGATAAATGCTGCTACCAGCGAAATAATAAATATCAAAATGTCCATAATCAAAAACTATTGTCTAAATATTGTTTTTCCAACTCTGCAAATGAGATAAAACCAGAATGCCTGAAAAACTCATTCCCGGTTTTATCTAAAAGTATTTGTGTTGGAATAGATGCAATTCCATAAAATTTCATCAAAACCTGACTTTCGGGTTTTAAAATATTAAGGAATACAACATTTATATTATTCGGATATTTTTTACGTGTTTCTTCCATTACTTTCTCCATTCGTTTACAGGCAGAACAATTTTTCGCCCCAAATTCAAGGAACGTAATTTTATAGTTTAAGCCGTTTGTTGAGTAGTTGTAAAGCGAATCGACCAAAATATTACCTGATTTGGCAAGTTCGGGAGATACTTGTTTTTGCATCATTTCAGAGAGATAATTATTCATATTGTCTTTCAACGAAAAACCAATAATCAGCAGTGCAAAAAGTAATATAAAGACAAACCAGAGAAGAACTTTTTTAATCATTAGTTACGGTTTTATTTTTTGAAATAACCCCATCAATTTGGTTTGATAGATTTCTGAAATTTGAGCTTCGTGCTCGCCAATAGGTTTTATAGGAATAAGGTCGATTACTTCACTGTGGCTTAATCCTGAGTTGTAGAATAAATCGATTGCAGCCAATAAAGTTTGTTGAACCGCTTCTTTGCTTTCCGTTTCGTTCAACCCCATTTGTACTGCAAGGTTTTGCATTTCTTCCCATTGAAACCAAAAATAAGTTGGCAACATGGCAGAAACCATTGCGTAAGCTTCAAGTTTTGATTCTTTCACCTCAAAAGTTTTTCCCAAAGTTTGTAGCATTTCAAACAGCAATTGTTTTTCTGAGGGAGCATATTCTGTGGAAAATGAAACAGGATTATAACCTTTATTTATATATGAAGTGGCATTGGGAATCATCCTTACAATATTTTTCGTCTCCAGTTTAGATGCTATTTTTTCGATACTGATTTTTGGGGCTAACGAAACAACCTCTGTTTTTCTGGTAACAGTATCTTTAATTTGCTCCAGTGTATCCATAAATACTGGTGGGTGCAATGCAATAAAAACAATGTCCTGAGCTGCTGCCAATTCGCACGAATCAGTTAATTGAATTTTAGGAAATCGTTTTTTTAGTACGTTCAGTACTTCTGAACTGATTTCGCAAACTACAACTGACTGGAAGCTGATTAGTTCGTTCGCAAATGCCTGCAAAAAGATTTTTGTAATTCTTCCGCCACCAATAAAACCGACCGATTTTGATTCCATGATATTTGATTTTTAAAGTTTACATTACATAATTAAAAATAAACCCAACTATTATAATTCCAACGGCAACAACTCCAATAAAAGTCGCTATTAATTGCCATTTCAGAACTTTTTTCAGTATAATTATTTCAGGTAACGAAAGTGCAATTACCGACATCATAAATGCCAGAGCTGTTCCCAGCGAAACTCCTTTTTCGATTAATACGCTAACAATTGGAATTATTCCGGCAGCATTTGAATACATCGGTATCCCAATCAAAATTGCAAGAGGAACACCATACCAGTTCTCTTTTCCGAGTAACGAACCTAAAAAATCTTCGGGTACATAACCGTGAGCACCGGCACCAACCGCAATGCCAATAACAATATAAATCCATATTTTACCAACAATATCTTTTACCGATTGGTAACCTTTTTGGATGCGCTCGTAAAATGTAATTTCCTCTTCCTCTTCACTTTCCTGATTCGATTTAATTGAAAAAACCCAGTCGGCTACATATTTCTCCATTTTAAATTTACCGATAAACCAACCTGCTAAAATGGCGATTATTAAACCGGTAGCAACATAAATTACTGCCACTTTCCAGCCAAACAAACCGGCAAGTAAAACCAAGGCGACTTCATTTATCATTGGAGCCGCAATTAAAAATGAGAATGTAACCCCGATTGGAATACCGGCCTCAACAAAACCCAAAAACAGGGGAATAGCAGAACACGAACAAAACGGAGTAACAATACCCAACAACGATGCTAATATATTTCCTGAGAATAGCGATTTACCTTCCAAAGCGGCACGGGTTTTTTCGGTGGTAAAATAGCTGCGTAAAATACCAACACCAAAAATGATAAGGACCAATAGCAGCATTACTTTTGGCACTTCAAAAATAAAAAAACGCAGGGTTTCGGTCAGGTGTTTTCCCGAAGTCATTCGCAACAAGTCGTCAATAACAAAATCGGCTAACTTCTGAAGATTCCAATATGTTACTATCCATAACGGAAGTAAAACAGCAGGAATAAACCAACCCTTCATTTTTCTGTTTATTGCAATTACTCTTTCTCTCATTTCTAAAACCGTTCGCAAAATAACGAACAGTGTTTATAAATTTTTTAGTTTTAATACTCGCTAATTAATATCGGCAGAACAGCATTTGCCCGACGGGTTTAGTTCGGCACACTGGTTTCCTGTGCACGCCCCGGTCTGTTTCTGAATATCTTTTAATGTGGTTGCCCCCTTACTTATGGCATCTTTAATCTCCACTTCAGTTATATTTTTGCAATAACAAATTATATTATCCATAATATTAAGATATAATAAATTCCAACAGTAATAAAAAGAACAGCAATTATACGCCTAAACCAGAGTTCGAATAGTTTGATTTTATTATAAACGTTACCAAGAGATCCGATACTGAATGCAATCAGCCATGCAAAAATAATAACCGGGATTCCGGTTGCAATGGCAAAAACTAACGGCAAATACAATCCACCCGCACTGCTAATTGTTATTGGTATTAACATTCCAAAATAGAGTACGCCGCTGTAAGGGCAAAATGCCAGAGCGAATACTATTCCCAATAAAAGTACACCCCAAAAACCACTGTTCGACTTATTCTCCATTTTTTGAGTTAACGAACCAATACCGGGAATTTTGAGTTTAATAACACCCAACATAAACAGACCGATAATTATTAAGACAGGTCCTAAAAGTTTTTCACCCCACTCCTGAATAAATCCGGCAAATCTGAACTGGCTAGCCCCAAAAAAGAAAAGTAACCCAATGGCAGTGTACGAAATTGCGCGCCCCAAAGTATAAACTATTCCGTTTAAAAAAACTTTGCGCCGGCTCTTAATGTCTTTGCTAATGTATCCGATAGCAGTTATGTTAGTTGCTAACGGACATGGACTTATGGCTGTCATAAGTCCGAGAATAAATGCCGTTACTATTGGAAATTGAGAGGTCTCCAGAAAATTCTGTAATAGCTCCATATTTATAGCATCGAGTCAATAGTTGCTTTTATTCTGCTCTTTAATTTGTCAGGATTGGTGCGGGCATTCATAAATGCAGCACTTGTTAAATCCACCATTTTGTCGCCTTTGACAACAAGCAGCGTTTGCCCGTTAATTTTATATTTTTTCACCAACGGATTGTCCTTCTCTTTCTCCCTGTTAATAGATTCAAATGGAATTTTGTCGCCATAATACTCTTTTAATGCTTCTTTGGTAACTGCTTCAACAGCCTCGCAGGTTGCACAGCGGCGTGTTGCATGAAAATAATAAACTTTAACCTGACCAGTTGTTTGGTTTTCATCACAAGTTAATTTGTTATTGGTTGAGTTCTCAGAAATTGCGCCATCACAACATTGTGTCGATGCAGTAACCACTCCGATAAATAAGGTTAAACTTAAAAGGCTGATTAATTTTTTCATTTTCAGATTATTTAATTGATTGATTATTTGGTTATAAGTTTCGAAAGTTCATCAACTGAAGGTACAACACCTTTAACTACAATTTTGCCGTTAACAACTAAAGCGGGCGTGGTCATAACGCCAAATTGCATTATTTCAACAATATCTTCAACTTTGGTAACTATTGCATTTACTCCTGTTTTTTCGACCGCTTTAGAAATGGCTTTCTCCAACGATTTACATTTTGCACACCCGGTGCCGAGAACTTTAATGTCCATTTGAATTGGTTTTAAATCCTGATAATTCATTTTATTTGTTATCATTTTTCACTGTTCGTTGTTCGCAAAATAACGAACAGTGAAATTAATTTTTTTTAAATCATAAAAAACTGTTTAAAAAGACGTTGTGCTTCGTCCCAGTTTTCTCTGTTGATACAATACTTTATTCTTGGTGCCTCAATTTCGCCCTGTATCAACCCGGCATCTTTTAACTCTTTAAGATGTTGCGAAAGTGTTGATTTTGCGATGGGAAGCTCTTCGCTTATATCGCCGCTGTAGCAACAAGCTTGTTTCGAGAGCAGTTCCATAACATAAACACGCACCGGATGCCCAAGCGCTTTTGCGTAACGCGCGGCTTTTTGTTGTTGCTCCGAAATAACTGAGTCTGAATTCATTTTTCTATTCGTAATATTACGAACAAAGGTAGTATTTTATTCTTACAACCTAACCTGAACAAGCCAGAACCAAACAGGAAAATATAGTATTTTTGCAGTATGTGCTTATTGACAACAACTTATCGAGATAAAATAGCAGGCACATTAAGCTGTTTAGACAGGGTTATTATAACTGGGACAATTCCACAGATATGTTATTCGCAAGGGATGACCTCATATTTATATTCTCAAAACATCAGGATATTTGATTATGCAAAATTTGCTGAGCCTTTTAAAGAAGAGTTACGTACCAATGCAGAGCAAATAGCAAAAGACAATAATGTAGAAATAGAGTTTGTAAGAAATTCGCATATCCGCAAAGAAGATTTAGTAAAAAAAGTATTGGACACACACGGTTAAAAAAGAACATTTACAGTCTTACTCTTTTATCATTTCTTTTTAAAGCATCAAACAAAAGATATTTAGAATTTATCTCGGCATTCGACAATAAAGAAGTTGGAAGGAAAAGACTTGAAAAAGTAACAAAATCAAAAAAAGAAAACAACAGGAACTACAAAGGCTTCAATTTGTTTTCAAAAGAAGATTTGACATTATTACTTACAGTTCTCAGAGGGGAATACAACATATTTGGGTTTAGAAACAAAGACATAAGAATAAGGATACCCGAATTCAATACAGGGAAAGTGTCAAGGTTATATATGGTTACGATTATGTATGCGTAAGCAGAACCATCCCAAAACAATACTATAAATTAACAGATAAAGCCACAGCAATATCAGATAACAGAGGACATAAGATTGAACTCACAAAAGTATCTGTTAAAGGAAAAGATGACTGTTTTCTACATATAAAAAGCAGCCAGAAAAAGAAGAAAGAAGATTCTATAGATAAAAAACTCACAGAAAGGTTAGAGGCTCAATTGCAAGAAATAAAAGACAAATTACCAAAACCAAGAGCCCTTAAAAAAACAGAAAAGGTACACGAAAAAGTTGGTAAGATAAAAGCAAAACTATCAAGAGTAGGCTGGTTGTATAATATTAAATATACCGAAAACAAAGAAAAGGGTATTGTAACAGATATTAGCTGGGAGCGCATAAAAGAAAGAGAAAAACCAAAAGGGGAATATTTTTTGAGATACACAAAAACGGCTGTATCTGAAAACAACATTTGGCAAGTTTACAACCTTACAAGAGACGTAGAAGCCGTATTCAGATGTTTAAAAACCGACCTGGACATAAGACCAATATATCATCAGATTGATGAATTTATTGAACCACATATTTGGCTTGGTATTACAGCTTATCAGATTGTTAATTACATCAAAAGTGTACTGAACAACAGTAATATAAATTACAGTTGGACAACAATAGTGCAGAAAATGGAATCAATGCAATCATCAATAGTTAGTGTAAATAACAACAATAATGAAAAAATATACATAAAACTATGTACAAGGTCAACTGCCGATCAAATAAAAATATTTAACGCACTTAATTTTAAACACCGACCTTTTGTGAGAAAAACAAAAGTTGTCCCCCAATTGTAAAATTCAAAATCGTACTGAACTGTATTGCAGCTACTTATGATTATGGGTTTACAAGTTGGGTTAAAGAAAGGATAGCTACATCAAAGGTAGTTGGTGGCGATGAATCAGATGTAAAAATTGATGGCGACAAAGCTTGTTTTTGGGTTTTTCAATTGCATCTGGGCATCAAAGTTGAAGCAGGTTTTTAAAGATGCCATTTCGTATGAGAAAGAAATGATAATTGATGATTATCTAAAAACGAATCAATTCAAATCATTCAATTTTGCTAATCATTATGCAATTATCAGGTCGGTCATTGACACAACCATTAAAAACTCAAAAAATGTTTTTGATGCCCTATCGTGCTTGGCTAATCAAAAGTTAAGTACTGCTAAGTCGTAACAAAATTTTCTATAAATTTTAAATCGAATAAACTTTTTTCCTATTTGGTTGTTTCATCTATAATTTGATTAAACAAAAATTAAAAATTATGAAAAAACTTTTTTTAATTGTTGCAGTAATTATTGCTTCATACACATTTAGTGACGCACAGGAACTTGGTATACGTTTTGGAGATGTTTCGGGAGGAAATGTTGCAATTGACGGGATGTTTAGCACTGGTCAGTTCAGCCGTATTCACGCTGATGTTTCCTTTGGAAATGGCGTTGGTATTGATGTTCTTTGGGATTTCCTTTATCGCCCACTCGGAGGCGAAGCTTTTAACTGGTATGCAGGTGTTGGTCCATACATTCAAATAAACGATCCTTTTTGGTTAGGAGTTGCTGGAGAAATTGGATTAGAATATCGATTTGCTACAGTTCCTATTGCTATTGGAGGTGACTGGCGTCCTTTATTAAGCATTATAGAAACAACAGATTTTCATGCTGGTGGCTTTGGATTTAATGTACGCTATATATTTGGTAGTTAACGGGTAAAACGTTTGCTAAATTATAAAATACCCTTTAGTAATTTTTTGCTGGAGGGTATTTTTTATTTTAAAAACATAAGTTTTTCTGCCAATTCACCGGCAAATTTCTCCCCACTAAGTATTTTTACAATTTTTAGTGAAAATTCTATTGCAACTCCTGCACCTTTTCCCGTAATAATACTTCCTGATACCTCAATGTTTTTTCCGGTTGTAGTTGCACCTTTAAGTCTATTTTCAAAGCCGGGGTAGCAGGTGGCTTCCATATTTTTCAATAATCCCAATTCTCCAAAAACCAAAGGAGCAGCACAAATTGCACCGAGTTGTTTTCCCTTTTTGCTAAACTCAATAATCTGTTTTTTAAGTCCTGAGTGGTTATTTAAATGTTCGGCACCGGGCATTCCTCCAGGTAAAATAATCATATCAATCGCACTGTAATCGGTATCTTCAAAAAGTTGGTCGGCAATTATTGTAATCTTGTGTGAACCCGTAATCTCAAGTTTTCCGGTTATCGAAATAGTAATTACCTCAATTTCTGCTCTGCGCAATATATCAATAATTGTCACCGCTTCAATCTCTTCAAATCCCTCTGCAAGTTGCACTGCTATTCTTTTCATTGTAAAATATTTTGCAAAAAAAAGATTCTCAAAGTTGAGAATCTTTTTAATCAATACAAGCTGTAATTGTTATTAATTATTTGAATATTCTTTTAGCGATTTTGTTAATTTCTTGCGTGTGAAGAAAATTCTACTTTTTACCGTTCCCAAAGGAAGTTCTAATTTATCTGCAATCTCTTTGTATTTATATCCATCTAAAAACATGGTAAACGGAACTTTGTACTCTTTTTCAAGTTCATCAATATTTTTATTAATCTCTTTTGTACTATACAACGAGTCTGGTGCCGGATATACTTTATCTTGCGAAAATATTAAATGAAAATCACCGTTTGTTCCATCAAATTTCTTTTTGGTTTTAGCATTTCTGCGGTAATCATTAATGAATGTATTTTTCATTATTGTGTACATCCACGCTTTGAAATTTGTATCTGGTCTGAATTTATCGCGGTATGTTAAAGCTTTCAAAAAAGTCTCCTGTAAAAGATCGTCAGCTTTTTCAGAGTTTGTTGTTAAACTTAGCGCGTAGTAGTGTAATCGGTCGCTTAATCCTAGAAGTGCGTTGTTAAATTGAATCTGAGTCATGGTGTTTTTATTTTTAATTTGTCTAAACAAATATAGGTCAAGAATAGATTACTGGAAAGATTTTGGGGACTTTTGTTAGTTGATAATATCTATCAGTTATAAATAATACCTATGGGTAGTATTAAGTTTTTTACCATTATGTTCTGTAACTCTTTAATGATGGCAGTTATATAGGATCGGTGTGTGTGTTTTCTGATTTCTAAGGGAACGATGAATTAATTTCAAATAGTATATTTGCTGCATATTTTTTGTTTAATATTTGAACAAACTTTTAATATATTCTATAAATTGTCAATTTTGATTAGTGAAGAGGTATCATTTTAAACAGAATGCACGAAGCATTTTAACATTTAAAAGGTGGGGAAGAAAGAGTTATTCTCTTTTTCTTGTTATGAAACAAACGGTAAAGATTTCGGTACTATCGGTTGCTTACTTTGTTTCAGTGCCTGCAATTTCGGTTGCCTGCGAACAAGACACCACCGAAGTTAAAATGCAATACGACCTTGATGAGATTGAGGTTAGTGCGCAAAGATCTCCTGCATTGTACTCGCAGGTGGCTCGGATTATTTCCGTTATCGAGAGTAAAGAAATTGAGGCGACACCGGCTCAGAGTATTCAGGATTTGCTTGAGTATGTTGCCGGAGTTGATGTTCGACAGCGCGGAGCAGAAGGAGTGCAGGCAGACGTAAGTATTCGCGGAGGCACTTTCGACCAAACGTTAATCTTATTAAACGGAATCAATATCACAGACCCGCAAACCGGCCATCACAATTTAAATCTTCCAATTAGTTTAAATCAGATAGAACGAATAGAAGTTCTTGAAGGACCCGCTGCACGAGTTTATGGTTCCAATGCATTTTCGGGGGCTATTAATATAGTAACCAAACAATCTGATAAGAATTCGGTTGGAATTTCTTTGGGTGGCGGGAGTTTTGGTTTAATCAATGCAAGTTTATCAGGTTCCTTTAAAACAGGAGAATTATCTCATTCAATTACAATAAATTGTAAAAAATCGGATGGACATACTGATAATACCGATTTTGAGATATCAAATATTTTCTATTCAAACCAACTAAAAAGTAAAAAGGGAATATTTAATTTTCAGGTTGGTGCATCGCATAAAGGTTACGGTGCTAACAGTTTTTACACACCCAAATACCCAAATCAGTACGAAGAGACAAAAACACTTTTTAGCTCTGTTAAATGGACATCTGATTCAAAATTACATTTAACACCTGTAATTTACTGGAGACGTAATCAGGATAGATTCGAATTGTTTCGCGATAATCCGGCATCGTGGTATAAAAATCATAATTATCATTTAACAAATGTTTACGGTGGCAACTTAAACTCGTGGGTTCAATGGAAATTTGGCAAAACTGCTTTTGGAGTTGAATATCGTTCAGAAAATATATTAAGTAATGTATTAGGGGAAGATTTGGATTCGCCACAAAATGTTCCCGGCGAAAATGCAATGTTTACAAAAGCGGCATCGCGCAATACAATTTCTCTATTTTTCGAGCATGCTGTTTATATTAATAGCTGGACTGCAACTGCCGGGTTAATGGGTAATTATATATTGAAAAGTAATTTGGGAGTAAATCTGTTTCCTGGAGTTGATGTAAGTTATAATATTGATTCTCAACTAAAAATATTCACCTCTTTTAATACTTCGTTGCGTATGCCAACTTTTACCGATTTGTATTATGCTGGTCCAACAAATATTGGCAATCCAAATTTGCGTCCCGAAAAATCTACCGCTTTAGAGGGTGGATTAAAACTGAATCAAAATTTTATTCAAGGACACTTTGTTGTATTTTACAGGCAGGGAAAAGATATTATTGATTGGGTTAAAATAGATGGAGATAAAATTTGGCAACCTCAAAACTTAACCAGACTAAATAGTTTGGGCACAGAGATTCAGATTCAATTCCAATTGCAAAAGCACTTTGGAAACTCATTCCCAAATAAATTAATGTTTAGTTATTTCAATAACAATCTGGAAAAGGTAGATGTCGATTTTATCTCTAACTATGTTTTAGATAATCTTAAACATAAATTTGTGGGTTCAATAAATCAATCAATAACAAAAAATATCTCCATCGATTTAAGAGTTTCTTTTCAAGACAGGGAGGGAACTTACACCGAATTTATTGATAGTAGCTGGGGTAATGAAGTGGATTACAAATCGTTTTGGTTAGCAGATACAAAAGTGAATTACAATTGGAACGAGTTGAATATTTTTGTCTCGGCAAATAATATTTTCGATTTACGTTACAACGATATTGGAAATATTGTTCAACCGGGCAGATGGATTAAAGCCGGAATTTCGTATCAATTTAACATTGATTAAGAGTTCAGTTTTTCTACAATGCCAAAAATTGTATCTTCGCCAAAAATTTTAAAGCTATGTTAAAAGGAATATTATCAATTTCAGGCCAATCGGGACTGTTTAAAATGGTTGCCGAGGCAAAAAATAATATTATTGTTGAGTCGCTTGATACAAAAAAAGAATACCTGTTTATTCAACTTCTAAAGTTTCGGCATTGGAAGATATTGCAATTTACACCGAAACAAGCGATGTTCCGCTAAAAGAAATTTTAAAAACTATTTCTGATAAAGAAGATGGTGGAGTTGCGTTATCACACAAATCGTCGGGAGGTGAGCTGAAAAAATACTTTGAGGAAATAGTTCCTGACTACGACAAAGATCGTGTTTATGTTTCGGATATTAAAAAGGTATTGCAGTGGTATAATACGCTTCAGGAAAAAGATATGTTAGATTTCTCTGAAAGTGATGAGGAAACTAAAGAAACAGATTCAACAGAGGATAAAGAAAATACAGATTCAAAATAATTTGTAATTATTCGTATTTTTTGAATCACCATTAGTTCTGTCCTTTTCCAAAATAATTTCAAAGAGTTTCACAGTGGCAAGTACATCGCCGGCAGTGCGATGCCTGCCATTTATTTCGAAAAACCCAGATGCATTTTAACCATATTATTGCTAACACCTGTTAAAGGAGCGATAAAAAACAGAATATCCATTTCCGGTTTTAACAAAAGAGAAAATGACCCTGTTATTTATTGTCCGTTGTGTTGACAAATAGCAATTAAGGTTATTTCTCAGCAATTATGCTTATTTTCTGTTGTTTATATGTCAATTATTGTAAACAAAATCTCTAATATTATTAATCATTATAAAATAATTGTTTAGTTTTGTTAAAAATTGTTTGAAAACTTTAAACCTTTCGTTACCATAACTGTTTGAAAGGTGAAAATAATTGTTTATTATTGTTTATTAAAAATTGTAACACAATAAAATATATATAAAAAATTAAAATTAAAATTATGAAAAAAATTACACTTTTATTTTTAGCTGTCTTATTTACTGTTGGCGCAGTAATGGCACAGAATTCTGACAAAAAATGGGCAATCGGTTTGGGACCAGGTTTGGATTATAATTTGGACAGTGAGAAGACAAACTTTCTTGGCGATTTATACTTTAGCAGGTATTTAAATCCGTCTTTTGATTTAATGTTAGATACAAGAGTTGCTTTTTGGAACGGTGATACTGATAATGGGCTCGAATTGGTAAACCCATTGCTTAATATCCGCTACAAATTTAGTAATGGGTACATATTTAAAGAAGGAAGTGCAATCCAACCATATATTTTTGGTGGTGTTGGCTATTTGTGGGATAATCAGGCTGAAGGCGTTAATTTCGATGGTGGTTTAGGTTTTAAATTCCCCATTGGAGCAAATACGTCACTCTTTATTGCCGGTTCGTATGTAAAAGGTATTGAAGCCGAAAGATTGGCTGGGAAAACACCAAAAGCAATGGAAACATATACAGAAGACCATGTTCAACTAACAAGTATTATTGAATTTGCTTTTGGAGCAGCAAAAGATTCTGACGGTGATGGTGTAAAAGACAAAAAAGACGAATGTCCTGACACTCCTGCAGGAGTTAAGGTTGACGAAAAAGGTTGTCCGCTCGACCGTGACGGCGACGGCGTACCAGATTATAAAGATGATTGCCCCGATGAAGCAGGAGATGCAAAATTCAATGGTTGTCCTGATCGTGACGGCGACGGAATCCCTGATAAAGATGATGATTGTCCGGATGAACCAGGATTGGCAAAATTCAATGGCTGTCCTGATACTGACGAAGATGGAGTTCCAGATAAAATCGACCAGTGTCCTAATACTCCAAAAGGTTGTCCTGTTGATGCAGTTGGTTGTCCATTGGATTCTGACGGCGACGGAGTAATTGATTGTGAAGACAAATGTCCAACTGAAAAAGGACCTGCAAGTAATAATGGTTGTCCTGATTGGGCTGAAATATCAGTTTCGGCACTGTTATTTGATTTTGACAAATCAGATTTAAGACCTGAGGGAGAAGCTGAATTAGATAAATTGGCTTCACAGCTTAACGCCAGTAAAGAGTATGATATTGTTATTGGTGGACACACTGATAGCGTTGGAACTGAAGAGTACAATATGAAATTATCTGAAAGACGTGCTCAGGCTGTAGTTAAATATTTATTAAAGAAAGGTGTTAATAATGCTTATGTTGGTTCGAATAACTATGGTGAAACAAAACCTATTGTTAATAACGACACAGAAGAGAATCGCCAAAAGAACCGTAGAGCTGAGTTTGAAGTTGCAAAAATTAGAAAATAAAGATTAGATTTTTAAAGTAAATATAAAAAGCTCTGTCATTTGGCAGGGCTTTTTTTTATTCATGTAAATCTAAAATTGGAAAATACTATCTTTGTCGCTCTTAAAAATATTAGAAAATGAAGATCGAAAATATAATACAAAAAGGAGTTGAAGCTGCATTGGCAGAACTCTATGATTTTACTCCGGTTGCCAATCAAATACAAATTCAAAATACACGAAAAGATTTAGATGGGGATATTACTATTGTAGTATTTCCCTTTCTTCGGGTTTCAAAAAAATCGCCCGAACAAACAGGAGAGGAGATTGGAATTTTTATTCAGCAAAATGTCGATGTTGTGAATTCTTTCAATGTAATTAAAGGTTTTTTAAATTTGGAGATAACCAAAAATTATTGGATTGATAGTTTGTTGGATGCATATACAAACGAGAATTTCGGAATAAGTAGTGAAGGTGAAAACCCGAATACTGTAATGGTCGAGTATTCGTCACCAAACACTAACAAACCCCTGCATCTTGGTCATATTAGAAACAATTTGCTGGGATTTTCTATTTCAGAAATATTAAAAGCAAATGGGAATAAGGTTGTTAAAACAAATATTGTAAACGACAGGGGAATTCATATTTGCAAATCGATGTATGCCTGGCAAAAGTGGGGAAATGGAAAAACTCCTGAAAATTCGGGTATTAAGGGAGACCATTTAGTTGGTGAATTTTATGTGGAGTTCGACAAACATTATAAAGCCGAAATTGCTGAATTAGTGGAAAAAGGTCTTTCAAAAGAAGATGCAGAAAATCAGGCACCATCAATTTTGGCTGCTCGTGAGCTGTTGTTAAAATGGGAAGCCAAAGATGATGAGACATTAAACCTATGGAAAACTATGAATACCTGGGTTTACGATGGGTTCGAGATAACATATAAAAAACTGGGTGTCGATTTCGATAAAATTTATTATGAATCGGAAACTTATCTTGTAGGTAAAAAGGAAGTATTGAGAGGATTAAAAAAAGGTATATTTTATCAAAAAGATGATAACTCGGTTTGGGCAGATTTAACAAACGAGAAATTAGATCAAAAAATATTACTGCGCAGCGATGGTACTTCTGTTTATATGACACAGGATATTGGAACTGCAAAAATGCGTTTCGAAGATTATTCTATTAACGAAATGATTTATGTTGTTGGAAACGAACAGAATTATCATTTTCAGGTTTTAGCTGTTTTACTTGATAAGCTGGGTTATAAATGGGGAAAAGATTTGTATCATTTCTCGTATGGAATGGTGGAGCTGCCTTCGGGTAAAATGAAATCGCGCGAAGGGAAAGTTGTTGATGCCGACGATTTAGTTGAGGATATGATTAAAGTTGCCCGCAACGTTGCAAACGAACTTGGAAAACTGGAATCTCTATCGGATAGTGAAGCAGCAGAAACGCATAGAATGATTGCTTTGGGTGCTTTAAAATATTTTATTCTGAAAGTTGATCCAAAGAAAAATATGCTTTTCAATCCCGAAGAATCTATCGATTTTAACGGAAATACCGGTCCTTTTATTCAATATACTTATGCACGAATTCAATCAGTTTTGCGAAAAGCAGCAGAGAAGAACATATCGATTCATAAGAATATTAGTGTTGAAACTATTTCAGCAAAAGAGAAAGATTTGCTAAAAAGAGTCTCTTTGTACCCCTCAATTGTAAACGAAGCTGCAAATAATCATAGTCCGGCAGTAATTGCAAATTATTGTTTCGAGCTGGTTAAAGAGTATAACCAGTTTTACCACGACCATTATATTATAGGAGAGACCGACGAGGAGATTAGAAATTTAAGATTAATTCTTTCGTCAACGGTAGCGAGTGTTATTAAAAAGGGAATGAATTTACTGGGTATTGAGATGCCGGAAAGGATGTAGATAAAAGAAAAAAGGAGATTCAAAATCTCCTAAATTTCTTTATACGTAATTGATTGATTTAATGATAAAGGGTAAAAGCATCCTTCCCTGTTTTAATATATTCCTGAAATAGTAAAAAGGTAACCCTGCGCACAGCAATATCTTCTGAAAATATTGCCATTTATATTGAAACTAAACAGGAAGAGTTTTCGGTATAATTTATTATTTTTATGAATCTAAAATATCTATTCTTAAAAATTACAACTATGAATAATCTTAAATCTCTGTTTCTGTTAATCATTGTTTTTATCTCTTTTCTCGAAATTACTGCACAAACTGATTCTGTTAAATTAAAAACACCCGAAAACTTTTTTGGGTTTCAACCCGGAACCGACCGTTCGTTGTTTAATTACGATCCTTTAATCGAATATTTGCAATTGGTTGCCGATGTATCTCCACGAGTAAAAATGATTGAAATTGGAGAGTCGCCAATGGGTAAAAAAATGTATGCTACTTTTTTCTCATCCGAAGAAAATATTAGTAATCTGGATAGATTAAAGCACATTAATAAAGAACTGGCAATAAATCCCAATTTGTCTGAAAATGAAGTAAAAACCTACACCAACGAAGGGAAAGTATTTATAATGGCTGCACTTTCGATGCACTCAACCGAAGTCGGACCTTCTCAATCTGCTCCGTTGCTTGCCTATGAACTTGCTACAACAACCAATCCCAAATTATTAAGCTGGCTTGACGATGTTGTGTATATGATTGTTCCTTCGCACAACCCCGATGGAATGGATTTGGTTGTTAACCATTACAATCAATCTAAAGGAACAAAATACGAAGGTGGCAATTTGCCGGTGGTTTATCATAAATATGTTGGGCACGATAATAACCGCGATTTTATTACGCTCACACAAAGCGATAATCTGGCAGTTGCACGACTATATAATAAAACCTGGTATCCGCAGGTAATGGTTGAAAAACATCAAATGGGTTCGTACGGACCACGATATTTCGTGCCTCCAATGCACGACCCGATTGCAGAAAATATTGATGAACGTATTTGGAACTGGACATGGATTTTTGGTTCGAATATGGCAACTGATATGGCTGCCGATGGTTTGGCAGGAGTATCGCAACACTATCTTTTCGATGATTATTGGCCGGGCTCAACCGAAACTGCATTGTGGAAAAACGTAATTGGTTTGCTTACCGAGTGTGCAAGTGTACAGTTTGCAAAACCAATTTATGTTGAAAAGAATGAACTGCGTGCATCGGGGAAAGGTTTGGGAGAATACAAGAAAAGTATAAATATGCCATTTCCGTGGAACGGTGGATGGTGGCGTTTAAGCGATATTATTAAATATGAATTATCGTCAACCTGGTCATTAATAAAAACCGGGTCGATACATAAAAATGAGATTCTTTTAAACCGAAATGCACTCTGCAAAAAGGAGGTTAAAAAAGGAAAAACTATGGCTCCTGCATATTTTATTATGTCGCATTCTCAGCACGACAAAGGAGAGTTAAATGGTTTAATTACTCTGTTGGACGAACATGGTATTTCTGTTTATAAATCATTCGATAAAATACAGTACAAAGGGAGAGTGATTGAAAAAGGAGATTATATTGTTCCGCTGGCACAACCATTTCGTGCTTTTATTAAAGAGGTAATGGAATCTCAAAAGTTCCCTGCAAGACATTATACTGCCGGCGGCGAAATGATTAAACCTTACGATATTACAAGTTGGTCGCTGCCTTTACATCGTGGGGTATCTTCTTTTCAGATTGATGAGGTTGTTGATGATTTGGAAACTGCTTTAATTAAAGTGGAATTTCCTTTGCTGTTAGATGATGAACATTCAGATAACACAAAGTCGATTGTATTTCCGGTTAATCGCAACGAAAGTTTTAAAATGGCTTTCGCGGCAATGTCACTGGGAGTCGAGGTTTTGAGAGTAACTGAATCCTATAAAGTTGGAGAGGTGATTCTTCAAAAAGGAGACTTTGTAATTAATATTAGTAAAGATAACTCAGGTAAATTACATGAAATATTTAGTGAACTGACTGTAAGTCCAGTTTCTTTACCCGAGAATATATCTAACAATGTTGAGAAATTGGAACTTCCTAAAATTGCATTGATTGAAACTAATTTCCATGATATGGATGCAGGATGGACACGTTATATTTTTGATACATACCAGATTCCTTTTACAATTGTAAAACCAGGCGAAGTAAAGGAGAAAGATCTTTCGGAATTTGATGTGATTGTTTTCCCTGATAACAACAAATCGATTCTATTGGAGGGGAAATATAAAGGTAGCAGCGGCACTTATTCAATTCCTTCATACGATCCGCAGTTTACAAAAGGTATAGAAAAAGAGGGAGTCCAAAAATTAATGAAGTTTGTAAATGATGGTGGTACAATTCTTAGTTGGGGACTTTCAACAGGACTGTTTTTGGGTGCGCAGTCAATAAAAATAACGGAAAAGGAGAAAGAGGAGTTTCAGTTGCCTGTTCCCGATATCTCCGACAATCTGAAAAAGAAGGGTTTGTATGCACCTGGTTCTTTGTTGAATATTGATTTAAAAACCGATCATCCGTTAACTCTGGGAATGCAAAAAACAGCAAAAGTATTTTCTCGTGGCCGACCGGTATTTTCTACATCAATTCCATATTTCGATACCGACCGCCGTGTGATTGCAGCGTACCCCGATGATAATGTTTTGGCAAGTGGTTATGCAAAAAATAACGAATTATTGGAAGGTAAATCGGCAATGGTTTGGGCAAAAAAAGGAAAAGGGAATTTTGTATTTTATGGATTTTACCCTCAGTTTAGAGCATCAACCTCCGGGACGTATAAATTGTTGTTTAACGCTCTGTTGTTAAAATAGTAGGTGTGTCGGTATTGTTTCAGAGAGTCGGACTTTTGATTTAAAATTTAAAACATGAATTATTCTTTTCATGTAAACTTTTGTAATGTCAGGCAATTCAAGACTGAAAAAGCTCTCGCAAAAACTCGAAGCCAAACCTCTTTTAGCTACTACCTGCAATTTACTATTTCGTTTAAAGTTATACATCTAATATTTACTCAGTAAAAAACAATTTATGAAATCTGTTAAGTTTTTCTATTTTTGTGAAAAATTATAATAACGATAAAATGAAAGTAGCAGAAATTCATACTTCAAAAGGGATAATGAAAGTGAAATTTTTCGAGGAAGATGCTCCGAAAACAGTGGCAAATTTTATTAAGCTCTCTGAATCGGGATATTACGATGGATTAACATTTCACCGTGTAATTCCAAATTTTGTAATTCAAGGCGGATGCCCTGATGGAACGGGCGCTGGCGGCCCCGGATACACAATTGATTGTGAATTGGATGGCAACAATCAGTACCACGACAAAGGTGTTTTATCGATGGCACACGCCGGAAAAAATACCGGTGGCTCGCAGTTTTTTGTTTGTCTTAGTCGCGAAAATACGCAACATTTAGATCGCCATCACACTTGTTTTGGAAAAGTTTACGAAGGATTAGATATTATCGACGATATCAGACAAGACGATGTAATTGAGAAAATCGTGATTTCAGAATCTTAAAAAATGTTAAAATATTTTGAAGGGGAAATGTAAATTGCATTTCCCCTTTTTTCTTTAATTTGAATAAAAAATAATTTTCCAGAATGATTAAAGAATTCCATTTTTCGTTCGATGAGCTAAATATTATCCCAAAAGATTTAATCGATTTGCTGGGATTTGAAGATGGAGTAGTTCCTGAACCTTTTCCGAAAATTATTGAACAAGCACTATTGGAGGCTTCACAGTTTTGTTCAATAACCGGAGGATACAAAATTCTTGAGTCAGTTGAAATTAATCAGAAAAATGCTACTATAAAAATTGAGACTGAAATATTCTCTCCATCAAAAATTGTTACAACACAACTGAAAGAATCTACCTCGGTGGCACTTTATATTTGTACTGCCGGAGAAGAAATTTCAAATCGTGCCAATGAAATATTAACCCAAGGAGACCCGATGCTGGGATATATTTTTGATGTAATTGGCTCGGTTACAGTCGAAAAGGCAACAGATAAAATGCAGAAACTGCTAGAAATAGAAGTAAAAAAACATGGATTAAATATTTCCGACCGCTATTCTCCCGGGTACTGTGAATGGAGTGTTGCCGAACAGCAGAAACTTTTTAGTTTTTTCCCTCATAATTTCTGTGGCGTTTCACTCTCCAAATCATCGTTAATGAGCCCAATTAAATCGGTTAGCGGAATTATTGGAATTGGAATCGACCTCAAACAAAAAGGTTACCAGTGCCGCTGGTGTAACGATGAAAATTGTATTTATGGAAAAATTAAGCAGCAGAAAAATTCATCTAAAGCCAATTAGATTGTTGCAGGTTACAGGTTTCATGTTATAAAACCTGTAACACATAACATTTCATTTACCTACAAAATAAATTACTGTAAAAGAGTTCGCACCTTAACAGAAATATCTTTCCCATCGGCTTTTCCGGTAAGTTTTTTCGAAGCAATTCCCATTACTTTTCCCATATCTTTCATCGAGGTTGCCCCAACTTCATCGATTATAGATTTTACAATTGCAGATAATTCTTCATCCGAAATTTTTGCAGGTAGATATTTCTTAAAAACCGCAACCTGAGCCATTTCAACTTCATACAAATCTTCACGATTTTGTTGTTTGTAAATTTCAGCCGAATCGTTTCCTTGTTTTGCCAGTTTCGAAATTATTTTCAGAACATCATCGTCTGTAATTTCAGCACTTGCTCCTTTTGCCGATTTAGCTTCGAGCATAACTTTTTTAATATTCCTGAGAGCTTCAAGTTTTACCTTTTCGCGAGCTTTCATTGCCGCTTTAATATCGTCGTTTATCTGTTCGAATAGTGCCATAATATATTGTTTTAATCTACCTGATCGTGTAGATATGAATTTCTATCTGATATTTTATTGTCTTTTGTAACCGAGAATCTGGATGTCTCTTTTTTATATTGCGGGTCGTTCATTCTAATTTGCCGACGTTTGTAGGCAGGTATATTTTCCAACTCGTCAACATCCTCGTCACTCAAAGTTATATAATCAACTGTAACTTTATTATCGTTTAAATTTTCACGCGTTTTTGAAGTATTAGGATACAACGCCTCAAAATCACTCTCCTCTTTTTGCTTCTCTTTTGTTATATCAAACTCAACAAAATTCTGCTCGGGAGAGGAGATTTTATTACCGGAAGAATTATGTTTTGAAACTAAATCAACTTTATTATCACCACTATTTAAAGTAAATTTATTTTGTCCGCTATTTTTTTCTCTATGTAAATCGAAGATGCTTTTTGTACTAAAACCAGTTGCAATTATTGTAACCGACAGACTTTCTTCCAACAACTCCTCCGTTCCATTTCCCCAAATTATGTTGGCTTCGAAACCTGCCATATTTTGCACAAAATCGGTAATCTGTCCAATCTCCGACATTGTAACTTCGCGATTTCCAGAGGTGATATTTAGCAAGATGTTTTTTGCTCCGCGAATGTCGTTATTATTTAACAGCGGCGAGTTCAGCGCTTTTTCGGTAGCATCGAGGGCGCGATTATCGCCATCAGCAATTCCGGTTCCCATTACAGCCAAACCACTTGTACGCATTACAGTTTCAACATCTGCAAAATCAACATTTATATACCCCGGAACAGTAATAATTTCAGCAATTCCCTTTGCTGCAGTTGCCAAAATATTATCGGCTTTTGCAAATGCTTTCGAAATTCCAAAATCACCATACATTTCGCGTATCCGCTCGTTGTTTATCACCAAAAGCGAATCTACATACCGTTCCAATTCTGCGATTCCGTTAATTGCTTGTTTAATTCTACGCCGCCCCTCATTTTTAAAAGGGATTGTAACGATTGCAACTGTTAAATAACCTGCCTCTTTACAGGCTTTTGCAATTACCGGTGCACCACCGGTTCCTGTTCCACCGCCCATTCCGGCAGTAATAAATACCATTTTTGTATTCTCCGACAATGCATTTTTCACATCATCAATATTTTCAAGGGCAGCTTTTTCTCCCACTTCCGGTTTATTCCCGGCACCGCGTCCTTCAGTTAACGATGCCCCAAGTTGCACTTGCATTTGTACCGGGCTCGATGCCATTGCCTGCGCATCGGTGTTACAAATAATAAAATCGACATCACGAATACCTTGTTCGTACATGTGATTTACTGCATTTCCACCACCACCACCAACTCCGATTACTCTTATCTCGGCACCAGGTTTTTTATGAAGTGTAAAGTTTGCCAAATTATCAGTCATTTTTTTCAAGTTTAAGGTTCAACGGTTCTACTCCATCGGTTGGTCTTCTCCGTCGTCGAATAATTTTCCCAGTCCAAAGTTTTTGAAAAACCAATTATCAACATTCGATTCTGTAACCGGTTCGTCGGTTTTTGCTTTCTGCTTTTTTGCACGTTTCTCGCGCTTTTCGCGTCGCGAAATGGAAGCACTCTCTTTACGCGATTTATTCCTGACAGTAAAAACATTACTTTTGGCGGCCGGTGATTGACACTCACTCTCCTCCTCTTCCGGCTCAACAAAAAAAGAACTCTGAACCGGTTGCTCTACTTCTACTGTTTTCTCTGCGGGCTCTTCTTCGAGTTCAAAAATCTCAGGCTTCTCTTTTTCCTGAAGTGTTTGATTAGGATTATTCACAAAACCGGTTGCTAAAATTGTTACGCTCACATCGTCACCCAACGATTCGTCGTAACCATTTCCCCAAATAATATCGGCTTCCTGCCCCGCTTTTTCCTGCAAAGTTTCAATTATCTCGCCAATTTCGCCAATGCGAATTTCCTCTTTACCAGAGATAATATTCAGTAAAATATTTTTTGTTCCGTAAATATCGTTACTATCTAAAAGTGGCGACTCCAACGCTTTATTCACAGCATCCATCGCACGTCCCTCGCCGGAAGAGAGACCTGTTCCCATAATAAATAGCTCGCTGTTGTGCATTACCGTGTGAACATCGGTGAAATCGATATTTACATTTCCATGCACTGTTATAATTTCGGCAACACCTTTTACCGCCGTTGCAACAATATTATCGGCCATTTTAAAAGCCTGCCGCGCCGGTAGATCTCCATAAATATTATGAAGGCGCTGATTACTAATCACCAACATACTATCTACAAATTCGCCAAGCTTTTTAATACCTTCTCTGGCTTGCGCGTTACGTTTTTTACCCTCGGCAGGCGACGGAATTGTAACCACAGCAATTGTAAGAATTCCCAACTCGCGGGCCAGACTCGCAATAACAGGAGCCGCACCAGTTCCGGTACCTCCTCCCATTCCGGCAGTTATAAACAACATTTTGGTGTTGTTTTCTAATACTGCTTTAATATCGTCGTAGTTTTCGCGTGCCGATTCTTCACCCATTTCGGGCTTATTTCCGGCACCACGTCCCTCGGTTAAAGTAACGCCCATCTGTATTTTTGTGGGCACAGGGCTTGATTCTAATGCTTGCGAGTCAGTATTACAAATCAAATATTCTACTCCTTTGATTCCCTCTTCGTACATATGACTAACCGCATTGCAGCCACCTCCGCCAACGCCAACAACCTTTATGATTGAAGACGATGTCTTCGGAAATTGAAAGTTTACTAATTCTTCGGTCATATCTTTTGTTTTAATTCATTGCCAAATCTTCATTGTCATCATCGAAAAAACTAAGTGCCCCCTGCACAACCTTGCCAACGAGAGGCATAAAACCCAAATTATCTCGTCGCTTTCCAGTGCTGCGGGTCTCTTTTATGGGGATTGCTGACTTGTTTACTTCCAGATTCAGTAAACCAAGTGCAGTATAATTTGCCATATCGTTTAACTCATTTTTGTCGCACTTTGGATTGAAAGCCAGATTTGCAATACGGGCATCCATTCCGGTACGGAATTTAACAAGCTGAATAAAATTGCTGAGATTCGAGGTTCCTCCTGTCAGAACAATTCCTGCTCCCAACTGGTCAGCAACACCCGACTTTTCAATCTCCGAATTTACACTGTCCATAATCTCTTCCATCCGCGCCTGAATAATAAATGCAAGACTTCTGAACGAAATCTCCTTAGCTTCAAGATTACTATGAACAGGAATTGTAACCATTTTCTGGTCGTCGGCAAAATCGCCAAGTGCCTGCCCATATTTAACTTTTAACTGTTCTGCCCATTTCAACAAAATTGAGCATCCCTGTTTAATATCTTTCGTAACTACACTCCCGCCAAATGGAATAACAGCAGTGTGTATCAACATATTATCATGAAATATTGCAAGATTTGTTGTACCTGCACCAACATCCAAAACAATTGCACCCATCTCCTTTTCATCTTCAGAAATTACTGCTTCGGAAACAGCAAGCGACGAAAGAGTAATTTCGCCCAGTTGAACCCCAACTTTATCGAAAACAAGTTGAAGGTTAGTTACATAAATTTTGGGAATAACAACAAGTTTATAGTTGGCTACAATCTGGTTTCCGGTTGCACCTGCCGGGTTTAAAACCGTAGTCTCACTGTCGATAACAAACGAAGTTGGAATAACCTGAATAATTTTGTAATCCTGCTCGAACTCTACTTTTTTCGCCTCGTTATAAAGTTGGTCAACATCAAATTCGCTCACTAACCCTTTATCCGAAATGTTTTTCGAGTTATGAAAATCAATGGTTTTCATGTACTGCCCCGAAAAAGCAATATTCACCTGTACAATCTCCTCTTCCAATTGAGATTCCAACTTTGTCAACGCTTGTTTAATACATTTTGCCGCTTCATCGATATTAAAAATCACACCACGTTTAATTCCTTTTGATATGATTCTTGAAACCCCCAAAACCTCAACTTTTCCATGCTCATTTTTTAAGCCGGCGATGGCAATTATTTTTGATGTGCCAATGTCGATAACAACCGAAAGATTACTTTTTGCAGCCATAATTTATCTCTTTTTTGCAACTACCTGATTATTATATTTAAGACTTACAGTTTTATATTTATTCCAATTATCATTTGCAAGAATCTGCTCATAAAACGCTTTCATTTTTTGCAATTTTTTCTGATAATCATCTAAATTTCCAAACTCAATAATATGCTCTCCAAACAGAGGAGTTAAAAGTATCTCCCCGTTTTGTTTAATATGAACCTGCTCTATTTGTGCTTGCCAAAATTTGTTGTTCTCGATAAACAGAACGAATGGCAACAGTTTTTCGGTGGCATATTTATCTTTAAAAAACCCGGTTGTTACCAAAACATTTGCCGTGTAGTTTGTCGAAATTGGTATCTTTTTACCATATTTATCGAGATAATAGCTGCCGGAATTTGACATTATACGAACAACCGGTTCGCGATGTTTTACATTAACAACCAATATACCTTTGTACGAACTACTGTCAGCTTTCATTACTTTATAAACCTCGGCATTAAAAATTGCAGGATGTTTTTTAACTGCTATTTCAATGGCCTCAGAATTTATTTGAGCCAGCTTTTTATTCAGTATATTACTATCCGCAGCTTTTACCAGCCGGATTAATTCGTCTTTGTCAACTTTAATTAACTCATCGGTTTCAAAATCGATTTCAATATTGCGGCAAACCACATCTTTACTTTCGTGATACGTAAAAGCAAGTGTCCCGATAATAAAAATTACCAGCAATAAACTCCCCGCTATTTTCAACAATCTCCGAAACATTAATTTTTACTTTTTAAAATTTCCACAATATTTTCAACCATTCTATCAATATCGCCGGCACCCATTGTAAGTACTACGTCGCTTTCTCTGTTTTTCAGCATTTCCAAAGTTTCATCTTTACTTGCCATATATTTGTTATCTAAATTCATTTTGTTGAAAATAATTTCAGACGAAACTCCTTTCACCGGCTTTTCGCGAGCCGGATACAACGGAATAACAATTGCAGTGTCAAGCAAGTCTAAACTGGCTGCAAACTCCACCGCAAAATCTTTTGTTCGCGAGTATAAATGAGGTTGGAAAATCCCGGTTATTTTCCGTTTTGGGAAGAGTGCTTTTACCGATGTAATCACCGCTTTCAGCTCTTCGGGATGATGTGCATAATCGTCGATATAAATATGCTTTTTATTTTTTAGCTGAATATCAAATCTTCGTGCAACTCCTTTATAATCTTCCAGACCTTCTTTAATTTTATTGAACGAAATTCCGGCAAAAAAAGCCAGTGCCGAAGCTCCAACAGCATTTTCAACATTAACCAAACCCGGGTAATTTACTTTGCAATTTGCAACTGTTCCGCCAGGTGTTTTTAAGTCGAATTCATAAAATCCACCATTGCTGTTTAGATGCAAATTAATAGCAGCAAAATCAGCATCCTCTTTTATTGAGTATGTAAATATTTCGGCAGAAGTTTGTGCGGCAGCATTCAATTGAACTCCCTTTTTTATTACCAGTTTTCCACCCGGTTTTATTTGCGATATGAATTTTCCGAATGCTTCAACAATATTTTTTTTGTCGCCGTAAATATCGAGATGATCGGCATCAACACTTGTAATTAACGCCAGTTGAGGATGCAAATGTAAAAACGACCTGTCAAACTCGTCGGCCTCCACAACAATCCACGGCGACTTCTCTTTTGGCAGCAATAAATTACTGCCAAAATTTTTCGAAATACCTCCAACAAATGCTCCGCATCCACTTTGTGTTTTATTCAAAGTGTTGGCAACCATCGTACTTACAGTGGTTTTTCCGTGTGTTCCAGCAACTGCGATTCCACTTTTTTCGTTACTGATTAAACCCAGAACTTTTGCTCTTTTAAACAATCCAATCGCCTGAGTCCTAAACCACTCCAACTCTTTATGATCGTCGGGAAGTGCAGGAGTATAAATTGCAATTGTATTTTCAGGATTCCAGCTTGTTGGAATATTTCTGACATCGTCTTCAAAATGCACATCAATTCCTTCGGCTTGCAAGTTATCGGTAAGTACAGTTTGCATGCGGTCGTAACCGGCAACATTTCGCCCAATAAATTTAAAATAGCGGGCGAGCGCACTCATTCCAATTCCTCCGATTCCGAGAAAATATACATTCTTTATTTTATGAAGGTTCTTCATTCTCACAATAATTTTTCAACCTCGTCAACAATTTTTTTTGTTGCCTCAGGTTTAGCCAGAGTTTTTATTTTTTCTGACAATTTATTACACTTATCAAAATCATTAACAACTTTAAAAGCCGTTGGGAAAAGTTTATCATCAATCTCGTTATCGCGAACCAGCATTGCCGCATCTTTATCAACCAAAGCCATCGCATTTTTAGTCTGATGGTCTTCCGACACATTTGGCGACGGAATTAAAATAACAGGTTTTCCCACCAGACACAACTCCGAAATTGTTCCGGCACCCGCCCTTGAAATTACCACATTAGCAACAGAATATGCCAAATCCATACGCGAAATAAACTTGTGTATTTGCAGGTTTTCAGGCTTTCTGTTTTTTAATTCATTTTGAATATTATCGAAATAAAATGCCCCGGTTTGCCAGATAACTTTGACACCCGATTTGGCAATTGTATCTATATTTTTTAATACTGAATTATTGATTGAACGCGCTCCAAGACTTCCACCAATTATCAGAATAACTTTATCGTTTTCATTCAAATTAAAATATTGAAGTGCCTCATTATTTTTTTGAATATTTTCGATTAGGTTTTCGCGAACCGGATTTCCTGTAAAAACAATTTTCTCTTTTGGGAAATAGCGTTCCATTTTATCGTAAGCCACACAAATTGTTTTCACCTTTTTACTCAATAATTTATTGGTAATTCCGGCGTACGAATTTTGTTCCTGAATTAAAGTTGGCACTCCTTTTTTCGCGGCTGCACGTAAAAGCGGACCGCTTGCAAAACCACCAACACCAATTGCAATTTGTGGTTTAAACTCCTCAACAATATTACGAGCCATCGACGAACTTTTTAGTAAACTACCAAAAAACTTAAATATTTTCAAGCTCGGTTTCCGTGGAAATCCCATTACCGGCAAGCCAATAATTTTATATCCGGCAGCCGGAATTTTCTCCATTTCCATACGTCCCAAAGCACCCACAAATAAAATCTCGCACTCTGGATTTCGTTTGCGAATTTCGTTTGCAATAGAGAGTGCCGGGAAAATATGCCCCCCGGTTCCTCCTCCACTTAATATAACTCTGTTCAACTTCACCAAATATATTTTCTAATAAATATTTATACTCTATTTTTTCTTACTCCCCTCCTTTGGAGGGGTCGGGGGAGGCTCCTATTTCTCCATTTCATAATCTTCATCAGGCGCAACAATCTGAACGGGTTGCTTTTCAATCTGGCGGTCTTTTTGCGTTTGATAGCTCACACTTAATATACATCCGAAAGCGATGGAAGTAAAAAGCAGCGACGTTCCGCCAAGACTCACCCACGGCAATGGTTGCCCGGTAACCGGCAGCGTTCCGCTGGAAACGCCAATATTTATCATTGCCTGAAATACCAAAACCAATGTTAGCCCGGTTACCATAAATGCCGGGAACGTTCGCGTGGAGCGTTTCACTATTATCACTCCCCTAAAAAAGAAAATCAAATAGAGGAAAATTACTCCTGCGCCAAAAATCAAACCATACTCTTCAATAATTATCGCGAAAATAAAATCGTTGTACGCGGCTGCCATGTAATTACTTACATCGGAATGCCCCGGCCCTTTCCCGAAAGTGCCACCCGAATAAATTGCAAGTTTTGCATAATCGGCCTGCGTAATTCCTTTTTGTTCGTTGGGGTCGCCGTTTATATAACGGTCAATCCGCCCTTTTATAGTATGAACGCGAGCCGGTGCATTTGGAATTTTATCGGCACCAAAATAGATAAGTGCAATTAGTGCCACGCCTGTTCCAACTACCAGTAATAAATATTTTAGGGGAATTCTGCCAATAAACATCATTGTCATTATTGTTGCAAAAAGCAGTGCCGATGTTGAAAAGTCGGATACGAATATTAACCCGCAAACAACTATCGTAAATCCCATAATTTTTTTGAATGCTACATATAAATCATTTTTTGTTTTTTGCTTTTTACCCAATATTTTTGCTGCATAAAGAATGAGTGAAATCTTTGCCAGTTCGGCTGGCTGAAAAGAGATAAACCCCAAATTCAGCGTTCTGCCACTTCCTCCGAGCATTCCTCCAAATTTCATAACTACAGTCAAACCAAGCAAACCAACACTAATATATAGTAGATAATTTGCAGCAATAGAATAAATTTTTACCGGAAAAACATTCACCATCAATAAAATAATACCAAACCCTAAACCAAGAAAAACAATCTGGCGAATTAAATAATGCAGAGTATTTCCGGATGCCGCGCGATACGCCAAAGCTCCGGTTGAACTATAAACAATTAGCAACGAAAGTATCGATAACAACATCAAAACTATCCAGATTACGCGGTCGCCTTTAATATATTTCCCAATGGTAAAGTCCATTACAAATTCCTCACTTCTTTTTTAAATTGAATACCACGGTCTTCGTAATTATCGAACAAATCGAAACTTGCACAAGCCGGCGAGAGCAAAACAGTGTCGCCATTTTTTGCCAAATAGTAGGCAGCTTTTACCGCCTCCTCCATATTCGAAGCATCAACAATATTTTTTACATTCCCCTCGAAAGAGTCGTGTATTTTCTGATTGTTTTCCCCCAAACAAACAATGGCTTTAACTTTTCTTCTGGCAAGCGTTTGCAACATTTCGTAATCGTTACCCTTGTCAACTCCCCCTACAATCCAAACAATTGGCTTGTACACACTTTCCAAAGCATACCAGGTTGAGTTTACATTGGTTGCTTTCGAATCGTTTATAAACTCGATTCCATGCACTTTCATAAAATGCTCTAACCTGTGTTCAACACCTGTAAAATCCGATAAACTCTCACGCAGTTGGTCGTCGCGAATTTCAAGAACCATACCGGCAATTCCTGCTGCCATCGAATTGTACGTGTTGTGTTTTCCGTGTAACGATAAGTCAAGAATAGACATACTAAATTGGTTTTTATTGATATTAATAATTATTTGATTCTCATTTACTCCTGCCCCGGTTTCAGCCGGTTCGTTCAAGCTGAATGGAATTAAAGCAGGCACTATGTTTTTATTTTTTATTTCGTTTTGAATAATTTCATCGTCGGCACAGAAAATGAAAAAATCCGTTTTTGTTTGATTTTGAATGATTCGGAATTTTGAGTCGATATAGTTTTTCATATCGTAATTGTAGCGGTCTAAATGGTCGGGGGTGATATTCATTAAAACAGAAATATCTGCTCTGAAATCGTACATCCCATCCAACTGAAAACTACTCAGCTCAATTACATAAACATCGAAATTTTTCTCTGCAACCTGCCATGCAAAACTTTTACCCACATTTCCGGCAAGACCAACATTCAACTCGGCATTTTTGAGAATATGATGAAGCAACATTGCTGTTGTTGTTTTTCCATTGCTTCCGGTTATGCAAATAGTTTTTGCTGAAGTGTATTTTCCCGCAAATTCAATCTCCGATATAACAGGAATTCCCCTCTTTTTTAATTGAATAATTAGTGGCGCAGTGTCAGGAATTCCCGGACTTTTCACCACCAAATCAACATTCAATATTTGTGCTTCGGAATGTTTCCCCTCTTCAAAATCAATTTTATTATTTGAAAGAACGTTTTTGTATCTTTCGTTTATCTCTCCTAAATCCGACAGAAAAACTTTGTACCCTTTTTTTTGTGCGAGAATAGCCGCTCCTACTCCGCTTTCTCCTCCTCCTAATATGGCGACACTCTTACTCAACCTATCGTATTTTTAATGTTGCAATTGTCATCACTGCCAGAATAATTCCGACAATCCAAAACCGTGTTACAATCTTTGGCTCGGGTATTCCTTTTTTCTGATAATGATGATGAATGGGACTCATTAAAAACACTCTCCGCCCCGCACCATATTTCCGTTTGGTGTATTTAAACCACGTAACCTGAATTACAACCGAGAGGTTTTCTATAAGGAATATTCCGGCTAAAAGCGGAATTAAAATTTCTTTTCTGATGATTATTGAAAAAACGGCAAGAATTCCGCCCAGTGCCAAACTTCCGGTGTCGCCCATAAAAACCTGTGCCGGGTACGAATTGTACCACAAAAATCCGACAGTTGCACCAATAAATGCAGAGATAAAAATGGTGAGTTCGCCAATGTTTGGAATGTACATTATATTGAGGTAATCGGAATAAATTACGTTACCGCTTACGTAAGCCAACACTGCCAGAGTCATCCCGCTAATTGCAGAAGTTCCGGTTGCAAGCCCGTCTAAACCATCGGTTAAATTTGCCGCGTTGGAAACTGCCGTAATTATGAGAATAATTGCCAGAGCATAAACCACCCATTTCAACCACCAAACACCACCACCAAAAATCGATACAATCCATTTATAATTGAACTCGTTCTTCTTAATAAACGGAATTGTAGTAACCGTTGATTTTATATCCTCTTTAACAAATTTAATAGTCTGCTCTCCGGTTTCCGGATCAATAACAATCTCCCGCAAATCGTTTCCATTTGCATCTTTTACATTTTGACGAACCAAAACATCGTCGTTAATAAATAGTGTTGCCACAACAATTAACCCCAAGCCAACCTGACCTAAAATTTTAAATTTTCCGGCAAGTCCTTTTTTATTTTTTTTGAAAACTTTTATGTAGTCGTCGGCAAACCCTACTAACCCAAGAAATACCGTGGTAAAAAGCATCAATAAAATATATACATTATTCAGTTTTGCAAACAGTAGCGTTGGAATAACAATAGCCGAAAGAATAATTATTCCACCCATTGTTGGTGTACCTTTCTTTTGCATTTGTCCTTCCAAACCCAAATCGCGAACATCTTCGCCAATTTGTTTACGCTGTAAAATACGAATTAGCTTCTGACCAAAAACAGTTGTAATTAAAAGTGATACAATAATTGCTGCACCCGAGCGGAAAGAAATATATTGAAACATTCCAACTCCGGGAAGGTTAAAATCTGATAATAATTCGTATAGATAATAGAACATATTTTATTACTTAATCTTCAATTCCAAAAAATTCTTTAATCACCTCTTTATCATCAAAATGGTGTTTCGTTCCCATTATATCCTGATAATTTTCGTGTCCTTTTCCTGCAACCAAAATAATGTCGCCGGGTTGTGCAATTAACGTTGCAGTTTTAATTGCCTCCAATCTGTTTTCGATAGAAACCACTCTGTTTTTATACTGAGCTGCAACGCCTGCTTCCATATCTTTTATTATTTGTGCAGGGTTTTCGGTGCGTGGATTATCCGAGGTGAGAATAACTTTATCGCTTGCCAAAACTGCCTCTTTCGCCATTTCGGGGCGCTTTGTTTTATCGCGGTCGCCACCTGCCCCAACAACAGTAATTACCTGCTCGTTTTTTGTTCTGATTTCGGTAATTGCACCCAGCACATTTTTCAGCGCATCGGGCGTGTGTGCATAATCCACAATTGCATATCTGCCATCAACACTCCGCAATATTTCGAACCTGCCTTTTACCGGTTGCAGGTTACTTATTATTGTTAAAACCTCATCTTTATCTTGTCCCAACTCGATTGCAGTTGTATAAACCGCGAGCAAATTCGACGCGTTAAATTTCCCAACAAACCGTGTCCAGATTTCCCTGCCATCGAGATTTAACAACATCCCATCGAAATGATTCTCCAAAACTTTACATCTAAAATCGGCCATGTTTTGGTTAGAGAATGTTACTTTTTTGGCTTTTGAATTTTGTAACATTATCAACCCGTTTTTATCGTCGATATTTGTAACAGCAAATGCACTTTTCGAGAGCCCGTCGAAAAAGTCTTTTTTTGCTTTTATATATTCGGCAAAAGTTTTATGATAATCTAAATGGTCGTGTGTAATATTTGTAAATACGCCGCCTGCAAATTCAATTCCGGCAATACGTTTCTGATGAACTGCGTGCGAGCTCACTTCCATAAAACAAAACTCGCAGCCCGCATCAACCATTTCAGCCAGTAATTGCTGAATTTTCACAGCATTTGGTGTGGTGTGCGAAGCGGTTTCTTCAGTTTCGTTTATGCGGTACGAAATTGTTGAAAGCAATCCGGTTTTGTAACCCAGCTTTAAAAACATATTGTACAAAAGTGTTGCAATACTTGTTTTTCCGTTGGTTCCGGTTATCCCGATTACCTTTATTTTTTGCGAAGGGAAATCGTAAAATGCTGCTGCAAGTTCACCCAAAACAGCATTCGAATCGGTAACTTTTACATAAGTAATTTCAGTTGTAATTTCAACAGGAAACTCCTCGCAAAACACAACCGAAGTTCCACTGTTTATTGCTGCCTGTATAAATTTATGACCGTCGGAAATTACACCCCGCTGCGCTACAAATGCCGCGCCTGAAGTTGCTTTTCGCGAATCGAATTCAATCGACAAAATATCTTTGTCAATCGAACCTGCGATTTCTAAATAGCTAATATGTCCTAATATTTCGGATAACTGCATTTTAACTTAATGTGAGATAAACCGTTTGTCCGGCGCGGCAATTACTACCTGCGGTTAACGATTGTTGTTTAACTTTGCCTACTCCTTTTACTTTCACTTTTAACCCGGCATTTTCCATCAAAAATATTGCGTTACTGGCTCCCATTCCTTTTACATTCGGAACTTTTCCGGCTGGAATTTTATTATCACCAATAACTACCAAACTATCCTGAACCGAAACCAATGCCATTTGCGAGTCAGGATTCCCCTTAATATTTTGCAACTGCAATTCGTCTGCAATCCGTAAAATATCTTCCGCTTTCCCATTTTTTACAGCAGGTAATTTTTCGTTTTCGTTAGGTTCGTTTTCGGTCTCATTTATAAATCCCTGCAATGCATAAACTTTCTCTGCAACTTCCTTGAAAACAGGACCGGCAACAGTAGCTCCGTAATAGCCATTTTTCGAATTCTTAAATGTGGCAATGAGCGAATACTGAGGGTTGTCAGCCGGGAAATATCCTACGAATGTTGCGAGATACATACCTTCATCGTATCCACCTCTCCCCGACGCAATTCGTGCAGTTCCGGTTTTCCCGGCAATTGTAAAATATTCATTAGTTAACGTGCGACCGGTTCCCCGCAAACAAACACCTTCCAACATTGCACGTGCTTTACCAATTGTCTCTTTCGATACAATCATCGGATTCAGGACTTCTGTTTTATATCGTTTTACCAGTGCGCCATTATCTCTGATTTCGTATACCAATTGTGGCTTAACCATTTTACCATTATTTGCAACGGTATTATAGAAATTCAAAATTTGCAACGGTGTCATTTTCGAATCGTAACCATACGCCATACTTCCAAGTGTAGTACCCCACCAATCGGCATCGCCGGGATATTTAAAGTAAGGCTGACCTTCGCCGTTAATTTCGAGCCCCAGCGGTTTATTAACACCAAAACTGTAAACACGATCAACATAATCGCGAGGATTATTTGCATATTTAGAGGTAATTACCATTGCAGTTCCAACATTCGATGATTTCTCGAAAATCTGTTTTACTGTTATTTTACCACAACCGTGAGTATCGGTAATCGTTCTTCCATTGTTGTACCATCTACCATTTCCGGTATCAAATACATCGCTGGTATCAACCACTCCATCTTCCAAAGCCGCCATTAACGAAACCAGTTTAAATGTTGAACCTGGTTCGTAGCAACCGCGAGCTCCAAGAGCGTAATTATCTTTCTCGTAATAATCGTCTCTCCCCTTTCCAAGATTGGCGATGGCCTTAATTTTTCCGGTTTTTACCTCCATTAAAATAACAGTTGCCCAATCGGCTTTAGTTACATGCAGTTGCTTATACAAGGCACTTTCGGCAATATCCTGCATTTTTACATTAATATTGGTAATAATATCCATCCCATTTTCGGGTTCAATTTCGGTTCGTGTAACCCATCTTCCCGAGAGGTTTTGTTTGTAACTAATCCCATCTTTCCCTTTCAAATATGGCTCGTAGGCATCTTCCAAACCGGTGTATCCAATTGGTCCGTGCACACCGCCGTAAGCACCTTTATTTATACCGCCGATTGTTCGTGCTGCCAACATTCCGAGCGGAGTAATTCTTTTGTTTTCCTGCTCAATTATTAACCCACCACCAAAACGCCCCCTGCGAAGAATAGGGAATTTCTTTATTTGCTGAAGTTCTGTGTAATCTACTTTTCGCGGGGTGAGCATAAAACCACGATTTTTATTTCGGTAAGCAGAATTTAATTTTCTGTTGTATTGAAGTTTCGAACCGTCTTTAAAAAACCTGGAAAGGTAAAACGCTAGCGAATCACTCTCTTTACTGTAAACACGTTTAACACCCTGCGATGCCAAATCGATGCGAACGAAATACCCCGGAACAGAAGTTGCCAAAACACTTCCATCATCGGCACAAATATTACCACGGTTCGGCTCAACAATAATTGTATTTTTACTCAGGTTCGCCTCTATTTTTGCCCACCGTTCGTTTTTTATTTGCTGAACAGAAAATATTTTAGCAACCACAACCACCCCAAACAGAAATAGTATAAAATATACAATTGCAATACGTGTTAATATTGTTCTTCGAATTCCCACAACTATCTATTTTTTATGAACTATTAATTTCTGAGGCGGTTTAACCGGCTCTTGTAAACCAATATTTGCCTCTTCCACTTTTTTCGCAACTTCAGAAGGTCGGCTGGCATCCATAAGTTTTGCCGACATTGTAATAGACTCCGACCGAAGCTCATCGAGAGTATCCTGCAAAACTTCAATTTGCCTGATTGTTCGCTCCGACCAATTTCGGTTAGTAATTAGCAACATGCCCAGAACTGCCAGAAACAGTATAAATGGGAACTGTTTTGAAATTCGGTTATCGGTTAAAATAGTACCTCCTATAAACGATTTAACGCCCCCTTGTTTTTTGCTATTTTTTGATTTTTCAGACATATTATATTTTTTCTGCAACTCTTAATTTCGCGCTTCTCGAACGACTATTATTTCTTAATTCTTCCGCTCCCGGCACTATTACTTTTCTATTTATCAGCTTGAAAGGCGAAATGACATTCCCATAAAAATCCTTCTCCAGGTTTCCATCAAAATTTCCCGATTTCATAAAATGCTTGCACAGTCGGTCTTCCAGACTATGATAAGTAAGTACAACCAGCCTTCCACCGGGTTGTAATAAATCTTTCGCTGCGTCCATAAACTCTTTTAGAGCCTCCATTTCGTCATTCACCTCAATCCGTAAAGCCTGAAAAACCTGCGCCAGATATTTATTCTCGGTGGCACGCGGAGCACATTCGGCAGCAATATCTTTTAGTTGAGTTGTAGTATTAATGGGTCTTTCAATTCGTTTTTTACAGATAGAGACTGCAAGCCGGCGGGCATTTTTGATTTCACCATACATTCTAAACAGAGAAATTAACTGCTTCTCGGTATATTCGTTTACAACTTTGGCAGCATCGGTTCTTGCATCCTGATTCATTCGCATATCCAGTTTCCCTTCAAACCGAAACGAGAACCCACGCTCGGCAACATCAAAATCGTGAGAGGAAACTCCAAAGTCGGCAAAAATGGCATCCACCTGTTTTACACCGTAGAAGTGCAGGAAATTTTTTATGTACCGGAAATTATGGCGGATAAAAAAAAGGCGGTGGTCGTCAATTAAGTTCCCTGCCGCATCTTCATCCTGATCAAAAGCAAAAAGCCGTCCCTCATCACCCAAACTTTTTAAAATTAAACGAGAGTGCCCACCCCCGCCAAACGTTGCATCAACAACATTGGAGTCGGGATGAATATTTAATCCCCCAATACTTTCGTCGGGCAAAACCGGTATGTGATAAGATTGTGTCATCTGTCATCCGATTTTTTTTGACGTTTCTCTTTTAACTTCTGCAAAAATTCTGCTCTACTCATTTCTCCTTCATCAGTAGTACGGGCTGCCAATAATCTTATAGACCCGCCCATTCCAATAAACTCAACACTTTTTTCGAGTTTTGCATACTTCAGGTATCCTGCCGGAATGTTTATTCTTCCGTTTGCAGCCATGGTAACTTTTACAAAGTTTTGGTAAAAATACTGGAGCAAAGCATCATCTTCTTTATCAAACGAATCAAGCTCTTCTTTAAACTCGGCAACTCGTTTTTGCCAATTTCTGTTGGGATGAATATCCAGACAATCGTTAAACAGGCTCTTCTCTAAAACGAGAGGTTCCAACGCCAATTCGCCCATCTCCTTTTTAAAAGCAGATGGAAGGACAATTCGTCCTTTATCGTCGATGGTAGCGTTATGTGTTCCTGCAAATTCAATCATTTTATAGATATTCTTGATTTATCTGTTGTAAAAGTAAGAATTTATTCCAATTTATGACACTCTATTCCCTTATGTTCCACCAACTTCTATAACCAATCAAACCCAAATTTTGTTGAAAAGATGTTGATACAATGTTGAAAACTACAAGACAGGATCTAATAATCGCCACCAACACACTGAGACACAGAGCATTTAAGGCATTAAAGAAATCAATCCTCAATAGTTAATAACTATCCTTTGGGGGGTTAATAAGTTGGGATACTAATATATTTACGACTACACAGACAAGTAGTAATTGAATTTTAAATTTTGTATTCATTAATATAAGTGGTTTAGGTTTTATTTTATGCCTATTTTTTACTTAATTGCCATATAAACCTTACAAAATGAAAGAGGGAAAATCAAAAGAATTTAAACCAGTTGACATAAGAGAGGTATTTAAAACTAAAAGCCCGGGCATGGCAAAAATAATTCCCGGCTTTGTTTACAGTTATCTTAAACGAATCTTACATCTCGATTTCCTAAATGACATTATGGAACGCCATGGTGATTTAATAGGAAATGAGTTTGTGGAAGAGGTGGTGATAGATTTTAATATTAGAGAGCAAATTTATGGTTTTGAAAATATACCTGACTCGGGCAGGTTTATCTTTGCAAGCAATCATCCCCTTGGAGGATTTGATGGAATATTACTAATAAAATACGTTTATAAAAAACTGGGGAAACTAAAATTTCTAACAAATGATATTTTAATGAATATTCCAAACTTAAGTCCGATATTTGTTGCTGTAAACAAACATGGCGGGCATAGTCGGGACGCTGCCAAGGCACTTCTCGATGTTTATAATTCAGAACAGCAAATATTAATATTCCCGGCAGGATTAGCCTCCAGAAAAATAAAAGGCAAAATAGTTGATCTTGATTGGAAAAAACATTTTATCTCGAAATCTATAAAACACAAACGCGATATAATACCGATATTTATAGAAGGAAGAAATTCAAATCGTTTTTACCGAATTGCCAATTTCCGCAAGTTCTTCCGTATTAAATGGAACATTGAGATGTTTTTCCTACCCGATGAAACAGTAAAACACAGAAACTCTGATATCCCCATTTATTTTGGAAAACCAATTCCTTATACAACTTTCGATAAGTCTAAAACACATAAAGAGTGGGCTGACTGGGTAAAAGAGCGGGTTTACAATCTGCAGAAAGAGATGGATAAGTAAAATTAAAATTGCAAAGTTATTAAGTTCATTAGATTTTTTTAATTTTGCATTCAATTGTTCATAAAACAAACGTAAATGAAAGATATAATAGCACCACTACCAAGGGAAGAAATTTACGCCGAACTAACTCCCGAAAAGTTTTTAAGAACGACCAATAAGGGTGGTAACGAAATTTATGTTGTAACTCACCACGATTCGCCGGCATTGATGCATGAGATTGGAAGACTACGAGAAATAACTTTCCGCGATGCAGGTGGTGGCACAGGAAAGGAGACTGATATTGATAATTATGACACGGCAGAGATACCCTACAAACAGTTAATTGTTTGGGATCCGGATGCAAAAGAGATTCTTGGAGGTTACCGATACATACATTGTGGAGAGGCTGCAAAAGATGAAAACGGAGAGGTTGTTTTGGCAACTTCGCGCGTTTTTCAGTTTTCGACTGAATTTGTTAATGAGTATTTACCTTATACTTTGGAGTTAGGCAGATCTTTTGTGCAACCTGCATATCAATCGAGCAAAGCCGGAGCAAAAGCATTGTTTGCTTTAGATAATCTCTGGGACGGACTGGGAGCTTTAACGGTTGACTATCCTGAAATAAAATATTTTTTCGGAAAAATTACGATGTACACGCACTTTAATTTTAAAGCCCGATATTTAATTCAATATTTCTTTTCAAAATATTTTAGAGACAGGGGGAATCTGGCATATCCAAAAAATCCTGTTGAATTCGATTTTGATATTGAAGCAATGAATAAATTGTTTATCGGCAAAACCTACGATGAAGATTATAAAATACTAACTCAAGGTGTAAGAGAGCTTGGCGAGAATATCCCTCCACTTGTTAATGCGTATATGAATATATCGCCATCAATGAAAACGTTTGGCACTATTAACAATGAAAAGTTTGGGAATGTTTTGGAAACGGGAATAATTCTGACAATTAAAGATCTCTATACGGCAAAAGTTGACCGACACATTGAAACTTACGTAAGAAATAAAGAGGACGGTGAGTTTCCTGAAGTTGAGTAGTAAAAAATATTAGAGTTCAAGCTCACCCATTTCAAACTCTTTATACAATTTAGATACCCCCCCTAACCACTGACTTAACTGTTTAACAGCATTTTCTGTTTCGGCAGTTATTTTTGTTCCTTTCATTTTCAACAACAGAAAACCGTAAACTGTATCTAATCCTAACTGAATATCGTTATTTGCTATTTTATTTTTTTGTTTGAGCTCGGCAATAATGCCCGAAACAGACTTGAAACTTTGAATATATGTCTTCTCATTTCCAAGTTCCATTAATTTTATATGAAACTCATTAATGTCTGTAATTAAATTAGTAAGAAATTGGAGGTGTCCCTTTTCGCGAATTCCCTCTTTCTCCATCATCACAACCAAATTATTGTACCATTCGGTAATTTCGACAGATGTTTTTTTATTGGTTTGATAGTTGGCAACTAATTTCTCCTGTATCAAATCAATATCAAATTTAAAGGCGCGAATTAAATCTTCAACCTGGTATAAATACAAAGCATATTCTGCAATATTCTCTTTTCTTTTTTGTTTTGCAACCAGCATAATTTCAGTTTAATATTTTGAGTTTCGGGTTACCCTTCAAAAAAATCATCAAGTTCGCGACGGTCTTTTTTTGTAGGCCGGCCAGTTCCACGATCTCGTGCAATCCATCGCATATTTTTCTGCATTTCAAGTAGTTTAACTTCGGAGGCAGGTGTTACATCTTCAACAAAATCTAAAATCAATTTTGCCGACATTCGTTTTTCTGCCAATGCAATAATTTTCAAACTTCTCGTAATTGGCGATTTCCGAACTTTTACTATCTCGCCAACTTGTACCATTCGCGATGGTTTTAATGTTGATTCTCCAATAGAAACATGACCTTTTCTGCAAGCATCGGTTGCAAGGCTTCGGGTTTTGAAAATACGTACAGCCCACAACCATTTGTCAACTCTAACATTTTCAGTCATCTTATTTTCTTTTATTGAAAAAATTCATGGTGCGCTCGGTTCCGATTGTTCCAAAGCTTTTTATAATTTCAATACAGGAATCAATTTTTTCAGGTATCTCTTTTTCTTCGCTGCGCGACCAATCGCTCAAAACATAATCAACCTGAGTACCTTTATAAAAATCATCGCCAACTCCGAAACGTAAACGGGCATAATCGTTTCTTCCCAAAACCTGATTAATATTTTCTAGTCCGTTATGGCCACCCGATCCACCTTTTGCTCTAACCCGAAGCATTCCGAACGGCAAAGCAATATCGTCAACTATAACTAACAGATTATTAATTGGAATCTTCTCTTTTTGTAACCAATAATTTATGGCTTTCCCACTTAAATTCATATAAGTGGTTGGTTTTAAGAGAATAAACGTACGGGCTTTAAATTTGTATTCGGATACAAAACCATAACGTTTATCACTAAAATTAATATTGGACGCTCCTGCTAGAGCGTCCAATATTTGAAAGCCAATATTATGGCGAGTATTTTTATATTCTGGGCCGATATTACCGAGACCGGCAATTAGGTATTTCACAGAAATATATTTAGGATTTATTCTTCAGATGAAGTTTCAGTTTCTGACTCTTTGCCCTCAACTTCTTCTCCTTCACCCTCAACCTCTTCAACAACCACTTTAGCTACACGTGTAACATTAACAGCAACAACAACATTTGATTTAGTGTCTAATAACTCAAGTTCTCCCGCTTCAATATCAGCAACTTTAACACTATCTCCTACTCCTAATTCGGTAACGTCAATGTTAATTGTGTCGGGTAAATCTTTTGCAAGTGCTTTTACTTTTAACCTGCGCAGGTTTACTTGCAATTTACCACCTTGTTGTATTCCTTTTGCAAGCCCCGAAGTTGTAACAGGAATTTCAATTTTAATTGGTTTATCTGCTACTATTTTAAAGAAATCGACGTGCATTACTTGCTCATCAACCGGATGCCACTGAATATCTTGCATAATTGCGGGATAAATTTTGCCATCAATGTCGAGGTCTAATAGATAAACATTTGGAGTATAAATCAAACTTCTTAACTCCTTAAACGGAACTGCGAAATGAATTACCTCTTCGCCACCGTACAATACTGCGGGAACAATTTCTTGTGCGCGAAGTTTTTTAGACTCTTTTTTTCCTAAGGTCTCTCTTTTTTGACCTTTAATAACAACTGTTTTCATCTTTAATAATTTACGTTAATAATTATGGTACTCAGCCCTTCCCGCCGTAAGGCGGAACAAACAGCATGCATAACCAATGCGCCTGCTTATGGAAAAAGCGGTGCAAATATACTTAATGGTTTTAGATATTTGTAAATTTTAGTGAAATTATTTTGTTTCTTAAACTATGTTAGAATTTTGGGTGTAGCTCTCGGAATACCGCAGTTGAAAATACAAATATAATTTGCGATGCCTGCAACAAGTAAAGTCCAATAAACTATTGAAGTTGCATCGTTTTTTTGTCGATATAGTTTAAATGTAGTAAAACAACGTAAATTGCTACAAACTATATATAATATAACGAGCTGATTGTCTGGTTTTTATATACTCTTCGAATAGCTTCACCAAGAGCATCTGCAACGGTTATATATTTTATTTTATCGCAACTGTTATCTTTATGAATAGAATCGGTAAAATAAACAGCTTCCAACTCCGACTTCTCAATTCGCTCAACTGCCGGTCCGGATAAAACTCCGTGAGCGGCAAATGCCCGAACACTTTTTGCACCCTGTCTTTTCATTAAATTGGCGGCTTTTGTAATAGTTCCGGCAGTATCAATTATATCGTCAACAATAATTACATCTTTGCCTGTAACATCTCCGATAACCGTCATGTTTCCAATCTCGTTTGGTTTAGCGCGGGTTTTATGGCAAATTACCATTTCTACCCCCAACATTTTGGCATAAGTATTTGCCCGTTTTGTGCCCCCAACATCGGGCGATGCAATTGCAATATTTTCAAGTCCCATCTTTTCTATATAAGGGACAAACAGTGCTGAAACAAATAGGTGGTCAACCGGAACATTGAAAAAGCCCTGAATCTGGTCGGCATGTAAATCTATGGTAATCACGCGGTCGACGCCGGCTACAGAAAGTAAATCGGCTATTAATTTGGCACCTATTGAGACACGCGGCTGGTCTTTGCGGTCTTGTCGGGCATAACCAAAATACGGAATTACAGCAATAATTTTGTAGGCACTTGCACGTTTTGCAGCATCAATCATTAATAAAAGTTCGAGCAAATTGTCGGCAGTTGGCGGTGTAGATTGTACAATAAAAACATGAGCACCACGAATAGTTTCATCAAATCGCGGTTCAAACTCACCGTCAGAAAATACCGGACACGACGATTTCCCTAAATCGATATCTAAACTATCACAAATTTTTTGGGTTAAATGCCTGGTTACTCTACCAGTAAATATTTTTAAGGGATGACTTTTGGAACTCATTTCAATAATATTTGTTTGATTTAGAATTTTGCAAAGTTAAACTTTACTTTTTAGCTTATTGTATATATCTGATAATTATTCTTCGTGATGATTTATATTTTCAATAAAGCTGAGAATCTCCTCTTTGCCCGCACCTGTTTGAGAAGATGAGATAAAATAACCCGGCATAGTTTCCCAGGTTTCGAACATTTTTTCTTCGTAGGCTTTTAAATTAGCCTCTAACTCCTCGGGTTTTAATTTGTCTGTTTTGGTGAAAATTATTGAAAAAGGAATTTCGCTGACACCAAGCCACTCCATAAATTTCAGATCGACAGGTTGTGCTTTGTGGCGCGAATCGATTAACACAAAAAGGCAGTACAAATTTTCGCGCTTAACAATATATTTCTTTAGAAACTGCTCCCATTTTAACCGTTCTTTTTTTGGAACTTTTGCATAACCGTAACCGGGCAAGTCAACAAGATACCACTCATCGTTAATAAGAAAATGATTTATCAACTGTGTTTTACCGGGTTTCCCCGATATTTTTGCCAACGACTTTTTGTTGGTCAACATATTTATTAACGACGATTTACCAACATTAGACCTTCCAATAAAAGCATACTCAGGCCGGTCGGGTGCCGGACATTTTTCAACTTTCGAGTTGCTTACTATAAAACGGGCTTCTTTAATTTCCATTCAACAATAGTTAAATTTATTAATGCAATTAAGGTAGTAAAAATGATTAATATACTCACCTTACTTTTTAATATAAACTTCGAGCGTTTTAACCTCTTTTGTTAGTGGATTCAATAAAAATGTCTCTAAACTTGCCGGTATCAAAACCGTTTCGCCTTTGTTCACTTTAACTTTTTCACCTTCATATTCAACTTCAAAATCTCCATCTAAACTCATGTAAATAATAAACGAATCGAGCTGAGAATAATCTTTTTCGATTGCTGTACTAAACTCTAAAATGTTTGTTGTAAAATAGTTACAACTAACTATTTCCGATGATTTGTTTTTTTCAACAATATATTTGGTTTTATACTCTTCTAAGTACGAAAAATCTATTGCGTCAACAGCAAGTTTGGTGTGAAGTTCGCGTAAATTTCCTTTATCATCTTTCCGGTTGTAATCGAAAATACGATAAGTAACATCTGAAGTCTGCTGAATTTCGGCTACCAGAATTCCTTTCCCTATGGCATGTACACGACCGGCAGGAATAAAAAACACATCGCCCTCAACAACTTTATCGAAATGTAACAAATCGGTTAAATTCCCTTTTTCAACATACTTTAAATATTGCTCCTTTGTAACCTCTCCTTCAAAACCGGAGTTTATTAACGCATCTTCTTTAGCATCAATAATATACCACATCTCGGTTTTACCGTATGCATTGTGTCGTTTTTTAGACAACTCATCGTTAGGGTGAACCTGAATAGAAAGATCTTGCTGCGCATCGATAAATTTTATGAGTAGTGGAAATTCTTCCCCAAACTTTTTAAATACCGAATCGCCAACCAAATCGCCCATATAAATTTCAATAATCTCCTGCAAATTATTACCTGCCAGAAATCCATTTTCAACCAACGAAATATTTCCTTCAACCCCTGAAATCTCCCAGCTTTCGCCACAATTTGGCAGCTCACCTAAATCTTTATTTAATATTGTATTTATTCGGTCTCCGCCCCAAATTTTATCGAGTAATATGGGTTTAAATTTTAGTGGATATAAGCCGTTCATATTATTATTGATTATTGATTATTGACAACTGATAATTTACTGTTTTTAAAATTAGTCCGATGGCTTGTTGGAGGTTTGTTCATGTTAAAATGTATAATCAACGGCAGCCCGCGACTCAGTTACTTCGCCAAACCGGGCAACCACTTTAAGGTGCTCAGGATGTGTTCTATATATATTTAAATCTTCGATTGATTCGAAATGAGACAACAAAACAATGTCACTACTTTTTGCATCTGTTTCGTAATTCAACCCAACTTCAAGATATTTCACCTCCTTAATTTCGTCTTTTAATCCTTCCAGCAAAGACTTTAATTCAGCAAGAATTTTTATTTTCTCGTCAACCGGAAATTTTTTCAATTTAAAAAGAACAACATGGTTTATCATTGCCGTAATATTTTTGTAATTTGTACTTTTATCGTTGCGAAATTAATGTTTTCTTAGTGGTGAGTTTAAATATTTGAGATTGATGCAAAAAATATAACATTTAATATTGATAGGATATGCTAATAATTGGTATCGCCGGCGGAACCGGTTCTGGGAAAACTACTGTTGTAAGAAAAATCAGGGAACAATTCCCCAAAGGCGAGGTTGCTATAATTACACACGATTCGTATTATTTCGACAGTAGCGAATTAAGTCTGGAAGAACGCAGATTGAAAAACTTTGATCACCCCGATTCCATTGAATTTGAGCTGATGATAGAACATATTAATAAGCTCAAAAATGGCGAATCGATTAAAGAGCCAATTTACTCGTTTATTACCTGCACCCGTGCCGAAAAAACTAAATATGTTGAGCCGAAAGAAGTTTTGATAATTGAAGGGATTTTGTGTTTAACAAATAAAGATTTACGCGATTTAATGGATATAAAAGTTTTTGTTGATTGCGATTCGGATTTGCGCCTTTCGAGAGTAATAAGACGCGACATGCAGGAACGTGGCAGAAATGTGGAGCAGGTTTTAAAACGTTACGAGGAGACTGTGCGCCCCAGCCACATTCAATTTATAGAACCCACAAAACGGTTTGCCGACATAATTGTACCACAAGGCGGAAAAAATTTGGTGGCGATACAAATTTTAACAAACCATATAAACCAAACATTAAAATAAACATCATGCTAAACAATTTAAACATCGAGGAAATTCTGTTTCTCGATATCGAAACTGTTCCGATTGCTCCTGAATTTGACAAATTAAGTGAAAATTGGAAAAAACTGTGGAGACATAAAATGCAGTTTAAAATTAATGATGGAGAACTACCGGACGATTTGTACGACCGCGCTGGAATTTATGCCGAGTTTGGAAAAATAATTTGCATCTCGGCCGGATACGTAATACAAAAAAAAAGGTGAGTATTTTTTTAGAGCAAAATCGTTTTACGATGATGATGAAAAAAAACTAATAGGCAATTTCTTTAATGCGTGGGACAAGTTTTTGCGTGCCGGAAAGCAGAAACTTTGCGGACACAACGGACAGGAATTTGATTTTCCGTACATCGCACGGCGTGCACTGGTACACAATCTCGAGCTTCCAAAAATATTTGATATTGCCGGAGCAAAACCGTGGGAGGTAAAAGAGACTTTAATAGACACCCTGCAACTTTGGAAATTTGGCGATTATAAACATTACACATCACTCTCGCTTTTGTGCGAGTTATTTAACATTCCTACTCCAAAAGACGATATCGATGGCAGCGAAGTTTGTAACGTTTATTGGAAGGATAATGATTTAGACCGAATTGTAAAATACTGCGAAAAGGATACACTTGCCGTTGCGAACCTACTCTTGAAATATAAAGGAGATAATATTATTCCGTTTGATAATTTGGAAAGTGTTTAGGGGAATAGTTTTCTCTGAGATGTTAACTTAATAACTAATTTATAAAAATTATATTTACCTTAATTTAGGGATTATGAAGAAATAACCTAACCGTTTTGACTTGTTCTTTTGCACGCTAACTTCGTCAAAAAGTCTCACCGTATCTATGCTATGCCTGCGTTTTTTGCCTTGTTATCGCACAAAATAACTTCGTCAATTCCAGTCATATTATTCCTTCATAATCCCTTAGTAAAAAAGCAGTTCAAATTTTAATTGTTTATTCGCATGAAAAAAATAGTAATAATCCTGATTTTAGCACTTCGTTTTACTCTCGTATTTGGTCAAAACGATTTTTCTTTTGTATTGAACGGAACTTACATGAGACTTTGTATATTTCATAAGGGTTAAGGCTTATTTTTTTGCTTTTTGTAGCAACAGAACTATTGATTTATATTTCTGAATATAAAATATATGACTTGTATATGTAGCAACGATTATTTATATTTGCAAAATGTATTTACAATTCACAGCAATTCCGAAAGTAGTTTTTTTTAAAACTTTTTCAATTCACTTTGTTTTTAAGACATAGCAATGCCACTCTATACGAATATAGAAGTTTGTAATTTCACAAAAAAGTTATGTCATATTATTAAGTGATTTAA
>JAJRSD010000092.1 GCA_024278975.1 Bacteroidota bacterium
CCTAACCGTTTTGACTTGTTCTTTTGCACGCTAACTTCGTCAAAAAGCCTCACCGTATCTATGCTATGCCTGCGTTTTTTGCCTTGTTATCGCACAAAATAACTTCGTCAATTCCAGTCATATTATTCCTTCATAATCCCTAAGGGATTATCTTAACTTATTGCTTTTTATTTATTGCTAAAATCAGAATTCAATAATTTTTCCGTTATGCAAAAGTAAAATGTTACATTTGAAAAAAATTGAATCGGCGAAATGGAACTTTCGATAATAATTGTAAACTACAACGTAAAATATTTTTTGGAGCAGTGTCTTCATTCGGTATTAAAGGCTTCTGCTGATATTACATCGGAAGTTTTTGTTGTTGATAATAATTCTGTCGATGGCTCAGCACAGCTTATTCACGAAAAATTTCCGCAAATTAATTTTATTGAAAACAGTGAAAACGTCGGGTTTTCGAAGGCAAATAACCAGGCAATCAAACTTTCAAAAGGCAAGTACATTTTACTTCTTAATCCGGATACAATTGTTGAGGAAGATACTTTTCAGCAAGTAATCAGCTTTATGGAACAAAACCCTGACGCAGGTGGTCTGGGAGTAAAAATGATTGACGGGAAAGGAGTTTTTCTACCCGAGTCGAAACGAGGATTACCAACTCCACGAGTGGCATTTTATAAAATGTTCGGTATTTCCAAACTATTTCCAAAATCTAAAAAATTCGGGAAATATCACCTGTCGTATCTCGACAAAAATAAGATTCACGAAGTTGATGTTTTGGCGGGTGCTTTTATGTTATTGCGAAAAGAGACACTCGATAAAATTGGATTGTTAGACGAAACTTTTTTTATGTATGGCGAAGATATCGACCTTTCGTACCGAATAACTTTGGGTGGTTATAAAAACTATTATTTCCCCGAAACCACCATTATTCATTACAAAGGCGAGAGCACAAAAAAAGGCTCGCTTAACTATGTAAAGGTTTTTTATAATGCCATGATTATTTTTGCACGGAAACATTTTTCGGGTGGAAATGCAAAAGTATTTTCATTACTGATTCATCTTGCAATATATTTCCGTGCTTTGCTTTCCATCGCAAAAAGAATAGTCGAAAAAATATATCTTCCTGTTTTAGATTCCTTGTTAATTTTTTCGGGATTCCTGTTTTTAACGTCGTATTGGGAAAGTGTGAGATTCGAACCGGGCTACTATCCGCCCGAATTTTTACAGATTGTAGTACCTGTTTACATTTTATTCTGGCTTTTGGGAATACTGTTCTCGGGTGGTTACAAAAAACCTGTCAGTTTGTATAAAATTGCACGGGGCGTACTTTGGGGGTCAATTTCTATTTTACTGGTTTATTCGCTTGTCGATGAGAGATTTCGTTTCTCGCGTGCACTGATTTTGCTGGGTTCGTTTTGGGCTGTTTTTGTACTAATTTTTATCCGCCTACTTTTTCATTGGTTGAAATTAAACGCATTCAGACTCGATACAAAAAAGGCAAAAAAGATTGCAATTGTCGGACACTCGTCAGAAGCTGAGCGTGTTAAGAAAATATTGGAGGCTACACAAATTCAATCCGAATTATCCGGATTTATTGCCATCGATAAAACCGACAGAGATGGTGAAAATTATATAGGAGAATTAAATCAACTTACCGAGATTATCAGAATTAACCGTATCGATGAAATTATTTTCTGCGCAGAAAATATCAGCTCTGCACAAATAATTCGCGCCATGCTCGATCTAACTCAGCTCGACATCGACTATAAAATTGCACCACCCGAAAGTGTTAGTATTATCGGCAGTAACTCAATTCACACTGCCGGCGATTTATACGTGGTAAACGTTAATGCTATTTCAAAAATCTCAAACAAACGTAAAAAGCGGATTTTTGATTTTATAGTTGCAACTTTTTTATTGATTTTCAGTCCGTTTTTAATTTGGTTTTTCAATCAGAAATCAGAATTCATTTCAAATATATTAAATGTTTTAACTGCTAAAAAATCATGGATAGGTTACATTTCAGCAAGCGAGACTTTCGAAAATTTACCTCAGTTAAAAGCTGGAGTTTTAAATCCTGCCGATATGTTTTCCGAACTTTCGCTCGACACCGAAAAACAATCTCAGTTAAATATTCTTTACGCCAAAGATTACAGCTTGTTAACCGATTTTGAGATTCTTTTTAAAGGATGGAAGAAATTAGACAGGTAATTTTTCGTTTTAATAAAAAGTACGTAATATTGTACTGATAAAAAAACAATTATAATGAAAACGGTTAATTATTCGGAGTTAAGAAATAAACTAAAGTCGAATCTCGATATGGTTTGCGAAGATCAGGAAACATTAATAATCCATCGTCCGGGAGGGAAAAGTGTTGTTATGATTTCGCTGGATGAATACAATTCGCAAAAAGAGACTGAATATTTGTTAGAAACACCTAAAAATGCTGAACATCTTTACAGAAGTATCAAACAATCTGAAACTGGAAAAACAGTTGAAGTTACAATGGAAAAGCTTAAAAGCTTTGAAAAATGAAAACAATTTCATTTACAAACGAAGCCTGGACAGACTTTTTATATTGGGTTGAAAAAGACCAAAAAAAATTAAAAAAGATAAACTTATTAATAGCAGAGATAAATAGGAATCCATTTAAAGGCTCCGGGAAACCTGAACCGTTAAAATTTAAACTGGCAGGATATTGGTCGAGAAGAATTGATAAAACCAACAGACTGGTTTACAAAATAGAGAATGAAAGGATTACAATTATTTCTTGCAAAGGTCACTATTAATGAACAGCCAACTTAAATACGGAAAAATTTCTCTTCGCCCGCTTGAGCCCGAAGATATCGATCTGCTTTACCTTTGGGAAAACAGTCTCGAAATATGGGAAGTGAGTAATACGAGAAAACCTTTTTCGAAACATATTCTTGCTCAATATTTAATCGAATCGGCCAAAGATATATACGAAACAAAACAACTGCGCCTGATTATTCAGAATGAAAAGTTGGAGCCGGTTGGTGCAATTGACTTGTTCGATTTTGACCCTTACCATTTACGTGCTGGCGTTGGAGTTTTGATTCATAAAAACAGCGACCGGAATAAAGGTTATGCTCCCGATGCGTTGCAAGCGCTATCAAATTATGCTATCGAAGTTTTAGGGCTGAAACAACTTTTTGCAAACATTGCATCAGACAATACTAATAGTATTAAGTTATTTGAAAAGTCTGGGTTCGTACAAGTTGGAGTAAAAAAAGAGTGGTTAAAAACAAGTGTCGGATGGAAAGATGAAATACTCTTTCAGAAATTTCTATTTTGATTTTTCTCACCTTCAATCAACTAAACTCAGGTATTTCAGGCAAATAAACAAAGCTGTTTTTTATATAATCAATTTGGCAGGCAAAGTGTTGCAATCCGTTTGAAACGATAACTTTTTCTACTCGCAGTGCCATATTATAACGTACAACCTGGTCGAATGCATCCTGAGATATTTTAACATTTGGAGCTTTAAACTCTACAATTAAATATGGTTGCCCGTTTCGTGAATAAATCAACAAATCGAATCGGCGTTGTTTCCCATTTACCTTAATTTGTTTTTCAACTGCCATTAAAGTTTCAGGATATTTTTTCTCATCTTTTAAATACCGGATAAAATTCTGCCGCACCCACTCTTCCGGGGTCAGCACAACAAATTTCTTTCTGATAGAATCGAAAATAAACTGTTTGCCATTCTCAATTTTAGTTCTAAAAGAATATTCCGGTAAATTTAATTTATGCATATTTTTCAACTTTTACATTTTGGCTGACGCAATCTAAAAATGTACATTTGTGTCGGCATTTAACGAAACAGGTTTAGTTTTGTTCAAAGATAAAATAATTTGAGGTATGAAGACAAAAGAAGATATAGTTAACAATTGGTTGCCGCGTTATACAGGAAAGAAACTTGAAGATTTTAGTAAGTATATTTTACTTACCAATTTTCAGGATTATGTTGATAGGTTTGCCCAACGATTTGAAGTGCCGGTTGATGGCGGTGATAAAAATATGCCCAGTGCAACTGCCCAAGGAATTACCATAATTAACTTTGGAATGGGCAGCCCCAATGCAGCAACAATAATGGATTTATTAAGTGCAATAAAACCACGTGGAGTTCTGTTTCTGGGTAAGTGTGGCGGACTTAAACGTAAAAATAAATTGGGCGATTTAATCCTTCCAATAGCAGCAATAAGAAGCGAGGGAACTTCGGACGATTACCTGCCTCCGGAAGTTCCGGCACTACCGGCATTTAATTTGCAGCGTGCCGTCTCTCATATTCTTAGAAACTTAGAGAGCGACTACTGGACAGGTGTTGTTTTTACAACAAACCGGCGTGTTTGGGAATACGATAATCGTTTTAAAAAATACCTTAAAAAAACCCGGGCAATGGCAATCGACATGGAAACTGCTACTCTGTTTACCGTGGGTTTTGCAAACCAAATTCCTACAGGTGCACTGCTTTTAGTATCGGATCAACCAATGATTTCAACGGGTGTAAAAACAACGGCAAGCGATAAAAAAATATCAACAAAATTTGTTGAAACACACATTGAAGCCGGAATACAAGCACTCTTCGAAATTAAAAATAATGGTCTTTCGGTAAAACATCTGAGATTTTAGAATGGAAGCCAACGAAATATTACAAAATCTGAAAAAAGGTATTTTTCAACCCATTTATCTACTTCAGGGCGAAGAGCCATATTACATTGATGAGATTTCTAACTGGATTGAGAAAAATGCTTTAACCGAAGCAGAACGCGGGTTTAACCAAACTGTTTTTTATGGTAAAGATTCGGATGCAATGACGATTGCAGAGAGTTCGATGCGTTTTCCGATGATGGCAAACAAACAGGTAATTATTATAAAAGAGGCGCAAACTCTGAACAAAATTGAGACACTTGCTTCTTATGCCGCAAAACCTCTCGCATCAACAATTTTGGTTATAAATTATAAGTACAAAAAGCTCGATTCGAGAACAAAGCTGGTAAAGTCGATAAAGAAAAACGGCGTGATTTTCACCTCCAATAAAGTTCGCGACTATCAACTTCCGAAATGGGTTGAGGGATATTTAAAACAGCGCGATTTTAATATTACACCACAGGCAGTGCAGATATTAACCGCCTACCTGGGAACAAGTTTAAGTAAAGTTGCAAACGAGTTAGATAAACTAATAATTGCAATAAAAGATACAAATACAATTACTCCCGAACATATCGAAAAAAATATTGGACTCAGTAAAGACTTTAATATTTTTGAATTGCAAAATGCTTTGGGTGCAAAAAATGTTTTTAAAGCAAACCAGATAATAAATTATTTTGGAGCCAACGAAAAATTAAATCCTATTCAAATGACAACGGCTCTCTTATATTCATACTTCTCTAAAATTTTTAAATTTCATTTTCTAAAAGATAAATCGGAAAGAAGTGCGGCGGTCCAATTGGGTGTTCACCCATTTTTTGTTAAAGATTATATTGCTGCAGCACGAAAATATTCGCCAACAAAACTCTACGAAATTATTGGCATTTTACGCGAGTACGACATGAAAAGCAAGGGTTTTGGCGTATCGACAATGGTTGAAAAAGCTGATTTACAAAAAGAGATGATTTACAAAATATTACATTAAATGATTACATGGATTGTTATTGGAGTTACAACGCTGGTTTCGTATTTGGCGTTTCAGAATAGAGAATTAATGATAAAGTTGCAGTTTAACGCTGCAAAAATTATTCACGAAAAAGAGTATTACAGACTAATTTCGCACGCGTTTATACATGCAAACTGGACACATTTAATTGTAAATATGTTTGTACTGTTTTTCTTTGGGAAAAATATTGAAGCATATTTTGGCTACTACTTTGGTAACCGTGCGACAGCGTATTTTTTGTTGCTCTATTTTGGTGGAATTTTAGCATCGAATATTTTGAGTTTAATAAAACAAAAAGACAACTACTACTACAATGCAGTTGGCGCTTCGGGAGCTGTTTCGGCAGTTTTGTTTGCAGCAATATTCTTTAATCCATGGGAGAAATTGTATCTGTTTGCGGTAATTCCAATTCCGGGAATCTTATTCGCAATCGGGTATCTGTTTTACTCGTATCAGAAAGATAAAAAAGGCGACGATAACATTGCACACGATGCTCATTTCCTGGGAGCTGTTTTTGGTTTTATTTTTCCAATACTATTGAAACCTAACTTGTTTGGACAGTTTATTGATTCATTATTTGCATTTTTATAAATAGATGACAATTGGAATTTTTAATAATTAATGGCAAAGTTTTACGAAAAGAAGAAGCAAATTTAACGCATCTTTTTTGGGACGAACCTTTTATTTTGTCGCAAAAAATATGGTTTGGTTTTGGCGGAATTCCACTGTTTAATAAAAATATCGATTTTCTTACACAGCAACTTAACGTATTTAATATTTCGGTTCCCGGGTTTCTAAAAAACAAGCGAGAGTTATTCAGAATAACAAAACGGATGCTTAATAAGAATAAATTTTATCGCTCGGGAATTATTAATATCCAGCTATTTATTATCGATACAAAAATAGATTATGTAATAACTTCGATTGGCTATCCCGAATTTGATTTTCTTTTTTCGAAGCACGGATTACACGTTAATTTTTCAGAATCGAAAAGACGCTCGGCAAACGATTTAAACCGACACCTGTTTTATAACAAAACTAACTGGCGTATAAAACAGTCGCAACTTCGCGATTCAACTTTTAACAATTCGATTCTGATAAACGAAAAAGGGATGATTTCAGAAGGAATTGGCTCGAATATTTTTATGATAAAAGAGAATGTGTTAATCACTCCGTCGCTTGGCAGTGGTTGCTTTGAAGATACAATCCGGAATATAATTTTGGAAACTGCACCTCTGCTTCAACTAAAAACTATTGAACTGTCAAATATTAAAAAAGAGCATATTTTTGAAATGAATGAGATTTTTTTTGCCAGCGAAGAGACAGGAATTCAGTGGATTTTAGGAGTTGAGAACAAACGATTTGTTAACCCGGTTACAAAACAAATTCACCAAAAATTAAATGATATTTTAAAGAAGAAAGTTATTGATGGAGATTGATTGTAATTGAAAATGTGAGTTCGGTTGTAATAAATAACACTTAGTCTTTTACTTCCCATTCATTTGATACGTCACCCTGAACTTGTTTCAGGGTCTTATTATTTTGAGTTAAAAGATTCCGAAATAAATTCGGAATGACGTTGAAATATATTTTTATGTCAATATCAGGCTTCGTTCAATAGTAAGGGTTTGTGAAGAAATAATATGACTGGAATTGACGAAGTTATTTTGTGCGATAACAAGGCAAAAACGTAGGCATAGCCATAGCTACGGCGAGGCTTTTTAACGAAGTTAGCGTGCAAAAGAACAAGTCAAAACGGTTAGGTTATTTCTTTATAATCCCTAAGCATACAAACCTCTAAAACTTAAAACTGCGACTGTTTTCTTTTTCTTTGATTCTTCCCTTTGGGGAGATACCGAAGGCAGAGGGGCGTTTTACTAATTCAAAGTAGGATTCTCAGGAAAATGTTCCCAAATAGAATAACGATTCCCGGCTTTTTTCACAAAATCAGTCCACGAAACTTCGTCAAATTCACGCATCACAGCAGCCTCTTCAACATCGGTTACCAGCCACGAATCTTCCTTTAGCTCAGCATCTAACTGACCGGCATCCCAACCTGAGTACCCGAGAAAAAAATGAATATCGGAAGGCTTAATTACATCTGCAATAATCAAAGATTTCAAAACATCAAAATCGCCACCCCAATATAAATCGCCCAAAACATTTATACTTCCCGGAAGTTTACTTCCCAATTTATGAATGTAATAAATGGAGTCGGTAGAAACCGGACCGCCCAAAAATACAGTTGCATCAAAATCGGGAAAATCGGGAAATACATCCTGAATTTCAAAATCTATCTCTTTATTCAGAATAAAACCAACCGAACCTTTTTTGCTGTGTGCCACTAAAAACACAACAGAGCGACTAAAATAGTTACCCGGCAAAAACGGCTCAGCAATTAATATCCTGCCCTTTTGTGGCCGAATATTATTCGTTTTAATTTTGAATATGTCGAGATTATCGTTCATTTCAAAAGCAATATAAGAAAAATAAATAATCCAACCTCTATGAAATTGATATTGATTTTGTTCCAAAGAATTAAAAAAGGATGGCATCCCTTTATTCTACGTAAAAAGGGATGCCATCCTTTCCTTGGCAATTTGCAGTTTATTTTGCCTCTTCAACAACAATAAATACATCTTCGTTGGGTTTCGACATGTAATACTGTTCGCGTGCAAATTTCTCAAGTTCCTCCAATCCCGAGTTCAAATCTTCAAGTTTTTGCTTGTCGGAGATAATTCGTTCTTTATAATACACTTTTTGCTGAATAAGTTCTTGCAAACGCTGTCGATTCTGAACGTGGGCAACAATACTGTTTTCATCAAAAAAGATAATCCATGCTAAAAATAAAACAATGGCTACAAAATATTTGTAACCCAACACTTTTGTAACCTTCTCTTTTATATCTTTTTTTTCTACTGCCATAATTATCTCACAAAAATATAATTAATAATAGTCATAAAAAAGGGAGTTGAATAAATCAACTCCCTTTTTATAAACAACTATAAGTTTATTTACTCTTCGTCGGGTTGAAAACTTGGATAAGTATAATTTACAGGCGGAACAAATGTCTCTTTAATTGTACGAATTGCTGTCCAACGCAGGAAGTTAAAAATAGAACCTGCTTTATCATCGGTACCCGATCCGCGCGCACCTCCAAAAGGCTGCTGCCCAACAACTGCGCCGGTTGGTTTATCGTTAATATAGAAATTGCCGGCGGCGTTGCTTAAACGTTTGGTAATTTTCTCGATATTGTAACGGTTTTGCGAAAGCACCGCACCTGTTAACGCGTAAATAGAAGTGTTGTCGAGAATCTCCAAAGTTTCATCCAATTTATCATCATCGTAAACATAAACTGTTAAAACCGGCCCGAATAACTCTTCAACCATTGTAATGTAATCAGTTTTGTGTGCTTCAATAACTGTTGGTTCAATAAAATACCCAACTGTTTTATCACATTTTCCACCAAAAATCACATCTGCATCTTCATCAGTTTGAGCATTATCGATAAAACCTTTAAGTTTATCGAATGACGGTTCGTCGATAACTGCATTCACAAAATTGGTAAAATCTTCGGGCGGTCCCATTTTTACTGTTGCCAGTTCTTTACCCAATATTTCTTTTGTTTCGGCCCATAAACTTTTAGGAACATAAGCACGCGATGCAGCCGAACATTTTTGTCCCTGATATTCGAAAGCTCCACGCAACATTGCAATTGCAAGCGTTCGCGGACTGGTTGTATTATCGGCAAAAATAAAATCTTTACCACCTGTTTCGCCAACAATGCGCGGATACGTTTTATACTTATAAATATTCTCGCCTATTGTTTTCCAGATACTTTGGAACACTTCTGTTGAACCGGTAAAATGTATTCCGGTAAATTCGGGGTGAGATAAAACCACATTGGCAACAACCGGTCCTGATGCAAAAACAAGATTAATTACACCATCGGGCAAACCTGCTTCCTTAAAAATTTCCATAATAACTCCAGCAGAATAAACCGCAGTTTTCGAAGGTTTCCAAACAACAACATTTCCCATTAACGCAGGTGCTGCCGGTAAATTACCAGCTATCGAAGTAAAATTAAAAGGAGTTAGTGCAAACACAAATCCTTCAAGCGGGCGGTACTCGTTGTAGTTCCACATTCCGGGAGCCGACTCGGGTTGAATTTTATAAATATCGGTCATCACCTGAACGCCAAAACGGAAAAAATCTGCAAGTTCGCAGGCAGCATCTATTTCTGCCTGAAAAGCATTTTTCGATTGCCCCAACATTGTTGCAGCATTTATTTTTGCGCGGTACGGACCTGCCAACAAATCGGCAGCTTTTAAAAAAATTGAGGCACGGTGTTGCCAGCCTAAATTTGCCCAATCTTCTTTTGCAGCAAGTGCCGCATCAATTGCCATTTCAACATGGCTCGAATCTCCCTGGTTATAATAACCTAAAGTGTGCTCAACTTCGTGTGGTGGAAACATTCGCAATTTACGGTCGGTAAAAACATCATTTCCGCCAATAACCATTGGTAACTCAATCTCTTCTGAACGTAATTTGTTAATCATCGCTTTTAGCTCAACTCTCTCAGAAGTTCCTGGTGCAAAACTTAAAATAGGTTCGTTTTTTGCAACCGGCACATTAAAAAATCCTTTTGCCATAACTTTATATCTTTTAAAATTGTTTTTTCTTTTGCAAAATTAAAGAATCTCCTTCGCGAAAATCATAACAAAAATCAGTGATAACAAATATCCCAAATATGTAATCATCTCATTTTCAGTTACAACCACTTCAGTCAGTTTAAAACAAAACTTTTATCAGTTTTTAATATTCAACTAGCTCCTATTTTTGAATTGAATTATTCTTGGAATAATTACAATATTATGTTGTTATTAATAACTTTACGGTATTGTTAAACACAATACATAAAATATTATCGAAAAAACTCTGGGCCGGCCAATCAGGCATCGAACAAAAAAGGCTTTTCCAATTACTTATTATCTGGGTAGTTTTAGCAATCTGTGCCATTTTGCTATTGAGTTTCAGTCTGAGTATTAATTCGGATAACAGCTACATAATAAGCGATATTGCACTTATTTTGATGGTTTCGCTTGGTATTTTGTGTACATTAAACGGCAAAGCAAACTGTACAATAAATTCTGTTTTTACTGTTCCGGTTTTTATTTATACATATTTTATTTCCGATTTTAACACACATCTGCCGGGTGTCAATACAATTTACTCATCAGTTGCATTACTATTTACAGGACTGGTATTTTTGCTATTTTTCTCTAACTCAGAAACTAAAATTAAATTCTATTTTTTGCTTGGTATTTTAACGCTGGCATTTCAACTACTGATAACCAACCAGTTATACGAATCGTTTACCGAATTAAATTCTCTCGCTTCAAATCCGCTATTAATATTTATTGCCATTTATTTTGCCACATATTTCCTTCGGAAAAAATATGTTGGTATTATTAATCTTCTTAAAAATCAATTTGATTTTACAAATCAAAGTATTACAAAAGTTTTTCAAGACTCGAACTTTTCCATTGTTCAGATTAATGCCGAGCATGACAATGAAGGAAATATTGTTGAAATGACAATTGGAAAAGTGAATAATGCTTTTGAGGCTAATTTCAAAATAAACCTTTACGAAGTTCAGGATCAGAAAGCTGAATATATTTTCAATTTTATATTTAAAAATCAGTTTAGTTTAAACGAAATTGTTCATTTTAAGCGAAACAAGTCGAAAGAGTTTCATGCAAAAAATTTGGAACGTTGGTTTAAGGTTCATCTTCTTATTCCGGAATACAATAAATTTTATTTGATTTTTGAAGACATTACAAAAATAAAAAAGAAGTTTGCCGATTTGGAAGCGAGCAAGCGAAAATATAAAGTTTTACTCGAAGCAATTCCCGATATCTTTTTTGTTATTGATAAAGATGGAACCTACGAGGATTTTGTGGTAAAAGAGAGTCATCTTTTTAAAATTGCAGACGCAAATATTATTGGCAGTACAATTTACGACGTTGGATTTCCTGAAAATATGGCTAATAAAATTTATAGCTGTATTCAGGATTCAATAAAAAATAACTCGATAGAGAATATTGAATATTCGCTGAACACTCCGAACGGAACTTTTATGTACGAAATGCGGCTTGCAAAACTAAACCCGCATTCGGTAATTTCGGTGGCACGCGATATTACAAAACGTAAAACTGCCGAGTTTAATCTTGGAAAAGCATTAGTAAAAGCAGAAGAATCTGACAGATTAAAGTCTGCATTCCTTACAAACTTGTCGCACGAAATACGTACGCCAATGAATATAATTACCAATTTCTCGAGAATTTTGACGGAGGCAGAATTGGACGATAACGAAAAACTGGAAATCTCGGATGCCATTTCGCAAAATGGGAAACAGTTATTAAATATGATTGATAACACAATTCACCTTTCGAAAATTGAAACTCAATCGGTAGATATAAAAATGCAATTCTGCGAAATAAACAGTTTACTTCGCGATATTTATAACCGCTACTATACACTAATCCCCGATTCTAAAAATATAAAACTTGACCTCGTAATAAGTGTACCAAATCAGGAATTTGGCTTTATAACCGATGCAAAGTTATTGAGCGAAATACTCGCAATATTAGTTGATAATGCGGTTAAATATACAATGCTCGGAAACATTACAATCGACTACGAGATGATTAAGAACGAGCAGATAAAATTTATTATTTCCGACACAGGAATTGGTATTCCGAAGGAGGAATTTAAAAATATATTTAGCCGTTTTTACAGATTGGAAAACAAAATTAACGAAACTACTTCGGGTTCAGGAATAGGACTTTCAATTGCTCAACATTATGTTGCGCTGCTTGGTGGCGAGCTGGAGTTTGAATCTACAATTAATACCGGAACAACTTTCACTTTTACACTTCCGTTTAAAGGTGGCACAGGCTTTTTAAGAATTGTGAGTTAGGCATTTAACTTTCCAAATTATTATCTCTTTTTGGCAATTGCTATTAACCTGAGCTCGATATAAGATTTGTTCTCAGTTTCAGATAATTTTCTAATTATAATTTCGAGTCCACTCCGAAAAGTATTTCATTAGTTTAAATAATTAATAATCAAGCATATAGTTGCACATTCGAATAATTATCAGTATCTTGTTCTCATAATTAAAAGCACCTTTTATGTTTAGGAAATCTTCCAAAACAGCCCAATTAAAAATCTTCACATCACCCAAATCCTTGTTTTCAGGGAAATCGCTTTCATTATATGAAGATGGGGCGGCATGGCATAACCAATTCCACCAGCAAGTCACCATGCGGATCGATGAGAATATTTTTCGGCCATTATACTGTGATGACAATGGTACGCCTAATTTCCCCATCCGTATGTTCTACAAGCAAATGGAACAATCCGGCACACTCCCAAAAGCCACCAAAGATAGATTAACCCAATTGCTCAAGATGGATGGTAACAAAGTTCTTAACAAAACATATTCCAGATGGGTTTTATTTGGCTTTTAAACTGATATTCTTTTTTCGATATGGTTATTGTTTCTTCTATGATTCAAAGAAACTATTTATAATTATCGACCGTCCAATATTTTCAAAAACTTACACCCAAATTATTGTTAACTTTGCTGCTGAGTAGTAACTCATTTTTTATTATAAATTGGCTTTTATTATCTTAAAAAGATATAAAAATGCATAGAAAGTTAAGCTGTTTTGCTTTTATAATCCTCATTATTTTTAGTGCGTGTTCACCAAATCCTAAAAGTAAAAAGTTATCTGATGTTACTTCTTTACTCGATTCGTTGGAATTGGTTTACGCCCCCGATAAAAGAGTTACTCTTTGGGAAGTTTACACCTGTTCAGCTTCCGGCACAATAAATATTTCGGGAGAATTAGATAAAAATGAGACTATCTCTGCAATCACAAAAATTGTTGAAAAGAGGTATCCAAATGTAAATATTAGTTTAAAACTACTTCCCGAAAATGAGAACGTACAAATTGTTAACGGATTGGTAATTAATTCGGTAATTAATCTACGTTCAAATCCGCGGCACAGTGCAGAGATTGCCACGCAAGCTGTACTTGGCACACCAATTCGTATATTAAAAAAAGAGGGTGGCTGGTATCTTGTTCAAGCACCCAACAAATATATTGCATGGGTCGATGCTGCTGCAATTATCAGAAAAAACCAGAAAGAAATTGATGATTATAAACACTCAAAAAAAATTATCTACAACAAACAGTATGGTTTTTCGTACTCTAAACCCGATAATAAAGCACAAGTTGTTACCGATTTAGTTGCAGGGAGTATTTTACCTGTTTTAAAATCGAATACAAATTACTGGCAGGTTCAGTATCCCGACAACCGAATTGCCTGGGTAAAAAAAGACGAAGTTCTCGATGCAAATAAAATATTCAATAAACAGATTGATAATAAAGATTTGGTTGAAACTGCCATGAAATTTGTAGGTATTCCGTATTTATGGGGAGGCACCTCGTCGAAAGCAATTGATTGCAGCGGTTTAATTTCAACAATATATTATATGAATGGAATTATATTGCAACGCGATGCATCTCAACAAGCAAAATACGGAAAAGCAGTTACAACTACTTACAACTGGAGAAAATTACAACCCGGTGATTTGCTTTTTTTCAGACGAGGAGATTCTGCAACTCATCCCGAAATTATTACACATGTTGCAATGTACATTGGTGACACTGAATTTATTCATGCATCGGGAAGAGTACGAATAAACAGTATCGACAGCAGACGCGAAAATTTCATTCCGAGTTATGTAAACCGCTTTGTTAAAGCAATAAGAGTACTTGGCGAAACCGATAACGAAGGAATTGAACAGATTAGAAATAATGCTTTTTATAACGAAATTATAAACAAAACAAAATGAAAACCAACAGACGAAACTTTATGAAAACTGCCGGTATTGCATCACTAAGTACAGTAATAGCAAACAAAACATTTGCGAAAGTTTCTTCCTCTGGAAACGGTAAAATGAAACTAACATTTAAACCTTACAACCTGCAATTAAAACATACGTTTACAGTTGCCGGATTTTCAAGAGACACAACTCCCGTAGTTTTAACCGAAATTGAATACAATGGAATTATTGGTTACGGAGAAGCTTCGATGCCTCCCTATCTTGGCGAGTCACAAAAATCAGTAATCACTTTCCTAAAAAAAGTTGATCTGTCGCAATTTAACGATCCTTTCACGTTAGATGAAATTATGGAATATATTGATTCCATCGATACAAAAAATAGGGCAGCCAAAGCTTCTGTTGATATCGCCCTGCACGATTTGATTGGAAAAATTGCAAATCAACCTCTATATAAATTGTGGGGCTTTACACCTGAAGATACGCCGATGACATCTTTTACAATCGGTATTGATACTGCGGAAGTTGTAAAGCAAAAAACCGAGGAAGCCGGTAGATTTAAAGTGTTAAAAGTAAAACTCGGCGGCGGGAATGATAAAGAGATGATTAACACAATTCGTTCGGTAACCGATGTTCCGTTGTATGTTGATGTAAATCAGGGGTGGAAGGACAAAAATCATGCTTTGGAAATGATTCACTGGCTGAGTGAAAGAGGTATCGAGTTTATTGAACAACCAATGCCGAAAACACAAATCGACGACATGGCGTGGCTTACAGAAAATAGCCCGCTGCCAACTATTGCCGACGAAGCTTTTCAGCGACTGTCGGATGTGGCTAAATTTAAAAATGTTTATTCGGGAATAAATATTAAACTGATGAAAAGCACCGGTTTGCGCGAAGCTCATAAAATGATTACTGTTGCGCGGGCACTCGACATGAAAGTTATGATTGGCTGTATGACCGAAACATCGTGTGCCGTTTCGGCGGCAGCACAACTTTCGCCACTTGTAGATTGGGCAGATCTCGATGGAAACCTATTAATTAGCAACGATGTTTTTAGAGGAATGGAAGTAATTAACGGAAAAGTAACGCTTAACAATTTACCTGGCATTGGAATTGAAAAAATGTAAATAAAAATTTAAAAAAAATAAGAAATCTGTTATTGTTGTTTTCACAATTCGAATACCTTTGCGCCATTCAATACCTAAATTAATTAAATAGATGTTTATTATAAAACAAATCTCTCTACTAATTGTATTTTTTTTTATTACAATTTCGGCAAACGCAATTGGGTTCGAAAAACCGGAAAGCGATACCACTTTAAATACTTTCAATAAAGACTTTATTTATAATGTTAAGAAAATGCAATCGACCATAAAGATTGATGGTATTATTGAAGAGTCGGATTGGATGGTTGCCCAAAAAGCTGACAATTTTTATCGGGTACTTCCTATTGATACCGGTTTTGCATATCAGCAATCGGTAATATTAATGACCTACGACGACAAAGCACTTTATCTGGCACAGATTTTTTACGATACAATTCCGGGTAAAAGAGTTATGGAATCGTTTCGAAGAGATTTTAGTTTTGGCAGCAACGATAATTTATTGGTTTTCTTCGATACTTTTCTCGACCAAACCAACGGTTTTTCGTTTGGCGTTTCAGCATCGGGAGCAAAATGGGATGGAACAATGTCTGACGGCCACAGCATTTCGCTCGACTGGGATTGCAAGTGGGAATCGAAAACAAAACATTACGACGACAGGTGGGTTACCGAAATGCGAATACCTTTTAAATCCATTCGCTATCCGAAAAATAGCCAAATATGGAATACTAATTTTAGCCGCTTAGATTTGAAATCGAATGAAAAATCGGCATGGGCACCGGTTCCGCGCCAGTTCCCAACTGCATCGCTGGCTTACACCGGAGTTATGAAATTTGATGAACCACTACCTAAATCGAAAACGCAATTCTCTTTGATCCCATATATTTTTGGAGGAGTTTCGAAAGATTACGAAGCAGGAACGGATGCTAAATACCGGAAAGATTTTGGCTTCGATGCGAAAATTGGAATCTCTTCGTCGATGAATTTAGATTTAACATACAACCCCGATTTTTCGCAAGTTGAGGTAGATGAGCAAATCGTTAATTTCGATAGGTTCGAACTCTTTTTTCCAGAGAAACGCCAGTTCTTTTTAGAGAACAGCGACCTCTTTGCAAATTTTGGATATAAAAATGTAACTCCATTCTTTTCGCGTCGCATTGGTTTAGATGCTCCGGTTTTGGCAGGTGCACGTTTAAGTGGTAAAATTGGTAATAACCTGCGAATCGGTCTTATGAATATGTCAACCCGTGAAACTGATGAACATCTGGCACGGAATTTCACCGTTGTTTCCGTTCAGAAAAAACTCTTTGCCCGCTCGAATATTGGATTTATTGTAGTGAACAAAGAGTATTTTAATCAACCTACCGATACCACAATGTTTAACCGTGTAATTGGTGTTGATTATAATTTAAAAAGTAAAGACAACTTCTGGGATGGCAAATTTTTCTATCATCGTTCGTTTCAACCCGACTCGCCCGACAAACAATATTCGCAGGGGGCAATGTTAATGTACAGCACAAAACATATTAAAGCAGGTTTTACACAAACAGCGGTTGGCGAAAACTACAAGGCCGAAGTAGGATTTGTACAACGTACCGGATATAACTATATCGCACCCGAGATAACATATCTTTTTGTGCCAAATAAATGGATTGTAAGTCATGGCCCCACAATAGAACTGAATACTTTTTTTAATCCTGATTTAAAAAAAATTGAGCATGAAAACAGATTCGATTACCAGATTAATTTCAGTAATCGTGCGGGATTAAGATTCGGACACGTCGATTTTTTTGTTGAACTGCAACAAGATTTTGATCCAACACACGGTGGCGACCATTATCTGCCGGCCGGTACAAAATACGACTTTGCAGGAAATTATATCGGTTTCGAATCAACGAAAAAAACACTTTTTAACTGGGCATTCGAAACAGCACGAGGAACTTTTTATGACGGATTAATTCACTATTTTAAAGGAGAAATTGGATACCGTTTTCAACCATTTATTAATGCCACTTTAAACTTCGATTATACCGACATAGATTTACCCGCACCATTCGAGCGTTCACAAAATTGGTTAATCGGACCTAAAATTGATGTTACTTTTACCGACAAATTATTCTGGTCGACATTTGTACAGTACAACGAACAGATTGACAATATGAATATTAACATGCGCTTACAGTGGCGTTACCAACCGGTTTCCGACATTTACCTTGTTTATACCGACAATTATATACCCGGAAGCTGGACATCGCGAAACCGTGCGTTAGTGCTAAAAATGACATATTGGCTTAATTAAATTTTCCTGATTACAGCCTTACAAAAAAGCATTTAAACTTTCTGAATAGGTTCTTTTTATTAAGTGATTATTTTTCCTTGATTCAAAAAATCAATTAACTTTGGCTCTCCTTAGAAACTAAGGAAATAATTATTTAAATACATAAACAAATAAATTATAATAAAATGAAAGTAACAGTAGTTGGAGCAGGAAATGTTGGAGCAACATGTGCTCAGATTATAGCTGAAAAAAACATTGTTCAGGAAGTAGTTCTTTTAGATATTAAAGAAGGTATTGCAGAAGGAAAATCTTTGGATTTGTGGCAAACTGCCCCGGTTAATTATTACGATTCTCGTGTAGTTGGTTCTACAAACGATTATTCTAAAACAGCCGGTTCTGAGGTTGTAGTAATTACTTCGGGTGTTCCGCGTAAACCTGGAATGAGCCGCGACGATTTAATTTCTATCAATGCAGGAATCGTAAAAAGTGTTACAGAGAATGTGGTTAAATATTCTCCTAACGCAAAAATTATTATCGTTTCTAATCCGTTGGATGTAATGACTTACGCAGCTTTTAAAACTGCAAAATTACCTAAAAATCAGGTAATGGGAATGGCAGGGATTTTAGACACTGCTCGTTACCGTGCGTTTTTAGCCGAAGCTTTAGACATTTCGCCTCGCGATATTTCTGCTCTGTTAATGGGTGGGCACGGCGACACAATGGTTCCGCTACCACGTTATACAACTGTTGCAGGTATTCCGGTAACTGAATTAATTGACGACGACAAACTGAATGCAATTGTTGACCGCACCAAAAAAGGTGGCGGCGAATTAGTTAATCTAATGGGAACTTCGGCTTGGTATGCACCGGGTTCGGCAGCAGCACAAATGGTTGAAGCAATTGTGATGGATCAGAAACGTGTTTTTCCTTGCTGTGTTAGACTTGAAGGTGAATACGGGCTAAACGATATGTTTGTGGGAGCACCGGTTGTACTTGGCAAAAATGGTATCGAAAGAATTATTGAAGTTGATTTGAACAACGATGAAAAACAACTTTTAAAAGACTCGGCAACTTCGGTAAAAGGTGTTATGGATGTTTTAGACGGAATGAATATTTTGTAAAATAAGCCTCGCCTAACCTCTTAAAAGGCGAGGGATAAAAAAAAATAATACTAAACGGCTGATTCTTTTGAATCAGCCGTTTTTTTTGTGGCATAATTTACTGAAGTTGAAACGTCGTTATACAAAAACTTGTAAAGTTTTATACGGAATCTCAGTATTGTACCAACTAAGTTTACTGATATTTTTACTTTTACAAAATGCGAGTAAAAATTCCACTTCAAATTACCGAAATCGACCCCGGTAATTATCATATAATAATATCCGGTAGTTTTGCTGATAACAAAACTGCAAGTTGGATAATAGATACCGGTGCATCGAAAACTGTATTCGATAAAAATTTGGTTGAATATTATTCTATTCTGGAAGGCGAAACAGACGAAATACACACAGCCGGGATTGAAGATCAACCACAGGAGATTTCTCTCGCAGTTTTAAAGTCGATGCAAATTGGAAAATTCAAAATTGAGAATTTAAAAGTTGCGCTACTCGATTTGACTCATATTAATAAACTCTATTCAAAAATAACCGACCTTAAAATTTGCGGGTTTATTGGAAGCGATTTTTTAATGGAAAACCGTGCGATAATCGACTATAAAAAGCGGGTTTTAATTCTCAATAATTCACGTTATTAATTCTTATCAATATTTTACACTGCATTTTTGCAAACCTAAAATGTTTGGGTATATTTGCCACGCTTAAAAAACAACGAGAGCTACTCTCGGTCTTCCGTCAGTTAACGGAGAGGAGGGAAAAGATAAAATGGATTTCAAAATAAAAATATCGAGAAAACTGTTGATACGCACGGCATTTTTTGTTGCTATAATTGGTGTTGCTACAATCTTCGATATCTATTTCGAGAATAATCCTGAGAAGTTGAAAGTTATTCAAACAGAATCTACTGATAACACAAGTGAGCAAAGTGTTATATATTTTGTAGCCCAGATAAATACTTTCGATGTTAAAACCTCGAACCAGAAAAATCCAATTAGAAAATTACAAGTGCAATCGCACGACAAATTCATTCAAAAATATCATCAGTTAAGAAATTTTCAGGTACTGAAAGCAGAAGTTCAAACACAAACTTCGCCACTAATTCTTTCGTATCATTATTTGGTTTTTGAAAATTATTTCTTCTCTTCACCCGACGACGAACCACTTATTTCGTAAGTAATTTTTACTTTAAAAAAGAACAGGAGTTTTTGTGAAACAATTTACAAATTCCCGTTTATACTATTTTGAATATCAATTCAGAATAAATTTCAAAAAAATATATTTTTAAAATTTTAAACATTAAAAACTAAATTAAAATGCAAAACAAAGGTGCAATTTTAACATTTGCAATTCTATTGGCTGCTGTTTGTGTTTACCAGTTATCGTTTACCTGGAAAGCACAACAGATTGAAAAAGACGCTGTAGAATATGCGCAAGGAGATCCAAAGCAAGAAGCTTTTTACCTTGATTCAATTTCGGGAGAGGAAGTTTATAGCTTTTTTGGACTGAAAAAATTTACATTTAAAGATGTAAAAGAGCTGGAGATGAATTTAGGTCTCGACCTAAAAGGTGGTATGAACGTTACTTTGGAAGTTTCGGTAAATGAAATTATCAGAGCAATGTCGAACTACAGTACCGACTCTACTTTTAATGCTGCTCTGAAACGTGCAACTCAATTGCAGGAAAATAGTCAGGCAGATTTTGTAACATTGTTCGGACAGGCTTTCGAAGAGATTGATCCAAATGCGAAAATGGCTTCTGTATTTAATACTTTAGAACTACGCGACCGTATTAATTTTAATACTTCGAATGCCGATGTTTTAAAGGTGATAAATGAAGAAACCGATGCAGCAATCGACAACTCGTTTAATATTATTCGTACTCGTATCGACCGTTTTGGAGTGGCTCAACCTAATATTCAGCAGTTGCAAACCAAAGGTCGTATTTTGGTTGAATTACCGGGAGTAAAAGACCAAAACAGGGTTCGTAATCTTTTGCAGGGAACTGCAATGTTAGAGTTCTGGGAGACTTATGAAAACCAGGAGGCTTACCAATATCTGCTTCTTGCAAACCAGAAAATTAAAGATATGGAAACTTCGACTGTTGAGGATACAGAAGAAGTTTCAACAGAGACAGAAAATACAGAAGCTGTTGATTCAACTGACACAGAGAGCTCGTTGCTTTCTGAATTAGAAGCAGGTGCTGAGTCTGACTCAACATCGTCGCTCGATAATTTAGCAGATTTCAAAAAAGATTATCCGCTATTTGCTTTGTTAAATCCTAGTACCGATCAATCGGGACAACTGTTCCCCGGGCCAATTGTGGGAATGGCTCATTTTAAAGACACAGCAAAAATTAATGAATATTTACACCTCGAGCAGGTAAAAAATATTTTCCCAAGAAATATGACTTTCCGCTGGACAGCAAAATCTGCTGATGCTGAAGGGAATTTCTTCCGCTTAATTGCTTTAAAAATTACAACCCGCGACGGACGTGCTCCATTAGACGGAGATGTAATTACCGATGCCCGCCAGGATTTCGACCAGTTTGGCTCGAGTCCCGAGGTAACAATGTACATGAATAGCGAAGGCGACAAAATTTGGTCGCGCATGACAAAAGAGAATATTGGCAAATCTATTGCAATTGTTTTAGATGGTTATGTTCGTTCGTTTCCAACTGTTCAGGGCGAAATCTCAGGTGGTCGTTCAAGTATTACCGGCCTTGAAAGTATTGAAGAGGCGAAAGACCTTGCAAATATTTTAAAGTCGGGTAAAATGCCGGCTCCGGCTCGTATTATTCAGGAAGCAATTGTTGGTCCGTCGTTGGGACAAGAAGCAATTAATAGTGGTATGCTATCATTCATGATTGCTTTTATTCTGATTCTGGTTTACATGTTTTTCTTCTATAGTAAAAATGCAGGTTTGGTTGCAAATATTGTATTAGTTGCCAACTTATTCTTTATTATCGGAATTCTCGCTTCGTTGGGAGCCGTGTTAACATTGCCGGGTATTGCGGGTATTGTACTTACAATTGGTATGTCGGTTGATGCAAACGTACTTATTTACGAAAGGGTGCAGGAAGAGTTAAATGCCGGAAAAGGTATTAAACTTGCAATTTCTGATGGTTATAAAAATGCTTACTCGGCAATTATCGATGGGCAGGTTACTACTTTATTAACAGGTATTGTACTTTATCTGTTTGGTTCGGGCCCGATTAAAGGTTTTGCTACAACATTAATTATTGGTATTCTAACTTCATTGTTCTCAGCAATATTTTTAACACGTATTATTTTTGAGTGGAAGCTGAGTAAAACTGATAAAATTACATTTACTTCAAAATTTACTAAAGACTGGTTACGAAATACTGCGATTAATTTTATGGGGAAAAAGAAGATTTTCTATATAATTTCAGGAGCATTTATTATTCTTTCAATCGGTTCATTCTTTGTTCGCGGGTTAAATTATGGTATCGATTTTAAAGGAGGTCGTACCTATGTAGTTCGTTTCGATGAAGATGTAAAAGTAAATGAAGTTCAGGATGCATTAACAGCAGTTTTTGGAGAAGCTCCGGAAGTAAAAACTTATGGCGAAAGCAACCAGGTTAAAGTTACTACTGAATATAAAATTGATGAAACAAGCGAAACCGTTGACAACGAAGTTGAAGAGCTGTTAATGAAAGGATTACAAGCTGGTAATTTTATTAGCAGCGATGTTACTTTAGAGCAGTTTACTGATATTTATCAACAGAGTTCGCAAAAAGTAGGACCTACTATTTCCGATGATATCAGAAAAGATTCAGCCATTGCAATTGGATTTTCGTTGATAATTATTTTCCTCTATATTTTAATCCGTTTCCGTAACTGGCAATATGGTTTAGGTGCTATTGCAGCACTTACACACGATTCGTTAATTGTACTGGGTATATTCTCGCTACTGTATGGATTGTTACCTTTCTCGTTAGAAATTGACCAGGCATTTATTGCAGCAATTTTAACGGTGGTAGGTTATTCTATTAACGATACCGTGGTTGTGTTCGACCGTATTCGTGAATACTTACATATCTATCCAAAACGCGATAGAGACGAAAATGTGAATCATGCATTAAACAGTACATTGCGTCGTACTTTTAGTACTTCTCTTTCAACATTTGCAGTGCTGTTTGCTATCTTCTTATTCGGTGGTGCAACTATTCGTGGATTTACATTTGCATTAATGGTTGGTGTAATTGTAGGTACATATTCATCACTTTTTATTGCAACTCCAATTGCTTTCGACACTCAGAAACGAGTAGCCAAAGTAATTGCTAAGCGTAAAAAATAGTAAGAGAGTCAGAAGTTAGAAGACGGGAGAAAAACATCTTCGGTCTTCCGACTTCTGACTTCAATCTTTTTATATATTTGTGTATTAAAGCAATAGTAATGAACTACATTTTATTTATAAGTGGCGGCGAAATTGTTCTGGTAATGATGCTGGCACTTCTGTTTTTTGGGGCAAAAGCAATTCCTGATATTGCTAAAACTCTCGGGAAAGGAATGCGCGAGTTTAAAAAAGCAACAAACGAGATTAAGCGCGAAATGAACGACTATACTTCTGATATTAAGAAAGATATAGACGACGTTACGTCAACAGTTAATAAAGAGACCAGCGATATTAAAAAAGGAATAACCGATCATTTCGAAGATTAATATCACCGGTAAAACAAAATGAATTAATGATTGCAATTTATATCATAATATTATTGGCTTGTTTTGTTTTACTGGCACGAATTGTCGATCTGTTTTTTATATCGTCTCTCGATAAAATATCTAAAGACCTTCGTTTATCAAGCGATGCTGCCGGAGCAACGTTAATGGCAGTTGGATCGAGTGCGCCCGAACTTTTTGTTGCACTTTTTGCAGTTTTAAAACCGGGTAATCATCAGGCAATTGGTATTGGCAGTATTGTGGGAAGCGCAATTTTTAACCTGTTGGTTATTATTGGTGCGGCGGCTTTTGTTAAAAAAGCAAAACTCACCTGGCAGCCCATGACTAGAGATTTACTTTTTTACACCACTTCCGTAGCACTCCTGGTTTGGTTTATTTGGGACGGGGTTTTCACCATTAACGAAGCAACCGTTTTTCTTGCCGTTTATGTAGTTTATGTATTTGCCGCAATTTACTGGAGGAAATTATTCCCCTATAAAGATATGGTATCTTCAACTCCAGAAGAAGATGTACATGGCGAACACAACAAATATACAAAGTTCATAGACCTGCCATTGAAATTTATTTTCCCTTCGCAGAAATATTACTATATCGTGTTTTTCATATCGATTATTCTGATTGCTGCAATTAGTTTTGTTTTAGTTGAAGTGGCAGTTGTTTCGGCCCATATTCTTAATATTCCGGAAGCAATTATTGCGCTTACTGTACTTGCTGTGGGAACTTCAATTCCCGATCTTTTTTCGTCGGTAATTGTTGCCCGCGAAGGACGTAGCGACATGGCAGTGAGCAATGCAATTGGCTCTAATATTTTCGATATTTTAGTTGGATTGGGATTGCCATTCCTTTTTGTAATGTTAATTTCGGGCGATACAATTTCTGCCGGAGGCGACATGGTAAATTCGTCAATTATATTATTTGCATCGGTAATTATTCTATTTTTACTGTTGCTATTTAGCAGATGGAGAGTCGGGAAATTTACCGGAATATTTTTAATCGGATTGTACATTATTTATTTAATTTGGGAAATTGTAAACAGTTAAACTCAACTTTTGATAAAAGCACAAAACATAAAAAAATCGTTTGGCAGCCTCGAAGTTTTAAAAGGTATTAACCTTGAAATTCCATCGGGCAAAATACATTCCATTGTTGGTGCAAGCGGTGCCGGGAAAACAACTCTGTTACAAATTCTTGGAACTTTAAGTAAACCCGACAGCGGAGATATTTTCTTTAACGATAAAAATATTTCATCTTTTTCTGAAAAAGAGATGGCTATGTTTCGTAACCGGGAAATTGGATTTGTATTTCAGTTTCACCATCTTTTACCCGAATTTACTGCTCTCGAAAATGTTTGTATTCCGGCTTTTATTGCTAATAAATCTAAGACCGAAGCAGAAAAAAGAGCTTTAGAATTATTAGATTATTTGGGATTAACAGATCGTATTGAACACAAACCTTCAGAACTTTCGGGTGGCGAAAAACAGCGGGTTGCCGTGGCACGGGCGTTGGTAAACAGTCCGTCGGTGGTACTTGCCGACGAGCCCTCTGGAAATCTCGATTCGGCAAACCGCAACGAACTGCACGAACTCCTTTTTAAACTTCGCGACGATTTCGGACAAACCTTTATTATTGTAACTCACGACGATAATTTTGCTGAACGCTCCGATAAGATTATTCATATAAAAGATGGGGTGATTGAATAAGAAAATGCAGGAATATGTGAATGCGTTAATGCTAAAATGCAGGAAGAACTAAAAAAAGATTATGAATCTAACTGAGTTGAAAGAATTTCTGGATGAAAAAGTTGAACTGTTTAATCAGCCTGCTTTTATTGAAACCGACCCAATTCAGATTCCACGAAAATTTACCCAAAAAGAAGATATCGAAATCTCTGGTTTTTTAACTGCAACAATTGCGTGGGGTAACCGAACTTCAATAATAAAAAATGCCGAAAGGCTAAACTCTTTAATGGGTAATCAACCCCACGATTTTATTTTAAATGCCTCAAAAAGCGAAATTCAGCAATTAGAAACATTTGTACACCGCACTTTTAATGGTACCGATTGTATATATTTTATTAACTCGCTAAAAAATATTTATCAAAATTATAGTGGTTTAGAGTCTGTTTTCGAGAAGGGTTTTCGAGATGATAACACAGTAAAATCGGCACTGGAAAATCTGTTTAAAGTATTTTTTGAATTGCCGGGCGAGCGTACCCGAAAACATATTTCCAACGTACAAAAAGGCTCGTCGGGTAAACGGTTAAACATGTTTTTGCGGTGGATGGTAAGAGACAATAAAAGTGGTGTCGATTTTGGAATATGGAAAGGAATTCCGGCATCGGAATTAATGCTGCCACTTGATGTACACACCGGAAATGTTGGACGTAAACTTGGTCTTTTACATCGCAAATCGAACGACTGGAAAGCGGTAGCTGAGATAACAAATACACTCCGTAAATTCGACCCGACCGACCCAATTAAATACGACTTTGCACTTTTTGGGCTGGGAGTTTTTGAGAAATTTTAATATCCGGGTCATGCTATCACTTCCCGTGAGAGTATGACTATATCTAACTTTTATAGTACTTTGCGAGAGATTCAAATTATGGCAAACAACTATTTCCAATTTAAACAGTTCAAAATTATTCAGGAAAAATCGGCAATGAAAGTTGGCACCGACGGAGTACTTCTTGGTGCGTGGGCAAATGTTGACGGAACAAAAACTGCTTTAGATGTGGGTGCGGGAACCGGATTAATTTCGCTGATGATTGCACAACGCTGCCATGCAAAAGTACTGGGTATTGAGATTGAGAAAAATGCAGCTTATGAGGCAACCGAAAATGTTCAAAAATCTCCCTGGAAAAATCGGGTTGCAGTAAAAAATATCTCTTTTCAGGAATTTGTTGTTTCATCAAAAGAAAAATTCGATCTGATTATTTCGAACCCACCCTTTTTTACAAACAGCTATAAAAACGAAATTAAAAACCTTGCCATAGCACGCCACAACGATCTGTTACCCTTTTCAGAATTAATAAAAGGGGCGGCACAACTCCTTGCTGAAAATGGAAAGTTGGCAGTTATTTTGCCGGTTATTCCAGCCAACGAATTTATTGAACTGGCACAAAACTATGGTCTGTATTTAGGCAAGTTAACTAAAGTAAAACCCAATTCTAAAAAAGAAGCAAACCGGTATTTATTGGAATTCACAAAAAAACCAACTCTTCTAAAAAAAGATCTCCTTATTATTTACAACGAAACCGGCACAGATTATACTGAAATGTACAAACAGCTAACTCGCGATTTTTATTTGAAATTTTAACAAAAATATCATCTCGCAAAGTCACAATTAATAACTATTGTCAAATTTTTAAATTCTATTTTTTGCGTCTCTGCGCCTTTATGAGATTTTATCTCACGAACAATTGTGTTAATTATCGGTTAATTAATTGACAATACAATTACATATAAAATACCAATTTGTATTTTATTTTAAAACCATTGTATTTTCGCGGTGTTTTAAAACAAAAATATTTACGATGATAGATTTAAAATCAGGAATACAGATAGATACAAAATACTATAAAGTTGAAAATCTCAGGAATTTAACCGAGAATACTTTTGTGTTAACACTTCCAAAAAGCAGGTTTAAATATACTGCGGGGCAACACATTTCGTTGGCGATAAAAGGCGATTACCAGAGCCGGGAATATTCGATTTACAGTGCCGAGAACGGGGATAATCTGGAGATTTTAGTAAAAGAAGTTGCGGGTGGATATTTCTCCCCAAAACTGAAACATCTGAAAAAAGGTGAATTTGTTGAGGTTCACGGACCATTCGGGAAGTTTGGTGTCGACGAAAAGAATTTGAATTCGCATAAACATATTTTTATTGCTAGCGGAACCGGTATCGCACCCTTTCATAGTATGGTAAAAAGTTATCCCGGTTTAGATTATCAGGTAATTCACGGCGTACGATTTGCCAACGAAGCCTACGAGAAAGATGACTATCAACCAAACAGACTTGTTGTTTGCGCATCGCGCGACGAAAATGCTGATTTTAATGGCAGACTAACCGAATATCTTAAAACTATTGAATTCAGTAAAAATACCTGTTTTTATATTTGTGGAAACAGTGATATGATTTTCGATTCGATGGAAATTCTTAAAGAGAAAGGATTTGACCGCGAAAATGTAAACGTAGAAGTTTATTTTTAGTCGGATTGTCAATTCTATATGACACTTTAATATTGTATTCTGTTTATTCTTTTTTATCCATAAAAATCATATTACATTTGAAACAAAAAGAAAAATAAGAACTTATGAAATTTAAAGGTTTAATTATTGTTTCAGTATTTGCCACCCTTACTTTACTCTTTTCGTGTACAAATAATAGTGCTAAAAAAGAGGTTCAAAAACCCAATATTCTGCTTATTAATATCGATGATATGGGATGGCGCGATGTGGGTTTTATGGGTTCGGAATATTACGAGACACCGAATATTGATGCGCTGGCAGCACAGGGAATGATTTTTACAAATGCTTATGCAGCAGCAGCAAATTGTGCACCCAGCCGTGCCTGCATGATGAGCGGACAATGGACTCAACGCCACGGAATTTATACGGTTGGCACTTCGGAGCGGGGAAAAAGTAAAACACGAAAACTCATTCCAACAAAAAATAACGAGACACTTCCCGACAGTCAGTATATTTTAACAGAAGCGTTGAAAGATGCCGGTTATGTAACTTGCCATGCCGGTAAATGGCATCTGAACGATGACCCAAAAACTCAGGGGTTCGATGTAAATATTGGGGGAAGTCATGCCGGGAATCCAGGTAGTTATTATCCGCCTTACAAACGTGTTGAATCGTTGAAAGCACCATCGGATAATTATTACCTTACAAATCTAGTGATGGACAAAACCCTCGATTTTTTAAATTCGGTAAACAACCAGCCATTCTTTATGTACTACTCGCCATACGCAGTTCACACGCCTATTCAACCGGTAAAAGAATTACTTCCAAAATATGATAATAAACCGGAATGGAACGGACAGAACAATGCAAAATATGCTACAATGGTTGAAAATTTGGATACACAGATTGGAAGAATGATTGCTAATTTGGAAGAATCCGGCAAGCTAGAAAATACTTTTATCATCTTTATTTCTGATAATGGCGGTTTGTACCGGGTAACAAAACAGTGGCCGCTGCGTGCCGGTAAAGGTGCATATTACGAAGGTGGAATCAGGGAACCAATGTTTGTTTATTGGGATGGCAAAATAAAAGCCGCTACAAAATCTGATATTGCAGTTACTAATCTCGATTTTTATCCAACCATTTTAGAGGTTGCCGGTATTAAAAAACCTACTGATAAAATTTTAGACGGGCAATCTATTCTGCCAATTTTAAAAGGAGGAGAACTTAAAGACCGTCCACTTTTCTGGCACTTTCCAATTTATCTCGAAGGTGGAAATATTGAAACTCAGGATGTAAAATTTCGCACCCGACCGGGTTCTGCAATTCGTTTGGGCGATTGGAAACTCATTCAGTACTTCGAAAATAACGATGTTGAATTGTATAACCTGAAGGACGATATCAGCGAGAAAAATAATCTTGCCAAATCGAATACTGAAAAGGCAGAAGAGTTACTTGCAATATTAGATAAGTGGAGAGTTGAAACAAATGCACCCGTTCCCACTAAATTGAATCCGGATTACAAACAGGAATAAATTTAAAGCTTAGATTAACATGAAATCAATAATATTTTTACTGGTTCTGTTTTTAGCAACAAACTTGACATTTGCCCAAAACGAACAACAAAAACCCAATTTTATTTTAGTAGTAGCAGATGACTTAGGTTTTGGCGACCTCAGTCTTAATGGTAGCAAACAGATATCAACTCCCAATATCGACAAGCTGGCTGCCGAAGGAATGAACTTTACTCAGGGATATGTTTCTGCACCGGTTTGTAGTCCGTCGCGAGCCGGATTATTAACAGGACGATACGGAGTTAGTTTCGGGCATGATAATAATTTGGGCGGTAACCAACCCGGTTTTGACCCGCAATATTTGGGATTACCATTAACCGAAACTACCATTGCAACCCGTTTGCGCAACCTTGGTTACGTAACCGGATTAATTGGCAAATGGCATTTGGGGTACGAACCTCAGTTTCATCCGCTAAAACGTGGATTCGATGAATTTTGGGGATACACCGGTGGCGGGCACGACTATTTTGATAGTAAACCCGACGGTAAAGGATACAAAGCCCCAATTGAATGTAACTACAAAACACCGCAGAAAATAACATATATTACCGACGACAAAGGCGACGAATGTGTTGATTTTATAAAACGTCATAAAAACGAACCCTTCTTTTTGTTCGCTTCGTTTAATGCGCCACATGCCCCAATGCAAGCAACAGAAGCCGATTTGGAATTATTCAAAAATATAAAAAATAAAAAGCGACAGACATATTGTGCCATGGTTTACCGCCTCGATATTAACGTGGGGAAAATTATGGAAACTGTTAAAAAAGAGGGTTTGTTAGAAAACACAATAATTGTTTTTATTAGCGATAACGGCGGTCCGGTTGATACAAACGGTTCGATTAATGCACCACTAAACGGCCAAAAAGGAATTTTACTCGATGGCGGGATTCGTGTTCCGTTTATTATGAATTGGAAAGGTAAAATACCTGCGGGAACAACGTACGAAAATCCTGTAATCTCGCTCGACTTTGCTGCTACTTTTTTTAATCTGGCAGGAGGTAAACAAACCGATAAAGTGAAATTTGAAGGTGTTGATCTGATGCCTTTTATTTTGGATAAAAATGCTGGTATCCCTCACGAAATATTGCATTGGCGTTTTACAATAAGTGCTGCAATTCGCGAAGGAGACTGGAAATTAATTCGCCTGCCCGACCGTCTGCCAATGCTTTATAATCTTTCAGAAGATATTTCGGAGCAGAACGATGTTGCAATGCAAAATATCGACCGTACAAAAACGATGCTTAAATCTTTAGGCATTTGGGATGTTCATTTACCACATCCGGTTTTTTTGGAAGGCGCAGTTTGGAAAGCCCGACAACTGAATTTGTATGACAAGAAATATCCTCTGGTTCAACCAAATTAGAATTATATACGCAATCCATTTAGCTTTTAGGTTCGGGTATAAATTTATATCAGTAAAAACCTCTGAATAACTTTAAACAACTTCATTAAGTGAGTCCTCTCCGAAAAGTAAATAAATGGACTTTTAGTCATCTGATGAATTTGTAACCAACTGATTGCCAGATTTGAATTTCCTGTGTTTCTGCTAAATGATTCATCTGATGACTTTTCAGAGTGGACTCAATAAGTATAAAATTATTTTTTTATGACAAAAAAGGGAGTCAGTTTAACAAATTTATTTCATTTGTGAATTTCTGTCTCCCCCACGCTTGCAACGAGGGGTAAGCTGATTTTGAGTTTGTAACTCAGTTGTCCTGTTTTCATATATCAATTTCTTTTTTTATAAATACCATTAAAAGCGACCTACAACGCGCCCCTTATTGCAAACGGGGTAGGCGAAGTTTTGAGCAAAATGAAAATTTGTAATTGTTTAATAGTATTTAAAAATTAATTGCCAAACCAATGCCATTATCTGAAGCTGACAGAGTGACAGCTTCTCTATTCATAGCTTTTCCTGCTTCAATCAATTTAAAATGCCCTGTAATTGAGATTATTACACCAATTACCGCCGTACCACCACCTATATAAGTTAATGTAGTATTCCCTTTGTAAGAACCAATTGCCGCAAGAACACCACCACCTAAACCAACACTTACTCCAGCTAAATAACGTTTTCCTGCGAGTTGCATAAGGTCACCTGATGTTGGCTGATAATGTGTAACTGTTCCCTGCTGACTCTGCTGTTGAGAAGAATTGTTTTTGTTAGATAGAACAACAATGTTTTGTTGCTTATAGTCCCTTTTTGTTAGGTTTCCTGAATAAAAGATAATTCTAGGATTTTTCTTTAAAATAGTTTTTTTCTGAGAATTATATAATGCTCCCATTATTGCACTTATATCACTTACATCAACATAGTTAACATCAGTACCTACTACTTTATCCCAAAAAATTAAGTTATTATTTTTAGTACCAATATTTTTTAAGCGCCCAATAAATGATTTTCCACTTTTTAAATCAACTTGAATGGTTTGAGCAACAATAAACATAGGAAACAAAAGGCATAAGACAAATACTATTTTTTTCATGATTTATTAAATAAAAGGTTTAACTACTAAATTTGATTTTTGAAATTACTATAAAAAACAAGGAGATGCAAATTTAAGAAGTTAATAAATGAAATCCCTAAGGGAGTTGCACCTCCCTTAGGGATTTTTATTTCAAGTTGCAAACGAGGGATAGGAGAAAACTGGCAGGGATTGCAGAAAGTAGCTTGGCGAAGTTGAGACGTTGGGTGAATAGTTTGTGGCGGGCGACCGAAGGAAGCCCCGACAACAAACTAATGAACCCCGGCGAAACGAGGCAACTACTTGCGGAAAGCCCGGCTGCCAGCAAAAAAACACTCCTTATTGATTTAACCTGAATAATTCACAAATATTTCTATTCCGAAGCCAAACTACTTTGAATAAAGGCAATGCTCTGTTTTCAAATCTCAAAATAGCTACGGCTATTCCTACGATTTGAAAACCTGCGCTTCCCTTTATTCTTTGTATTTTTGCTTCTCATAACGAAAACTTATGAATTAATCAGGTTAGATACAACCCTAACTTTAAACTTTTAACCTGAAACCCGAAACCTGCAACCTGTAACTTCCTGTTTTAAACTTTTCATTGTACATTTGCCCCTCAAAAAATTTAGAATTCGAATTATGGAAATTCCGAGCAAATATAACCCGGAGGAGGTTGAAGATAAGTGGTACAAATACTGGATGGATAATAAATATTTCCATTCGACACCCGACGAGCGAGAGCCGTACACAATTGTAATACCGCCGCCAAATGTTACCGGCGTGTTGCACATGGGACACATGCTGAACAATACGATTCAGGATATTTTGGTGCGCCGTGCCCGGATGACCGGGAAAAATGCGTGCTGGGTTCCGGGCACCGACCACGCATCGATTGCCACCGAAGCAAAAGTTGTAAATAAACTGAATGCTGAAGGAATTGATAAATATGATTTGTCGCGCGAGGAATTTCTAAAACATGCCTGGGACTGGACCGATAAACACGGTGGAATTATTCTGGAGCAACTGAAAAAACTGGGTGCTTCGTGCGACTGGGATCGTACCGCTTTTACAATGGACGAGGTGCGCAGCGAGTCGGTTATTAAAGTTTTTATTGACCTGTTTAATAAAGGTTTGGTTTACCGTGGTGTACGAATGGTAAACTGGGATCCGTCGGCAAAAACCGCGCTGTCTGACGAAGAGGTTATTCATAAAGAGGTACAGGGGAAATTGTACTATTTGAAGTATCGAATTGAAGCCCCCCTTAATCCCCCCGAGGGGGGAAAACAAGAGTTCCTCACAATTGCAACTACGCGCCCCGAAACAATTTTAGGCGACACGGCGGTTTGTGTGAATCCGGCCGACGAGCGTTTTGCTCACCTAAAAGGGAAGCGTGTTTTGGTTCCGCTGATTAATCGTTCGATACCTATTATTGAAGACGATTATGTGGATATGGAATTTGGTACGGGCTGTTTGAAAATTACTCCGGCGCACGATATTCACGATTACGAAATCGGGATGAAACACAACCTGCCGTCGATTGATATTTTTAATGATGATGGTACTTTAAGCGAAAAAGCAGAATTACATATTGGAGAGGACCGTTTTGATGTTCGTGATAAAATTGTTGAAGAGCTGAAAGCTGCGGGCAGCCTCGCAAAAATTGAAGACTATACAAATAAAGTGGGTTTCTCGGAGCGGACTGACGTAGTTATCGAGCCAAAACTTTCGGCACAGTGGTTCCTGAAAATGGACGAGCTGGTAAAACCCGCGCTGGAAAATGTGATGAATGACAACATTCAGTTTCACCCGGCAAAATTTAAAAATATTTACCGTCACTGGATGGGTAATATTAAAGACTGGTGCATTAGTCGCCAGTTGTGGTGGGGGCATCAAATTCCGGTTTATTATATAAGCCCCTCCCCAACCCTCCCCCAAAGTGATGGAGAAAAAAACTACGGTTACGTGGTAGCCGCTTCAAAAGAAGAGGCACACGAACTCGCTTTGGCAAAACACCCCAGTTTGGCAGAGGGTGGTTTCGATTTGATTCAGGATGAAGATGCGCTGGATACCTGGTTTTCGAGCTGGTTGTGGCCCATTTCGGTTTTCGATGGAATTAGAGAACCCGATAACAATGAGGTTAATTATTATTACCCATCGTCGGATTTGGTAACTGCACCCGATATTATTTTCTTTTGGGTGGCTCGAATGATAATTTCGGGTTATGAATTCAGAGATGAACTGCCTTTTAAGAATGTATATTTTACCGGAATGGTGCGCGACGAGCAGCGACGAAAAATGTCGAAGTCGCTGGGCAATTCGCCCGACCCGCTCGAATTAATTCAAAAGTATGGAGCCGACGGAGTTCGCGTTGGAATGTTACTCTGCTCGCCTGCCGGTGGCGATTTGCTTTACGACAACGGAATGCCGCAACAAGGAGCAGGTTTTTCAACTAAAATATGGAACGCTTTCCGACTTGTAAAAAACTGGGAAGTATCTGCCGAAATTGAACAACCGGAACATTCGAAACTGGCAGTCGAGTGGTTTCAAAATAAACTTAGCGAAGTGGTTGACACACTGGATTCTCAGTTCGACCAGTTTCGTATTTCGGAAGCGTTGATGACAGTTTATACAACTGTTCGCGATGAGTTTTCGGGCTGGTTGCTGGAGATGGTTAAACCGCCCTACCAAAAACCAATTGACGCAAAAACGTACAGCGAAGTTGTTGATCTGTTCGACCAGATGTTACGTTTGATGCATCCGTTTATGCCGTTTATTACAGAGGAAATATGGCAGTTACTTTTGGATAGAAAAGTTGGTGAAAGTATTATGATTAGTCAGCTTCCGAAAGCTAAAAAATACGATGCCAAATTACTTGCAACTTTCGAAGATGTAAAGGAGGCAGTTTCGGGAATCCGCAAAATCAGAAAAGAGAAAAACATTGCTTTTAAAGATGCGATTGAGCTGTTTGCACAAAAAGGCGACAAAGGATTTGATTCGAAATTCAACAGTATAATTATAAAACTCGGAAACATTTCGGAGTTGAAGATGGTTGACGAGGAGGTAAAAGGAGCGGCATCGTACCGTGTAAAATCTACCAATTTCTATATTCCGTTAGATGGTTTTATCGATGTTGAAGAGGAGCTGAAAAAGCTGGAAGAGGAGTTAAAATATACAAAGGGATTTTTAATTTCGGTTCAGAAAAAACTGAGTAACGAGAGATTTGTAGATAATGCGCCGGAAGCTGTGGTTGCCAAAGAGAAAGCAAAACAAGCCGATGCCGAGTCGAAAATAAAAGTTCTGGAAGAGCGGATTGCTTCGATGAAATAGGATGGTATCTACTACCGACGAAGGAGGTTAGATGCTATCCGTGAGAAAGTGAAGCTAACGGATATCATCGCTCGAAGCGATGCCATCCATTCCCTTAAAACTTGTTAAACATTCAGTTAAATTGTATTATAATCTTATCAAAATAAAACTTTTACATATTTTTGGGGGAAAAAGAGGAGCCGCAGATTCTCAGATTAAGAATTTATTTTGAAATAGTTCCTTTTCTAAATATGCGAATCGGTGGCAAAAAATTATACAACAATAATTATAGTATAGAGCATAAAAACTAGACATTGAAAAAATATTTACCACTAATATTATTCCTGTTAAGCTGTTTTTCAGCATTCGCACAAGTTGACGAGGAGGAGATTGACCCGATGCTTATTAATTTTAAAGCTAAAGTTATCAGTGCCGCCGACAGTTCTGCTGTTCCGTACGCAAATATAATAAACAATCGTACTCATACCGGCACAATTACAAACGGAGAAGGTTATTTTTCGTTGGAGATGTTAAATATTGATAGTTTGGTAATTACATCGGTTGGATATGAACATGCGGTACTTAAAGTGCCTCGTTATTATAGCGAATACGATGTGTTTACTTTTGTTATGAAACCAATGAATTATGCCGTTGGCGAAGTGCAGGTAACCGGCGAAAAGCAACGGGTTGACATGGGAATTGGTTCGGGTAAAACTATTGACATTGCGCCCGAATTACGAGGTGATGCATTTAACGAAGCTCCGCCTATTCTGGCAGCTTTTTTTAATCCCGTTTCATATTGGCAATATTATTTAAGTAAAAAGGAAAAGCGCAAACGAAAAACACGCGATGCAATTGCTTTGGAAAGAAACTGGGAGATGCACTCGAAAAATTACAACAACGAAAAAGTGATGATGTTAACCGGGCTAAACAAAATGCAAGCCGACTCTTTTATGATTTGGTTTAACAACGAAAATGTGTTACCCTACACTTCAACTGAGTATCAAATTCGTGCTTCTATTATCGAATACTACCACTACTATTTGTTAGAGAAAGCCGCAAATAAAGTTCCTGAAAAATAGTTCTATTTACAAAAAAAATGACCATCCAAATTATATGGGATGGCCATTTTTTTTGAGCTTAATTTCCTATAACTCCTTAATTTTTATGTTTCTCCACGAGACTTTTATACCGCCGCCCGAATGAATTTGCAGCGCAATTGCGCCTTTCCCTTCAGCAATTTTATCGTCGGTAATGTCAACCATTTGTTGGCCGTTTAACCAGGTTGTAACGTGGCCACCAACAGCTTTTATTTTCATTGTATTCCATTCCCCCATTTTCAGGATGTTCTCTTTTTCGTCGGGAATCTGTACCAGCCAGCCACGCCCGTACGATTCGTAAATACCGCCGGTGTCGTGATTTGGTGGGGCAACTTCAACCTGCCAGCCGCTAACTTTTGTTCCATCGAAAGTTGAACGGAAGAAGACGCCGCTGTTACCGTCTGCCTCCTGCAAAAACTCAAGTGTAATTTCAAAATCGTCGTAGTTCTTTTCTGTAGAAAGGTAACCGTATTTTTCATCCGGCCCGCTTTCGCATATTAAAAGACCATCTTCAACGTACCATTTTTCGGTACCGTGGATTTTCCAGCCATCGAGGTTTTTACCGTTAAAAATTGATTTACTACCGTCGCCACAACTTATAGTTGCCATACCAAAAAGTGCAATTAAAATGTAAAGTGCTGTTTTTTTCATTACTATATAATTTAAATAATTCAATAATTTATTGTTTTGTAACACACGCAACCAACTTATTTACCAATCTCACTTTTCAACAACTTTACGTTGTTTTCCAACTTCGAAATTGTTGTATCTTTTGTTTTTATCTCTGCCTGTAACTTATCGGTTTCAGCTTTTATTTTTTGTAATTCAGATTGCAATTCAACCAATTTATTATCTGCTGTTTGATTTTTCCCTTCCAGCACTTTAAGCTGATCTTTCATTTTACCAATTTCGAAATTCTTTTGGTCAACCACTGTATTAATATTAGAAACTTCAGTTTCTAACCCGTCCACTTTAGTTTGTAACGATTTTATTGTTTTATCTTTTGTGTTTAGTGCATTCGTTAAACGTTGCTTTTCAAAATCGAGATTAAAACTTGTCTCTTGCAACGACTCCTGATTTTTATTCAAACTTGCATCTAAAATAAAAATCTCGTTATTTAACGAGTCGATATAACTATCTTTCGTGGCGTTGCTCTCCAGCAGTTCATTTTTCATACTTTCGAAATCAGCAATTAATGCTTCAATACGGACTGCTTTTGCACTGTTCTCTTCACCGAGCTGGCGCGAAAGTTCTTCCGCTTTAAGTCGTCCACTCTCCATCTCAAGATATTTCTTTTTTGTAACACACGATGTAAAAGATATAACAAGGGCACTAAAAATCAGTAGCGAATATTTTTGAGTCATAATTTCTCTTTTTATATTTTAACAAATATATAAAATAATAATTCGTTTAAATAACGTTATAAATATGGGAATTAATATAAACCGTTTAATTAATAAATTGTTCTATTTTAACTGACGAATAACTTATTTCGAATGAAAACCTTACTTTTATTAAAAATTATTTTGAAATGAAGATACTATCTATAATCGGAATACTGTTTTTATTGAGTTTGAATTCGATGGCTCAACAATCGGGCAAAATTGTAAAAACTATTAGAGGCAAGGTTATTAACACCTCAACCAACGCTCCAATTTCTTATACAAACATTGGTTTAGTTGGCACTTTACACGGAACAGCAAGCGACAGTGCAGGTAATTTCGAGTTGAAAATTCCGCAGGATTTGGTTTCAAAAGATATCTATTTTTCTGCCGTGGGTTTTACAAACAGGCAATTCCCTGTAAAATCACTTTTTGATAAAGAATTTAGTGTAATCAAAATTGAGCCACAATCGTATGGAATTGAAGACGTGGATGTTGCCGCACAAAACATGGTATTGATCCGGATTTTACGGATGGCTTCAGAAAATACACCCTATAATTTCGTACAAGGTCCATACAATCTAATTGGCATTTACAGCAACGAGAAAACTGTTGGCGACTCTACCATAAAACAAAATGCAGAATTACTTATTTACGACCAAACCGGCTATTCAAATCCTTCAAAAAAGGATGCATTTCAATCGTTAAAATATTCAATCGATACAGAGAAATTCGATGGAGATTATCGTTTCTCCACCGGCACAACAAATATTGATGAGATGTTAGAATTTGACTGGGTTCGCTCTGCATCGTCGGTTTTAAACCCAGCCATTACAACCAAATTTAGTTTGAAATTAAAAGATGAACCAACAATAAATGGTAAAGATTACTGGACAATTTCGTTTAAGCAGACAAATCCAACTTTATCGGGTTCGGGTGATTTTTATGCCACGAGTTTCAAGGGTGAAATAACAATTAATAAAAACGACTATTCTGTGTTAAATATTGAAGGAGAGGTAGAATCAACAAAAAATAACAGACAGGGAAAAGTACTGGCAATTGGCAGTTCGAATGGCAATTATTTCAAAAATGTTTCTTATGATTTTTCGGTTCAGTATAAAGAACAGATGCCTGCAAAAATTGAGTTAAATAAATACTACACCTACAACGGAGATAAAATTTCTGAGAAATCTGTTTTAGAGATTACAAGTGCAAAAGCTAATAATTTAACAGAGTTAGATTCGAGACAATATTTTACCGGAGAGTAAATTTCAAAAATTAATTTCCAAAAGATACTCAATTCATGGTTAAAACCTTTTACCAACAAACTACGAATGTGGTTACAACGAATCGATAAAGAAGGTACAAGCAGAAACCAGGTTTATGAAAAGCATTTGTATGCGCCGCAGTGATTTTCGCTGTAATAGAGATAGTTAAGAAAAGCAAATAACATATTACTTATTTAAAGTGTGCTTTTACTCTGTAAACTTTGCTATCTAAATTCGCTAATACATTGATTTTTACTATTTTTAAAAATTCACTCTGTTACTGTTGAGTTTTTTAATAGAAACTAAATTATTCTTAAACTAAAATAAATCAAAATGAGCAAAAAAGGAAAAGACACAAATCCAATTTCGCGTAGGAATTTCCTTGGAATGACCGCTGCAAGTGGAGCTGCATTTACAATTCTACCAAGTTTTGCGGTAAGCGGGCTTGGGCATGTTTCGCCCAGCGATAAACTTAATATCGCAGGAGTTGGCGTAGGCGGAATCGGTCGTCGCGATCTGGGTAAAATCACAGGGCAAAATATTGTAGCACTTTGTGATGTTGACTGGGATTATTCAGCAAAAACTTTTAAAGATTATCCCGCTGCCAAAAAGTATAAAGATTACCGGGTGATGCTCGAACAACAAAAAGACATTGATGCTGTGCTTGTGGCAACTCCCGATCATAGTCATGCAATTGTTGGAATGGCAGCAATGCGCGCCGGAAAACACGTGTTTATCCAAAAACCACTCGCTCATTCGGTTTACGAAACCCGCGTGTTAACCGAAACGGCTAAAAGATATCAGGTGGCTACACAAATGGGGAATCAGGGGAATTCGAGCGAATCGGTACGTAAAATTTGTGAATGGATTTGGGACGGTGCCATCGGCGAAATTAAAGAGGTGCATGCCTGGACAAACCGCCCGATTTGGCCGCAAGGACTGGAACGTCCGACAGAAAAAATGAAAGTTCCGAAAACCCTCGATTGGGATTTATGGATTGGCCCGGCTGCAATGCGCCCCTATCACTCTGCATACACACCGTGGAACTGGCGTGCCTGGTGGGATTTTGGAACGGGTGCGCTCGGCGATATGGGTTGCCATATTCTCGATCCTGTTTTTCAGGCTTTAAAATTAAAATACCCCACGAGTGTTCAGGGTAGTTCTTCGCAGGTAAATACCGAAAGTGCGCCCATCGCATCGCGCATAAAATATGAGTTTCCGGCAAGGGAAAATATGCCAAAATTAGCGATGCCACCGGTAACTGTTTATTGGTCTGATGGCGGAATTATGCCACCTCGTCCCGATGATTTGGAAGATGGGTTGGAAATGGGCGATGGAAATGGTGGAGCATTATTTATAGGTACCAAAGGAAAAATTTCGTGCGGGCTTTTTGGCGACAATAATCTCATGTTCCCGAAAGAAGTACGTGACGAATATGAAGACCCAAAAAAATCAATCAGAAGAATAACTGACGGAACCAACGGACATTGGAACGACTGGGTTAGAGCATGTAAAGAATCTCCTGAAAACAGAGTTGAAGCCAGTTCAAATTTCGATTACTCCGGACCTCTTTCAGAAAGTGTTGTTATGGGAAATCTGGCAATCCGTCTTCAGGAATTGAAAAAAACTTTATTGTGGGATGGTGCAAATATGCGTATTACAAATGTTACCGACGAGGATAAGGTAAACGTGGTAACTTCAGATAAATTTACCGTAATAAATGGCGATCCGCGTTTCGATACGCAACGCATAACTATTCCTGCAAAAGCCTCTGCCGAAGAGTGGATAAAACATACTTACCGCGAAGGCTGGTCGTTATAATAATTAAAAAAATTAATAGAAATGAAAAAATGCAATTTATTGATTATCACTGCAATGATACTTTTAGTGTCATGCAATTCATCGAAAAAAGAGAATATACTCAGTACTCAGGAAAAAGCTGATGGATGGCAGTTACTGTTTGATGGAAAAACCACAAACGGATGGACTAATTTTAACGCCGATCACATATCAGGATGGATTGTAGAAGACGGATGTTTGGTTGGACAAGGATTGGGTGGCGATATTGGTGGCGACATAGTTTCGGATAAAGAGTACGATAATTTTATTTTGAAATGGGATTGGAAACTTGGTCCAAACGGTAACAGCGGAGTAATTTATCACGTGATAGAGAGCGAAAAGTACAAAGCACCCTACGAAACGGGACCGGAATACCAGCTTATTGAAGATGATGATTTCAGGAATCCCGATGGCACTCAATATCCTCTCGAAGATTGGCAAAAAACAGCAGCCGATTATGCAATGTACCTGCCAAACGACAATAAAAAAGTAAACCTCCGCAACTGGAATAACTCCATGATTAAATTTACCGAAACCAAAACTGAATATTGGTTGAATGGCAAAAAAGTACTTGAATTTACACCCTGGAGCGACGATTGGTACAAACGTAGAAATAGTGGTAAATGGGATAAATTTCCGGATTATGGAAAAGCAAAAAAAGGAAAAATAAGTTTGCAGGATCACGGTAGTAAAATATGGTTTAAAAACATCAAGATAAAAGAGCTTTAACAATGAGTCCACTCAACAATAGAATATCTAAAAATCAATGAAAAAACTAAACCTAACAATTATTCTAATCACCTTAATTTTTCTGAATTCATATTCTCAAAAGTTACAGGTAAGTGAGTCGAAACGATATTTGGAAACCACCGACGGAAAACCATTTCTTTGGATTGGCGACACGGCGTGGGAGCTGTTTCATAGGTTAAACCGCGAGGAAGCAACTGAGTATCTTGAAAATCGTAAAGCAAAAGAAATCTCCATTATTCAGGCAGTTGTGCTTGCAGAAAGAGATGGTTTGCGAACTCCAAATTCTTATGGAGAAGTTCCGTTTATTGATTTAGACCCAACAAAACCCAACGAAGCATATTTCGAGCATGTCGATTTTATTGTAAATAAAGCCGCAGAACTTGGGCTTTTTATTGGAATGCTTCCAACCTGGGGCGATAAAGTTTTCTCGGAATACCCGGGTTCGGGTCCAGTTGTTTTTAATAAGGAGAATGCGTTTGTTTTTGGAGAGTTTTTAGGGAAACGATATAAAGATAAACCCATTGTCTGGATTCTTGGTGGCGACAGGAATATTGCAAACGACGATGTTATGGAGATTTGGCGTTCGATGGCAGCCGGACTTAAAAAAGGTGATAACGGAAACCACTTGATTACTTACCATCCACGCGGCAACTCATCTTCCTCGTTGGAATTGCACAACGAGTGGTGGCTCGACTTTAATATGTACCAAAGTGGGCACGACGAACATTTTAATAATGTTTATGAATTTGCTACAAAAGACCGCGCCCTTCAACCAATAAAACCAACACTCGAAGGTGAACCTGCTTACGAAGATATTGCCGTTCAATTCTGGAACTACAATGTTTCGCAAGCCGAAGGAGGCAGAGATGCAGTTTTAGATAAAGATGGTCTAATTAAAGACAAATCATTTTATAAAGAGGGTTTCTTTACCGATTACGATGTTCGGGTTCATGCGTATTGGAATTTCCTTTCGGGTGCGTGTGGTTACTCATACGGGAATAATGCAATTTGGCAGATGTTTAAAAAAGGTGAAGGTTTTGCCATCCCTTGTTTGTACGACTGGCACGAATCGATGGATCGCCCCGGAGCTTTTGATTTACAACATGTAAAAAGTTTGCTCGAAGATAAGTTCTACAAAATTGTACCCACCCAAAGTCTAATTGAAAAACCTGTTGACCGTGGCGAAAATTACATTGCAGCAGCCGGCTCAACCGACAGTTCGTTTGCCCTGATTTATCTTGCAAAAGGTCAGTCGGTAAAAGTTGTAATGAGTAAATTAAAAGGTGCTGTAAAAGCAAGCTGGTTTAATCCGCGAAACGGATTTAAAAAGCAAATTGGAGTTTTTTGGAATGAGGGCGTAAAAGAGTTTACTCCTCCCGGTTCTGGAATGGAGAATGACTGGATGCTGATTTTTGAGATTTTGTAAACTGCAGTAAGTACACTCTGAAAAATTGTCAGATAACTAAATTTCTGTTTTTTTACTTTCCGGAGAGAACTCAACGATTGTAATACAAGCATGACAAAGAGTTTTGACACAAGAAAAATACCTGCCCCGATTATTCGGGAATTTTATTCTTCTCTGCACCTTTACGGTAAAAATTTTAAACTTATGAAACGAGCATGGTAAGATTTGGCACACAACTTGTCCCGATTTAGCGGGAGGTGGATGATTATAAGCGAGATACATATGTTGCCGTTAAAAAATAAATAATTATAAACATATGAAAATTACAATTCTACTATTTCTATTAGCAGTTTTATCCTCGTGCCACGAAACGGATAATCGACCAAATGTTATCATCTTCTTTTCTGACGACATGCGCGATGTTGATATTTCGGCGTATGGAAGAAAACAGCCAACTCCAAATATTGAGAAGCTTTCGGAGGCCGGGGCAATATTTACAAATGCCTATTGCAGCTCAGGAATGTGTACTCCGAGCCGTTATACATTAATGACCGGCAACTTTGCAGGTCGCTGTCAGGACGAAGGTTTTCTGAAAGAGAACCCAAAAACAAAACCCTACTCAATTGCGTGGAACACACATCTTTCGGAAAAAGATAAAACCATAGCCGAATATTTAAATGAGGCCGGTTATTATACAGGTTTTGTTGGGAAATACCATTTGGGAGGAGATAAATCGTCGTTGTCGTTTCCAAAGTTTGGCGATGATGTAAATCCCTATTTGCCCGAAGTTGACAATAAGTTAAAAGTATATCAGAAAAATTTACAGGAATACATTAAGAAAGTTGCCGGTTTCGATTTTGCAGCAAGTGTTCTTTTTGGTAATTACGAACGGAATCCCATTCCTAAAAAATGTTTCCATAATTTTGAGTGGATGACCAAAGGTGCCATCGATTTTATGGAAAGTGCAGACGACAAACCGTTTTTTCTCTATGTTGCAACAACTGCTTTGCACGGCCCTCCGCACAACGAAGCGTTAGAATTAGATGCTCATTTTACTCCCGGAGGAATACTCGAGAATCCCACTGAATTCCATCCTTCGAGGGAACAGCTTCGTTCAAGATTAATAAACGAAGGTTTCGAGGTAAACCATCATAATGTGGGATTGGCCATGCTCGACGACCATGTTGCAGCGGTATTGAAAAAGCTGGAGGAGCTGGGAAAAGCCGAAAATACACTGGTTGTTTTTATGGCAGATCATGGAGTTGAGCCGGGAAAAGCTTCTTGTTACGAAGTGGGATTAAAAGTTCCGATGGCGGTAAAATGGCCACGTGTTGTTCAACCCAACTCCGAAATAAATCAGAATACCCAGATTGTTGATCTGTTACCAACAGTTTTGGAAGCTGCCGGGGCACCTCTTCCCAAAAATAAAGTTGACGGGATAAGTTTTCTCGGTGCATTAAAAGGAGAGGACGGAAAAGGGCGGAAATACCTCTATTTCGAGAATGGCTATTCGCGGGCAATTTCCGATGGTACCTATAAATACATGACTTTACGTTATCCTGAAAATGTTATTCAGGAGATGAAAGATGGGAAACACGATTACGCTCCCAACCATTTAAATGTGCCGATGCAGGTAAATGCCCAAATTGCCATTATTTATCACCCTTACTATTTCGACCAAAATCAGTTATACAATTATGTTGATGATTATTGGGAGCAGAATAATTTAATATCCAACCCAAAATACAGCGATAAATTTGAAGAGCTAAATAAACAACTTCGTTTTCAACTTCAGAAATTCGATCATCCTTATCCATTAAAAAAGCAGGAGTTTTTAGAGACAGATGAGTTTAAAGAACTTACAAAAAAAACGTATGCTTTGGGAACTGATTTTATATACTGGTGGAATCCTGAGGAGAGAGAATTACCTCCAGGTTATTAAGTTTATAAGTGTGTTAGCTCCTCCATCATATCTTTAATATCGCCGGGTGTACTCATAATTTTCATAAAAGTTCCCATCGATAATTCGGGCCAGCTTATTGCAAGGCGGAATTTACCGGGTAAAATAGTTGCCGTATTTCCCTGTAAAATTAATTCGTAAGGCATTGCTGCAATATTGTCTTCACCAATAATTGGCAGGAACGATGGTTCACCATCTTCAGTATTTAACAGTGCAACGCCAAAAACTGCAACCTTTTTATCAGGATAAATAAGTTCATAAACTTTTTTAGTATTGCCTTTACCGTTTTTCAGATTTTGTTGAATAATTTTTAACCCGGCTTCAAACGACGCAAATTCAGCCAACTCTTCTGCATCTTCAAAATAGGGCATCATCATTTTGTAGTGGTATTTCTGAAGCTCTTTTTTACTGAGTTCTCCGCCGAATGGAGTAAAATCAGCACCAACTTTTTTCATCGCATCTTTTGCATCATCAGAAATTTTTACAAGATCTTTTTCGTGCTTGTCAACTCCTTCAATAAAATATCCGTAAAAAAGATACATCGGATTTAACATACTTATATTTACTGAGTTACCCTCTTTTTTAAACCCAATTTTAAGTGCTGCTGCCAACGATCCGCGGTCGGAAAAACTTAAGGCAATTTTTTCGAGGTCGGGCCGGGTATAGCAAACCACAGCAAGATTATTGGAGTTTCCCGGATTGTATTCTCCAATTACTTTGAATCCCGAATTTTGCAATGCAGTTTTTACTATGTTTATCGCATCTCCCATACTTTCGGTTGATGTAGTAACCTGGAAATACGCAGACTGTTTTTGAGCAACTAAATTGAGTTGCGAGAAAATTACAATAGATAAAATTAGTAGTGAATATTTCATTATCGGTTTTTTTTGGATTTGTTACAAATGTAGCTTTTTACTGAAAATAAGATTACAAATTGGTTGTGATTATTATCATATTTCATATTGAAGCTGTTTAAACAATTAATTGACATTATTGGTTTGTGCAGAACAAATGGTTTGTCTAATTTTACGACCACAATCAAAAAAAGAAAATACAATGTCAATTCATAAAGAAGTTAGAAAAGTTACCACTCATCGTTTGTCGGAGATGAAATTACGTGGCGAAAAAATATCGATGCTAACATCGTACGATTATAGTATGGCACAATTAGTTGACGAAGCCGGTGTTGATGTGATTTTGGTTGGCGACTCGGCTTCGAATGTTATGGCAGGCAATCAAACAACTTTGCCGATTACTCTCGACCAAATGATTTATCATGGGAAGTCGGTTGTTAGAGCGGTTGATCGTGCGTTGGTTGTAGTCGATCTTCCTTTCGGTACTTACCAGGGAAATTCTATGGAAGCACTTAGTTCGGCAATCCGGATTATGAAAGAGACAGCTGCCGATTCGGTAAAACTGGAGGGCGGCGAAGAGGTTATTGGCTCCGTAAAAAGGATACTCTCAGCAGGAATTCCTGTTATGGGACATCTTGGATTAATGCCGCAGTCTATTCATAAATTTGGAACATACACAGTACGTGCAAAAGAGGAAGCCGAAGCGGAAAAATTATTAAACGATGCAAGATTATTGGAAGAAGCCGGGTGTTTTGCAATTGTATTAGAAAAAATTCCGGCAGAACTTGGGAAAATGGTTGCCGAAAAATTGAGAATTCCGGTAATAGGAATTGGTGCCGGCGGCGGTGTTGACGGGCAGGTTCTGGTAATTCATGATTTATTGGGAATTACTCAGCAATTTTCGCCTCGCTTTTTACGCCGTTATCATAATCTTGCAGCAGAAATAAAAGGAGCAGTTGGCAATTATATAAACGATGTAAAGTCGATGGATTTCCCAAATGAAAAAGAGCAATATTAGTTACAGGTTCGAGAAGTTACGGGCTCAAAAAATTTAAGTAGAAAAAAATATTGAATACTCAATTTTCAAGTGATAAAAACAAACATTAAGAAGAGATAATAAATTTACCAATCGAAAGGTTTAAACGGTGAAAGTAATTTACGAAGACAATCATATTATTGCGGTAAATAAAGCTTGTGGCGAAATGGTGCAGGGCGACAAAACCGGCGACAAAACGCTGTTGGATATCGTAAAACTTTACCTGAAAAAAAAGTATAATAAACCCGGGAATGTGTTCCTGGGATTGCCACACCGCTTAGACAGACCAACTAGCGGACTTGTTATTTTGGCCAAAACCGGCAAGGTTCTTCCTCGTCTAAATAAACTATTTCAAACTCGCGGCGAAGTAAAAAAAACATACTGGGCTGTGGTTGATAAACGTCCTCCAAAATTTCAGGATACTCTGGAAAACCACCTCCTGAAAAACGAACCTCAAAATAAAAGTTATGTCTGCGATGAGAAAAAACGAGGGGCAAAATTTGCCAGTTTAACCTATCGGCATGTTGCCAGTATCGATCGTTATCATTTGTTGGAAGTGGAACTTTTAACCGGACGACATCACCAAATCAGGGTACAATTAAAAGAAATAGGACTGTTTATTAAAGGCGATTTAAAATATGGATTTCCTCGCTCGAACCGCGATAAAGGAATTCATTTACACGCTCGAAAAATTGAACTTATTCACCCCGTAAGAAAAACACCGCTTTCGGTTGTTGCCGACCCTCCCGACGATGTTGTGTGGAACGAATTTTTAAAAATGTTTAAAAACAAGCGTTTTAGCCCAGTGCATCCGGTTTAAAAGCAAACGGCAGCAAACTTTCTGCACTTTCAACTACCATAATTTTTTTAGCCCCATCAAGAATTAAACGAATGGGATTATTGAATCGCACCTCGGTTTCAACAAGAACCTGCCGGCACGAACCACAAGGTTGCGCCGGTTCTTGTAAAAGTCCGTTTGCATTTTTTGCTGAAACTGCCATCGATAAAACTTTACTTTTCGGATAGTTTGCATTGGCGTAAAAAAGTGCTACCCGCTCGGCACACAATCCATCTGTAAAATCGGCATTTTCCTGATTGTTGCCTTTAACTAACTCTCCATTTTCGAGAATTAACGCCGCACCAACCTGAAATTTAGAATACGGTGCATACGCATTTTCCGCTGCTTCGCGTGCTGATAAAATTAATTCTCTATCGGTTTCCGACATTTCAGAAATAGAATCAAATTCCAAAACAAAAATTTTCAACTCCCGTTTATACATATTCTTTGTTTTGTTCAAAAATACATTTTTATTACGAGACCATAAACAATAGAACGCTGATAACGCTGATTTAACAGATAATCACTGATTAAAAATTCAATAAAAAATAATATTAATCACCCCTCAGATTTCAAGTTTACCGTGGTATTGATATTCATCAAATAATAATACCCGTTTAATTCACGTTACTTTGTTTATAAAAATAAATTATAATGAATTAGAAGTACGCCAAACTATCTATTTTTGAGCCAATTTCAGTAAAATTATAAATGAAACAATTATTCCTTATTATAATATTTATTGCTACTTCGTTATTTTCATTTTCGCAATTAACGCGTGGTGAGTATATCGATAAATACCAGATTCTGGCGATTGAAGAGATGCACCGCAGCGGTATTCCGGCAAGTATTACAATGGCACAGGGTTGTTTGGAGAGTGGCAATGGAAACAGTAAACTTTCGAAAAAATCGAATAACCATTTTGGTATTAAATGTAAAAAAAGCTGGCGTGGTAAAAAAGTATATTACGACGATGATGAGAAAAATGAGTGTTTCAGGAAATATAGTACTGTTGCCGATTCGTATATCGACCACACCAATTTTTTATTAAATAACCCGCGTTATAGTTCACTGTTTAAATTAAAAACAACCGATTACAAAGGGTGGGCGCACGGATTGAGAAAGGCAGGATATGCCACAGATAAAAAATATGCCCACCGACTAATAAAAATTATTGAGGATAATAAGTTATACCGACTCGATTACAGAGTGAAAAATAACGAGATTTTTGCTTTCGAACAAAAGAATATTGGTAGAAAAGGAATCTCAAATTCTCTCACAATTTCTCCTTTTAAGGTTCACAAAATAATTAAAAGAAATAGGGTAAAATCGGTGGTTGCACGTAAAGACGATACCTACGAAATTATTGCGCAGGAACTTGGTCTAAAAACCTGGGTACTATATAAATATAACAACCAGCAGGCAGGGTATAAACCGCGCGAAAACGAAGTAGTTTATGTTCATGCTAAAAAAAGAAAATCAAAAAAAGATATTCTAACACATCGGGTCGATCCGGGTGATTCTATGCACTATATTTCACAATTATACGGGATAAAACTAAGTTCTCTTTATCATCTAAACAAAATGAAAAAAGGGCAACAACCTAAGAAAGGACAAATTATTTATCTACATAAATGGGGAGAGGAGTAGAAGAAGTTTGCAACTACTCCTTTATTATCTTTTTAAATTTATAAGTATTTCCAATTTCCAGTTTTACAAAATAAAATCCAGATGTGAGATATGATATTGGGACAGTAGTTTTTTCAAGTAAATTTCCTTCAACAACAACCTGTCCAATTGAATTTAAAATTTCGTAATTGATTATTTTATTATTACCCTCTACTTCTATTGTTAATTCAGTTGAAACAGGATTAGGATATATTTTAATAATTCTATTGTTTTTATTATTAATATCAATACCTGTTACGGTTACATTTATTGTATTTGAAGTTTCAGAGCTACAAGTTGAATATGATACGACAACATAATAACTCCCATTTTCTTGAACAGAATAATGTTGTTTTATTGCACCATTTATCACTCCATTTTGGTCGTACCATTGATTACCAGTTTCTGATTCTGATAACAAAACATTACCTTTTAAAGAAATAGTTGGATATACAGGAATTGTTATAACACTCACATTTTTTGTTCGCACAGCACTTTCTCCACAAAAATTATCTGCCGTCACCGATATTATTCCACCGTCGGTTCCGGTGGTACAGGTTATCGAATTGGTTGTTGAATTGCCGTCCCATCCTTCGGGTAATATCCATGAGTAAGATGTCGCTCCCGAAACTTCAGAGACTGTAAATGTTTGTGTTGAATTGTTGCAAACTATTGTGTCGCCCACGATTGAATCAGGTTGTGTGGGTGCGGTTATTACGGTTATATTTTTTGTTCGTGCAGCGCTTTCTCCACAAAAATTATCTGCCGTCACCGATATTATTCCACCGTCGGTTCCGGTGGTACAGGTTATCGAATTGGTTGTTGAATTGCCGTCCCATCCTTCGGGCAGTATCCATGAGTAAGATGTCGCTCCCGAAACTTCAGAGACTGTAAATGTTTGTGTTGAATTGTTGCAA
>JAJRSD010000093.1 GCA_024278975.1 Bacteroidota bacterium
GGCGAAACAGTAAAATCGCATACATTTACACACAACTACTATTTTATGATGGGCGACAACCGCCACAATTCAGCCGACTCGCGTATATGGGGATTTGTACCCGATGAGTGTATTGTTGGGAAAGTGGCTCTTGTACTCTTTTCAACAAACAAAGAGGGAGAACGGCTAAAAAGAATCTTCAAAAAATTATAATAAACCTCAAATAATGAAACATATAGCACTAATATTATTTTTAATACCCTTAATTATTTCCTGTTCCCAATATTCTGAACGTTTAAATGAATCGTTAGAAATTGCAGGAAATAACAAGGGTGAACTTAAAAAAGTACTTGATTATTATTCGCGCAATCCCAAAGATTCGTTAAAATATAAAGCCGCCTGTTATTTAATCGAAAATATGCAATGGCATTTTGGTGGGCAGGTTGCCCCCTCGCCAATGTTGTGGGATTTATTTCTGCTCGAAGATTCGCTGGTAATTCCCATGATACAAAACCCGGAATACTGGAAAAACGAAAAAGCATTGTATGGCTATAAATACGGGGCAAAAAAAATATTGGTAAACAAGGCTATCAAACAGTCGTTTGTTGATAACGATTTTCAACTTGATTTGCAAAGTTTAAGAGCCGGGTTTTTAATAGAAACAATTGATGTTGCGTTTAAGGTAAAAGAATTAGATTGGTGCAAACATCTCTCTTTCGGCGATTTTTGTGAGTTTATTTTGCCCTACCGTTTTAACAACGAGCCCGTTTTTCTGCTCCGCAGTAAACTTCATAAATATTTTGGTAACTTATATATTCTCGATTCGTTGCAACGTAATCCTTATCATGCAATAACACTGCTAAACAAACACCTCGAACATTTTAAATGGGACCCTGGCGAAAATCCTGAAATAAGCGATTTAGGGTTTTACAATATTTTTTACTGGCAAAATAAAAAACTGTTTTGTTCGCATTTAACTGTTGTTCTCGGGCAAATAATGCGTTCAATCGGATTGCCGGTAACTGAAGTTTTTACTCCCAAATGGCGCGATACTAATTTGGGGCACAGTTGGTGTGCAATTCCTGAGCCCGATGGAGAGATGACACTTTTTTCGGCAGCATATCAAAACCCGGGCGATGTATATGCACCTCACGCCCCTGCACGGGCAACAAAATTGTATCGCAAAACTTTTGCATCTCAACCCCAAACGCCATTTTTTATAAAAGCCCCAAACGAAGAATTGCCTCCTTCGTTTAACACACCCTGCATTAGTGATGTAACCGGACAGTTTGTTCCGGTAAAAGATATTAAACTCGATATCACAGAAAAGCCACTTGGCAATAATATTTGTTGGTTCTCTATTTTTATTAAAGGATATTGGATGCCTGTTGGCTGGGGAATTTTGAATAGAGAAAAAGATAAAGCTATATTTAAAAATATTCCCACAGGGTTAACAGGAATAGCATGTTTCCTCGAAAATGGCAAAACAATACCATGCAGTAAATTGGTAACAGTTACTTCTAATGGAGTAGATTATATTTATCCTGATAAAAAAAGAATGAAATTATTCCTCACTCGAAAATTTCATGAAAAAAAAAGGATGCAGTATTTTGTGGGAGATATAATTGGTCTTAAAATACAAGGGGCGAATAAACCCGATTTTTCTGATACGGTAACATTATATACAGTTGGCGATACATTGCAGCCCTATTTGCAAGATATTACCTTTAATAACTCGTGTAAATTCCAATATTACCGTTTGTTTGCTCCCTCGTGGGGGCTTCATATTGCCGAGGTTGAGTTTCTTACTAAACATAATTTTCCGGGTACGATTGAAGCCACGCAACTTCCTGTTTTTAATTTGAATGAGCTTCAACAAGAAAAATACTTTCAATTTACGGGGCAAATTATGGGAAATCCGCCTGATTCATCGGTATTTGATGGGAATATGCTAACCTACAACAGTAAAAAGTGGACAGGGTTAAATATTGGGCAACCACAACAAATAAACCGGGTGAGAATTGCACCCCGAAATGCCCACAACGGCATTGTAACAGGCGACAATTATCAGTTGTATTACTGGGACAATAATTGGATTCAGGCAGGGGTAAAAACAGCCAAATATAATTTTGTTGAATTTGAAAACATACCGGCAAATACATTGTATTGGCTTCGGAATTTAGACCATGGAACAGAAGAACAACCATTCTTTTATAGGGATGGGAAACAAGTTTTTTCTAATCAATAAGAGATTATTGCTACATAATTTCTTCATTTGTGTATAAACGGGAGCTTACTAATCTTCGTATTAATAAAGATTCAAAAGAGAGTATTATTTTTCAATCATTTCAATATAATGCCCGTTTCCCTTTTGTCCCTACTATCTTAAAAAGCAACATAATTATGATAGATGAGAATTAAGCTATTCACTTGCTGACCAAAGCAAGTGAACTTTTCATAAAAACAAAAATCACGAAATGAAACAAGTCACCCCGTGATTTTCTATTAAATTGCTGTTTAATTTCTACATCAAAAAACTCAACAAAATACCGGCTGCTACTGCCGAGCCAATTACACCCGAAACATTTGGTGCCATGGCATGCATAAGCAAATGGTTAGTTGGGTCTTCTTTTAATCCCATAATTTGCACAACGCGTGCGCTATCGGGAACGGCAGAAACACCGCTGGCTCCAATCATCGGATTAATTTTATTCTCCTTTTTCATAAAAACGTTCATCAGTTTTGCTCCCATAACTCAGCCGGCTGTTGCAATAACAAACGAAGCGGCACCAAGTGCAAATATTTTAATCGACGAAGGAGTCAGAAAAACATCGGCTTGTGTTGATGCTCCAACAGTTAACCCAAGTAAAATTGTAATAGTATCGATTAATGGATTGCTGGCAGTGTTTGCCAAACGTTTTGTAACGCCCGACTCTTTTAGCAGGTTTCCGAAGAAAAGCATTCCGAGCAGAGGTAGTGCCGAAGGTGCAATATATGCAGTCAGCATCAAACCAACAATTGGGAATATAATTTTTTCTAATTTCGAAACTGCTCGTAAAGGTTTCATTTTTATGCGGCGTTCTCTTTTTGTTGTTAAAAGTTTTATTACCGGAGGTTGAATAACCGGAACCAATGCCATATACGAATATGCTGCAATTGCAATTGGTCCAATAAGATTTTTCACTGTTTCGCCATTTGCCATTACGTTTAATCCGTTTGCCAGTTTCGATGAAATAAAAATTGCAGTAGGTCCATCTGCTCCACCAATAATTCCAATTGCACCTGCTTCTGCCGGAGAAAAACCCAAATAAACTGCTCCAAGAAATGTAAGGAAAATACCTATTTGTGCTGCCGCTCCCAATAACATCAATTTAGGGTTCGAAATAAGTGACGAGAAATCGGTCATTGCACCCAAACCCAGAAATATTAAAGGAGGATACCATCCCTGCACAACTCCCTGATAAAGGATGTTCAGTACCGAGCCTGGTTCGTAAACACCCAGTTTGAGATTAAAATCAACCGCCTGAAACATTGGGATATTTCCGATTAAAATACCAAATCCGATTGGTATAAGAAGCAGTGGCTCGAAATCGTATTTTATGGCAAGGAAAATAAAAATAAACCCAACCAGCATCATAATAATATGCCCCCACGAGATATTTGCAAACCCCGAAAATTCATAAAAATTAAACAGGCCGGATATTGCACCGCTGTAGTTTTTATAAATATAACCATCGCCCTGCAAAGTTCCATCATCGGCAAGTAAAAGAGTACGATTTGCAAGAGTAATAGTTTCGTCAAAAGTTTGATATCCATCAGTGCTATTCGGGTCGGCATTTTTGCGTAGATGAGTTAGTTTTGTTGGATTAAAACGGAGATAAACTTTGTTGTCAGAAATTTTGTAATGCCCGCTGTAACGTTGTTTTGCCGAGTCGAGCAAGAAAGTCATATTATCATCGAACCCAAAAGTTTTATATCGTTTTGTTGTCCTTGGAGCTTTCTCATGTTCTTCATCCGGATTATAAGTCGGAATTGGAACGTAACCATCGCTTCTGTTTACCCATTTACCGCTGGTGAGAACATCGGAAATTTTAGCCGTTTGTCCGGCAACACTGATCGATAAGACTATGGAAAGTATCAGTAATAGTAGTTGAACTGTTCGTTTCATTTTAATATCTGATTAACCAATTTCAATTAAAACATCATCTTGCAACACACTGTCGCCCACATTTACTTTTATGGCAGTTACTTCGCCACCTTTTCCCGATTGAATTTGGTTTTCCATTTTCATGGCTTCCATAACCAAAATGTTCTGGTTATCAGTAACAACGTCGCCAACCGACACATTTATTTTCAAAATAGTACCTGGCAGTGGCGATGTAACTTTGTGTTTTCCCGACGATTCTTTTTTCTTAATTTGTCCTTCGCCTGGCATTTTCTCAACAGGTTTTCGTATCAGTTTTGGTGTTTTCGAAGTTTTAACAGCACCGTGTATTTCAACTTCGTAAATTGTACCATTAACATCGAGTTCGGCAATATTGTCCTCAATATCTTTTAAATGAACATCGTAATCAGTTCCTCGTATTGTGAATTTATATTTTTTCATTTGTCTATTTGTTTTTCGGTTATCTGGTTATTTGTTTATTTAATTATCACGCATAAACAAATAAGCCAATAAACGAATAAGCAATTTTTAATTTTATCTATGTTTGTAGTAGAATTTGTTTTATTTATTGACTGGCCAGTTTTGGTTCACACTATAAATTTTTGAACTCCAGGGAGAGTACGCTTTTCGCACCTTTTTTATGGTAACTATATTACTCTCTTCGTCGTGAAGCTCGCTAAAATACAGATGAATAGCCAAACTAATTGCAGCAGTTACATTTCCTTCAACAATATAATGGTCATCAGATGTATCTTCCTCCTGAGATGTATTTTTGCTTTTGTTTTTCAACTTCTTTAAGTCGATATTTATTAGTTTTGGAAGCCTTGTAAATACTATAACTAAAAGAGTTAACGAAAACAGAACTATTGAAAAACCAACAAGAGCAACTGTTAATCCAAAATTCAGAGAACTGGTTAAAAGAATCAAAAGTATATTCATAATATTTCTGTTTTATAGTGGAATATTTGAATGCTTCTTCGGCGGATTTACCAATTTTTTGGTTGCAAGACTTTGCAATCCGCGAATAATCCTGAACCTTGTATTTCGCGGCTCAATAATATCGTCGATATAACCATAAGAGGCTGCCTGATATGGATTGGCAAATTTCTCAGTATATTCATCTTCGTGGCGGGCAATAAATTTAGCTCGCTCTTCCGGGTCTTCAATGTCGCGAAGTTTCCGTCCGTGCAAAACTTCGATTGCTCCTGATGCACCCATTACTGCAATTTCTGCCGTTGGCCATGCATAGTTAAGGTCGCCGCGTAGCTGTTTACACGACATTACATCGTGGGCTCCACCATACGATTTACGTAGTGTAATTGTTATTTTAGGAACAGTTGCCTCGCCGTAGGCAAACATCAGTTTTGCTCCGTGTATAATAATGCCACCGTACTCCTGACGACTTCCGGGCAAAAAGCCTGGCACATCAACCAAAGTAATAATAGGAATATTGAACGCATCGCAGAAACGCACAAAACGAGCTGCTTTTACCGAAGCATCAATATCTAAAACACCTGCCAGATAATTTGGTTGGTTAGCAACAATTCCAACAGGTTGTCCGTCAAATTTTGCAAACCCGACAACTATGTTTTTAGCGTAATTTCTGTGTATTTCAAGAAATTCAGAATAGTCAGTTATTGTGTGAATAACGTCTTTTATATCGTAAGGTTGATTTGCATTTTCGGGGATGATTTCATTTAAGTAATCGTCCATTCTATCGAAAGGGTCGGTACATTCAGTTGTAATTGGGTCTTCCAAATTATTTTGAGGAAGAAAGCAGATTAGTTTACGTAGAATCAGAAGTCCCTCTTTTTCATTTTCTACCAAAAATTGTGCAACTCCCGATTTAGAAGCGTGTATTTTACCACCCCCCAAATCTTCAACCGAAATATCTTCGCCGGTTACAGTTTTTACAACTTTGGGGCCGGTAACAAACATGTATGAGTTTTGCTCGGTCATCATTATAAAATCGGTGAGGGCAGGGGAGTAAACTGCGCCACCTGCACAGGGACCAAAAATAGCCGAGATTTGCGGAATAACTCCCGATGCTAAAATGTTACGTTCAAAAATTTCGGCGTAACCTGCCAACGATGTAACACCTTCCTGAATACGTGCACCACCCGAATCGTTAATTCCAATAATTGGAGCTCCGGCTTTCATTGCCATATCCATAACTTTGCAAATTTTTTGTGCAAATGTTTCTGATAGCGACCCACCAAAAACTGTGAAATCCTGCGAGTAAACATATACAACTCGTCCGTCAATAGTTCCGTGTCCTGTAACAACTCCATCGCCTAGAAACTTGGTTTTTTCTATGCCAAAGTTGGTACAGCGGTGTGTAACAAACATGTCGAACTCTTCAAAACTGCCTTCGTCTAAAAGTAATTCAATACGCTCGCGAGCAGTATGTTTTCCTTTTCGGTGCTGCGATTCGATACGCTTTAAACCACCTCCAAGTTTTGCCTCTGCACGGAGGTCGATAAGCTTTTTAATTTTTTCCTGGGTACTCATAAAATCGGTAGTAATTTCGGGTTATTCTTTGGCGCAAATTTCGGTTAAAACTCCCATGGTCGATTTTGGGTGAAGGAATCCAATATTTAATCCTTCAGCACCTTTTCGCGACGTTTTGTCGATTAAACGAACTCCTTTTTTATCTAATTCCGAAAGCGATTCGTTTACATCTTTCACGGCAAATGCAAGATGATGAACACCTTGTCCTTTTTTCTCCAGGAACTTCCCAATTGGTCCGTCAGGGGATGTCGATTCAAGAAGTTCGATTTTTGTTTGCCCAACCATAAAGAAGGCGGTTTTTACTTTTTGGTCTGTTACTTCTTCAACGGCGTAACATTTCATTCCAAGAGTCTCTTCGTAATACGGGATTGCCTCTTCAAGACTGTTTACAGCAATTCCAATGTGTTCAATATGTGATATATTCATATATGTAAATATTTAAATAATAACTTATGTTTCAGAACTTTAAGTGCGCAAAGTTATCTTAATAGCGTATTGAAAAGTTGAAATAAGAAAAACAATTCATTTTGGAATATGAATTTCAGATATAGTTAATATTCGGTTTATATGAATGAAATTATGATGAGTTTAATCATAAAGTGAGAGTTGGGAAGTTGCAGTCGCAGAGAAAGAGAGTTTTCAGTCGCAGTCACAGTCGCAGTCGCAGTCTCAGAACTCGTAACCCGCAACTATCTTTATCCATTCCTACTAATAGACTCCAGCTTTTCTGAATCCAAAATTTCTATATTTTTACCTTTCAACTTAATTACTTTCTCTTTCTCAAGTTCCTTTAAAAATTTAATAGCACTTTCGGTCGAGATAGATGCAAAGTCAGCAATATCTTGCCGGGTTAAATAATTAAAAATATCCTCTTTCAGAAAAACATTCTGCGAAAGATAAAGCACTCCGGAAGCCAGTTTACCGCGCATCTGTTTGTACGAAATATTCTTGATTATCTCGAACAAGTGTCCTTCGTTTTTATAATTTTTAGATGTTATTTCCAATGCAAATTCAGGATTGTCGATTAATATTTGCTTTAAACTCTCTTTTTCAATCATACAAATAACCGAGTCTTTTAAAGCTTGAGTTGAGTATGTATGAATATTCTCTCCAAAAATAGATGAGAATGCAAGAAAATCGCCTGTTTTTGCCAGACTAATATTAATCTGTTTGTCGTAACCGGTTTGTAAATAAACCTTTACCAGTCCTTTTACAACATAAATTACATAAGGTGCAAAAGCTCCCTGTTTAAAAATATTCTCGCCTTTTAAATATGTAATTTGAGTTTTATGTTCACTTAATTTTGCGAAACCCTCCGAAGTAAAAAACTCATTTTCTACAGAATTTATTTGCCCGCTATTTTTCAATTCTTTCATATCAACGTCAAGTTTTTTACAGAATCACAAACTTATCAAAACCTTTGTTAAACAGCAATTACAATGTATGAATATTAATTTTTTGTTATTTGACAGGAAAAAACCTGAAATATTTCAGCATTTATAACGGTACACTTCAATGGTGATTTCGGAATTAAATCCTGATGCACCATTACATTTGCAGCAGATAAAAAATGTTATGAGACGAGTAGCAATTCCGATATCACAAAACGAATTAAGCGAATTTTTCGGTGAATGCAATCATTACGAAATTTTTGAAATTGACAAAAAAATAGTCAACCGTAAATTGGTTGAAATTCCTTTTGATATGACAATTTTGAAATTGCCGGAATGGTTGAAAAATCAAGGTGTTACCGATGTGATAGCATATAAAGTTAATAAGCAAATAATTTCACTTTTTGCATCTAAGAAAGTGAATGTTTTTGTTGGAGTTCATAAAATATCACCGCAAAATTTAATCGACGATTATTTGCAGGGGACTTTAGAATCTGACAAAAATATAATTGAAGAGATTACAAATAATTAATTCGAAATAATCACAATTTAAATTTTTTAATATGAAAATGTTACAGACAGTTGTTCACGAAATTGAAACAGCAGCAGAGTTGGAAAAAATGATTACCGAAAACGAGAACGTAATGGTTTGTTGTGGCAGAATGGGACCAATGTGTATTCCTGTTTACGATGCAATGGAAGAGTTGGAAGAGGAGCGTACCAATATTAAATTTGCTTCAATGGGTTTTGATACTCCCGAGGCAGGAATTATCAGGAATGCACCTGAGTGTAGAGGTTTTATGGGACTTCCGTTTACAATGTTCTATAAAAACGGAAAAGTTGCTGAGGCAACAACAAGTATTCTGAGTATGCAACAAATCGTAAGTATTCTGGATACTCATTTTGGAGCATAGTTGCTTAACTTATTGTCATTCCTGTGAAAGTAGTAATCTCCTGCAAATAATGGGGGATCCCCACTTTCGTGGGAATGACATTTTTCTTAACTCTTTCTATTCATAAAAACTTTTACAATGAGCGAAATTTTTGACACAATAATAATTGGTGGTGGAGCAGCCGGATTAACTGCCGGAATTTATACATCGCGGGCAAAGCTTTCAACACTAATTTTAAACGAAGGTGCTGTTGGTGGTCAGATGGTTTTAACCGAAGAGATTGCCAATTATCCGGGAGTGGAAACTACCAAAGGTTTTATGCTTGCTAACACTATGAAGATGCAGGCCAAAAGTTTTGGGTGTAAAATTAAATCGGGTATAAAAATTATTAAGTATTCGCTCAACGAAAAGGTGAAAGTTATTGAGCTGCAAGATGGGAGAATATTTAATGGGAAGTCGGTAATTCTAACTCCCGGCGGTCGTCCGCGTTCGTTAAAAATAGAGGGCGAAGAGCAGTTTAAAGGGAAAGGAATTTCGTACTGCGCAACCTGTGATGGCGATTTTTTTACCGGAAAAGAGGTAGTTGTAGTGGGTGGTGGAAACTCGGCTCTCGAAGAGGCTGTTGCGTTAACTGCTTTTGCAACAAAAGTTACTATTGTACATCAGTTCGACCATTTTCAGGCATTTGAACATGCAATTCAGGAAGCTCAGAATAATCCGAAAATAGAATTTATTATGGAGTCTGAACTTCGTGGCTTTTATGGAAATGAGCAACTCGAAAAGGTCTCGATAGAACATCTTCCAACAGGAAAAATATCGGAGTTTAAAACTGATGGAACATTTATTTTTGTTGGTTATCAGCCAAACACCGAAAGTATTGACGGGTTGGTAGAGTTAAACGAGCGTAAAGAAATTATTGTTGATGCTGATAAAAAAACCAATGTTGAAGGTGTTTTTGCCGCCGGCGATTGTATTGTAAAAAAATACCGCCAGGTTACCACAGCAGTTGCCGATGGAACAATTGCAGCGTTAAGTGCTGCAGAATTTTTAAGAAATTAAATATTCAAACTCGTAACTTTTATTCACAGCGGCGAAAATCTCAGCTCTATACAAAATATAAATAAACAGTATGAAAGAAAAGCTACAATATTTCCCCATAACAATGTTTTCTATAATTATGGGGCTTTCGGGACTTGCAATTGTATTTGCAAAGTTCTATCACATGCAGTGGATGCCGAAGATATTTTACGATGGAATGTTATTTTTTACATTGGGTCTGTTTCTGTTTTTCCTGTTTACGTATGGTAGAAAAGCAATAAATCATTTCGACGAGGTAAAAGCCGATTTTAAACATCGTATTCGTATTAATTTCTTTTCAGCAATTTCAATTTCATTTTTGTTATTGTCGATAGCTTTTATGACTTACTGGCCATTTCTATCGCTGGTGTTATGGTGGGTTGGTGTAATATCGCATTCAATAATAATGCTTTATACCATTAGCTTTTGGATACAACACAATTTCGAAATTCATGTTATGAACCCAGCGTGGTTTATCCCCGTTGTTGGAAATATTCTGGTTCCGGTTGCAGGTGTTGAATACATGCCAAAAGCTTTTTCGTTTATCTATTTTGCTGTTGGTTTTTTCTTTTGGATTATACTTTTTGTTATTTTTATGAACAGGGTAATATTCCACGACCAAATGCCACAGAAATTTATTCCCACACTTTTTATATTAATTGCACCACCGGCAATCGGATTTATTGCCTACATCAGAATTGCCCAAAGCTGGGATAGTTTTGCAATATTCATGCTTTTTATTGCATATTTCTTTGTTGTGCTGCTTCTTTTTTTATCAGGAAGTTTTCGTAAACTGAAATTTTTTATTTCGTGGTGGGCATTTACTTTTCCGTTAATGGCAATTACAATTGCATCGGTTGTTGCATATCAAATATCGGCACAGGAAATTTATAAATATTTGGCTTTTATAATGTCTGCAATTGCTATTTCAACAGTTGGTTTGGTTACATGGAAAACCATTGGTAAAATTCGTATTGGCGAAATTTGTGTAAACGAGGATTAGGGGAAGAAAGAAAGTCGCAGTTGCAGTTGGCAGGAAGAAGTTTTCAGTTGCAGTCTCAGTGAAGAAGAGGAAGAAAGTCTCAGTGGTCAGTCGTAGTGGCAGTGAAGAAAGAGAGTCGCATTGGACAGTTGCAGTTTGTGGATGAAAAAAGACGGAAGTTGGAAGATAAAATAGAGTAAATAAAAAAAATAGATATTGAATTAATATAAATCAATCAGGAAGTATGGAGTTAAATTCTAGTGTTAAGTTAAGCCTTAAGTTTCGGGTTCGTCATTCCGAATTCATTTCGGAATCTGCTATTTGAATTTGAGATGTTGAATCCGTCGGTTGAAGGACAGCATGAAATTTTTATGTAACACGATTGACTTGACACAAGTTTTTAGATTTTTCTCCTTCTCCTAAAAAAAATATAAATTATGAAAACTAAAATATTAATAATTGTTTTTCTTTTTTTTGGATTTATTGCAGGTATTATTTTTTCGGGAGTTGTATTAAGTGTTTCGTCGGGAGAAATGTTGGCAAAAGAATTTAAAAGTCCGTACGATTTCGATAAAACAGTTGCGGTAATGACCGAGCGGATTAATGGAAAAGATGGCTGGCATGTAACCAATATTATCGACCAGAATAAAGCTGTTTCCGAAAATGGAGGATTTCCAATCGGGAATTTTAAAATTATAAAATACTGTCATGGCGGTTATTCGGCTGAAATGCTAAAAACCGATGACCGCAAAAAAATTGGTGCAATGATGCCAAAATCGTTTGCCGTTTACGAAAAATCAGATGGGCAGGTATTTGTTGCAACAATGAACGGTGCTGTTATAGGTAAGTTATTTGGTGGCGAAGTAGAAAAAATAATCGAGGAGTCGTCGCTTGATATTGAAAGTATTATGCGCTTTGTAAATTTAAAATACACATTGTTTTAATTTTCACTAAAACGAACCTTATAACTGTTTCTTTGTTGCATAGTAAAATATAAATTATTCGAAAAAATATAAAATTAGAAATATGGCAAAAGAGGTAATAAATGTAGAGTGGCTGGAAAATATGGCCTTTAAAACTGTTGTTAACGGACACGAGTTTGTAATTGATGCAACCGAAAAAGTTGGTGGCGAAAATCGCGGTCCCCGACCAAAACCTTTAATGATGGCATCGTTGGCAGGATGTACAGGAATGGATGTTGTTTCTATTTTGAAAAAGATGAGAGTGGAACTCGACTATTTTAATGTGGTTGTTGAAGCTGAACTTACTGAAGAACATCCAAAGCATTTTATTAAAATGCATGTTATTTATGAGTTTAAAGGAAAAGACCTGCCAATGGCAAAATTGGAAAAAGCTATTGATTTATCGGAAGAGAGATATTGTGGTGTAAGTGCAACTTACAAGCAGACCATGGAAATGAGTTCTGAAATTAGAATATTAGATTAAGTATTATGTCAACAATTCTTATTATAGCAATAGTAGTTGTAGTTGCCCTTTTGGGGTTGATTACTTTCAACTATTTTAAAATGAAAAATGCCAAACCCGTTGCAACAAGTAAGAAAATATTGGTGCTTAATAATAAATCTTTTAGGGCAGCTTCGAGGCGGGGTGTTATTCTTGTCGATTTTTGGGCTCCATGGTGCGCCCCATGTAAAATGATTGCTCCAATTTTAAACGAGATTGCCGAGTCTCAAAACGAATTCAAAATTGGAAAAGTAAATGTCGATCACAATCAACCTCTGGCAAAAAAGTTCAAAGTCAGAAATATTCCAACTTTACTGATACTAAAAGATGGAGTAGAAGCGGGGCGAATTGTTGGTGTTAAAACCAAAAAGACAATTCTAAAAGAGGTAAATGCTGTTCTGACAAGTACTAAATAGAAATCGTAAAGCTGGTTAAATTTTCTTTCGTTGAATTTAGCAGAATATCGCCATTCATTTTTAACATTATTTGTTTACTGAGACTTAAACCAACTCCCGTGCCTTCGTCTTTGGTTGTAAAAAACGGAACAAATATTTGCTCTCTTAGGGATTATGAAGAAATAATATGACTGGAATTGACGAAGTTATTTTGTGCGATAACAAGGCAAAAAACGCAGGCATAGCATAGATACGGTGAGGCTTTTTAACGAAGTTAGCGTGCAAAAGAACAAGTTAAAACGGGTAGGTTATTTCTTCATAATCCCTTAGTTCAACATGAATCTCTTTGCCATTGTTGGCAATTTCAACACGAATAGAGTACCCTTCTTTTTTAGCATTGTTTTTTCATTTATGATATTTAGTTCCGACGATTTAAATAAAAGCTTTTGTCCAAACCTATTCTCAAATATTGCCGATTGTTGAGTTTTATTAGATTTAGTTTGTTGGATGAAATCTGGCAGTACACCATCAATTTTGTTAAGAAAATTGATGTGACGATGTTTTTGTAAATCGGTGTTACTACTCAGCAACAAAGTTAACACAAATTGTGTATTAGTTTTTGATACAAACAGGAAGCGCATCATATAAAATAGTTCCTTTGATATATCGAAGAGACAATAACCATATCGAAAAAGGATTATGACAATCTCAAGCAAGAGAATGCCGGGTTGAAACAACAATTACTGGAATTGCTATTTTTGATAAAGGAATTGCAAATAGAGATAAAACTGCTCAAAAACGGACGTAACAGCAACACAAGTTCTACTCCAAGTTCACATGATTATGGTAGAAGTAACAAATTCAACCTGCGGGAAAAATCTAACAAAAAAAGCGGAGGGCAACCCGGGCATAAAGGAAGTTCGCTAAAGATGAGTGAAAAACCGGATGAAATTCAAAAGCATATCCCATAATACTGCAAACAATGTGGGGAAAAGTTTAATGACGATAGTGTTTTTGAATTGCACCAACGAAAACAAGAAGTAGTTATCCCCCCAATCAAGCCCAAGTTTACAGAACACCAATCATATCGTTGCACGTGCAGTAAATGCAACACGCAAACAACAACTGATTTACCATCTGCTTAAAGAAAATACGTGAAAAGATTAGCCGAAGAAGAGCCAGATTATTCAAGTTGCAAGAAGACAACGTTAACGATGGTATTGACAGTACAAACAGATACCTGAAAAAACAAATAACGGTTAGCCAAGAGCTAGAGGACTTAATACATCAGGAAGAGATTGAATTGGTAAAAAGAAAACAAGTACCCTACAAAATAAAAATAGATGATATGCCAGAGAACGTGAAATATAATAAGCTAAACCTTGAAAGCAAGCGTTTTCAAAATATAATTAAAATGATATGTTTCAGGGCTGAAACTTCATTTGCCAACTTGCTCTCTAAATATTACAACAAAAGCATTAATGAAAAAAGGGCTATCGTTAAAAGCATCATAAACTCTCATGCAGATATTATTCCTGACTACCAAAATAATAAACTTATAGTTAGGTTATATTCTCAGCAAGCCCGAGAATGAATAATGCTATTGAAAGTAATTGCAAATTGTTAAATGATACAGAAACTAAATATTCAGGTACAAATCTGACGCTGGAATACAAAATCGCGACATAATACTTTGGGGTGGGTTAGGAGTTCTGAATTTTTATTAGATTGTTATAACGAAAAATAGATTAAAGTACACATCAGTGAATTAATCTGATTCACAAACTCAAATATATATTTATGTATAAGGTAGTTTAGGTTTAGTCAAACCCTGAAATTGAAACCTTAACCGCCACACTCTCAAATTTGCTTCCCCTAAATCCGGTAAAAACCCCAATATTGCCAACAAAAAACAGACTGTTTAAACTGTATCCGGCTTCCCAGTAGTTTTGTAAATCGGGAGTTGTAAGGTAATTTAAATGAATACTTTCGCTCCATGTTTTTCGGTTTATAAACGATAAATAACGCATCAATAAATACTCCGTTCTAAATTCAGTTGCAATATTCAAATAGCTTTGGTTAGAGCTAAATTCATAATCGTTTAGTGTTTGAAAAGTGTGTGTGAACTGTTTAAACGGAACCAAAATTTCGGAGGTGTTAAAATGTTTAAATTGCGAAAAGTGCATCTGTTCGTTATTAAAAAAGTAACCGGCATTTACTTTCCAGTCTATTCCTGCACTTGGCGAAATATTTGCTTGCTGGCGAAAACTAAAATCAATCTGACTGAAGTTAGAAACCGACGAAAATACATTTCTAACACCCTGTTTAAAAAACAGTTTAAATTTGTAGAAATCTCCCATAAACAGAAATGGAGACTCCTGCAACCAGGGTTTCCTAACTCGTTTATAGTAACTTAATCCAACCGCATAAACAAAACTTTTTTGTTGTTGAAGTTCAGGACTCTCCTTCGAAAACCCTTTCGGAATATTGGGCGAATACTCTCTTTTATCGTTTATAAAGTACGATGTGTTGTTTTCTAACTGATAAAAATGGTTGTATTCAACAGTTGAAAACAGGGCAAAATTTTTCTTTACTCGTTGCGAAATATTTAATTTTAAGAACTCTGTTTCATACAGTTTCATATAATTTTCAGCAAAAAACCACGAGCTAATCGCATTAAGTCCGGGGTCGATTCCCAGAGGTTCGGGTTTAAAATCGCGGCTCTCTTTTCCAATGGCAAAACCAAAATTATTACCGTACCCAATAATATTTCTAAACCGCCCGGTAAACGAACCATAAACAGCTTTCCGGTTAAATGCATAACCAATTTGGGGTGTTAAGTAAATGTATTTTGCCGAGTCGGGATTTATTCGCCACTCCAGTTTTTGTTTATATTTAAATCCGTCAACCGTGTTCCATCCGTAGTTATTTATTGATAATAATCCATCGTACCGTAATCTAACTAACGAATCTTTTGCCAGATCGAAATCTCCAAAAACAACTTTCGAGAATACCGATTTCTCCTTTTTCTTTTTCTCTCCGGTAACAGTATCGGTTTCCATTTTATCTAACGAAATCAGCGAGTCGGCAAGAGAATAACTTTCAATTTCGGCTGGAGTTAACGGAATGGCTCGAACAGTATCCCATAAAATATTGTTGTTCAGCGAATCTTTTTTGTCTTCAATTTTGTAATTATTAAAAGTGGAGGCAACAATTGTAGAATCTTTATATTGCTCCTTAAGTATTTTCCGGTTTAACCGGGTAACTTTTTTAACATCGCGATTGGTGTACTCCTCCTTTTTCGAAAGCTCTGCCAACTCTTTTTCGAGTGTAATTTCTTTATTGCCTTTTTCTCTTTTTACAATAGTATCGTTTACATTGATACTATCTCCATCTTCCATATCGGTTTCCTGAAAATTATTTTCTATTGCTGAGTATTTAACCGATGCACCGTAATAGAAAAGTGCCCGCAGTCCAAGCATCGATAGTTTTCCGTTGATACTGTGCGAAATAGGCAGCCAGTTTCCATTTCCCAGATTTTCGTACTGTTGCTTTATTTCGTAATTAAAAAACTCGAAACTCGAACTGAAATCAACATTGTAAATACACCACAGTTTGTCAACAATATAAATGTAACCTTCAACAAGCTCGTCGCTGTTTCGTTTTGGTGTAACTTTTATTTTAAACACATCGAAATTACCAACCGTAATAAAACCTTCGTACCTAAAAATATAATGTTTAAGTGCCAGTACCGACAGTGGCGAAATTACACTGTTTGGGCGTTCTTCGTAGAAACTCGAAGTCATTAAACCCATAACCGGCGGCTCGTCGAAACCCACCAGCGAGCTTTTTTTGCTTATTACTTTTTGGTCGTATTTATTTGGGTAATCATACGTAATTTTATTTTGCGATTCGATAACATAAGTAACATTCTCTTTAAAAAAGTGCTTTAGTTTTTTGCCTTCAATCTCAATTTTATTCTGATATATTTTAGGAATATTGGTAAATTCAAAGTTGCTTTTTATATATAAATCGGCTTCGTAATGTTTAATTTTTTTACGGTAATACGGAGCTTTTGTCATTGCCTTTCGCATAATAAAATAGGCAGGGTCTTCGTCTCCCGGAAATATCTTAATCTCTTTAATCTCGTATTCCTGTGTTTTCAGAATTATATCGAAATTAAGACTGTCGGTATTTAAAACAACCTCTTTTTCTACCTGATTAAAACCCAGCGAACGAATAGTTAAATGGTACGTCCCCATGTTTAACAGAAGTTTAAAGTCGCCATCGGTATTAGATATTGTACCCTCTTTTGCTTCGTGAACAAAAATTGTAGCATACGGAATTGGCTCGTTTTCCTCGTTTAATATTTTGCCACTAATTGTTTGTGCTTTCGTTTGTGTTGAAAAGAGAGCTGCAATAAATATCAGGAATAAAACTGAGTATCTAATATTCATAAATTGTTTTTTGTTTTCTGAATAATTGTTTATTCAAAAGTAAGTTGATTTTTGGAATAATTACAGTTGTTATAAAATGTTTAAGGGTTTTTTGTCTCTTATTAGTTTTTTATTTTCAAATAGAGTTTTTCATTATTCTGATTGTGCCCAAATTTTGGTAACCCTGTCCCACGGATCTGCGTTGGCGCTGGCTTCAGCTTCTAATTTATTAGTATGTTTTTTTAACTCTTTCAATGTATCTTTATATTTTTTAATCTCCTTTTTATACTGCGCTTTTAATCTTTCGCCACTCTTTTTTATTTCGTGAATACTTGCATCCTCAATAATAACTTTTTTTACCTCAACTTTATTCTCCGCCAGATTACGGTTTAAACATTGAAGTTTTTCAATTTTATTATCTAAGTTTTTGATTTGTTCGTCTCTTTCAATAACACTCTGCTTCAACCGTTCTAACTCATTCTCCTGCTTATTAATTATTACCTTATCTAATCTGGAATCTTTTATTTCTTCTTTCAGTATCTCGGTATCAGCAATTTTAACACTTATCTGTTTCTCTTTTTTTGCTATTACGTCTTTCAGTTCAATTATCTCTTTTTCTTTCCCAAAAATGTTAGACTCTAATTTCAAAATCTTTATTTCCTTTTTCTGAATATCAGATTTTAAATTTTTCTCAGCCAATATTTTGTTTAAACTGAACTTCTTTAATAACTCGAATATTTTGTTTTTACTATCGGTTATTTGCGGCTGTGGTTTAATTGGCTCAGGTTTCAAAATGCGATTGTTTCTTTTTTGTAAATACTCCGAATGCGATTTTAACATTACCAATTCGTTAGCTTTTCTATTGATTTCCCTTTCCAGCTTCTGCACTTTGCCATATATCCTCAGTAACGAATTGCTGTCTCTTGATGAGGAATGAGATGAGTTTCTTGTCTCATTGGTCAGGTTAACGTTCAGTTGCTGAAGTTGCTTTATCTTTATTTCATTATTTGAGTATAATTCATTTACGACCTTTAACTCATTCTCTAAAAAATCTATCTTAGTTTCCAGTCCATCGATATATTTTTCGGTGCTGAATTTTAATGTATCGACAAACCTAAGTTTTACCTTAACGTAAGTTTTTCCGTTAACAATAATTTTTTGCCCACTATTCAGATTATTACTGTGAAGCAATGATTTTTTTTGTCTCCTTTTATTAAAGAACCAGAATGGCATAATTTGGTATAAAAAAATTGATTTAATATTGAGTTATTAAAGGTAAAAATTTTTCGATAAAAAACTATTTGGTTTGAGTATATGTCGGTACACAATCTCAGTCGTTATTTTTTAACCACAAATTTATTCGTAAACATTTGCTCCTCTGTTTTAACCCGCACAAAATAAATCCCATTTTTCAACTCCGAAATATCAATTCCATTGTAAATAGAGAAGTCGTTATTATGCAATACAACCTGCCCGTTAATGTTAACAAGCGAAACCTCCTCTATATTTAGGAGAGAACTGTTTTTTATAAACAGACTGTTTTTCGCAGGATTCGGATAAACAACCAATTCATATTCCTGAAACTCGGAGTCGATATTTTGAATAATACCATCTTTGAAAACGGTATTTATCTCTAACTCACCACCATTACTTTCTATAAAAACACGGGTTGAATCATCCTCAGAATAACCAGGTGTATGATAAATAGAGAAGGTGTAATCTTCTGCTCCTGCCAGAGTTTTAAGGTTATCAAAATTATTTGTAATTACATGAAAATCGCTAAAAGTTACCGACGAGAATGCGAGAATATCATTGGCACGGTTTGTAATAGTAATATTAATGGTATCAGTTCCGGTTGTGCTTTTTAAACTGTCGGTGTGCGAAACAAGCATTAGCTTTGGTTTATGATTTGTGGTTGTTGGATATCCTTTACTCTTCCAGCTACCAATTCCTCCTTGCATTTCATAAACTTCTGCAAACTTCAGATTTTTCATTTTTATAAAAGCTCCGGCACTTCTTCCACCAGACTGACAATGAAGCAGGAAAATTTTATGCCGAGGTAAAACTTCTAATTGCTGCTGAAAATCAGAATCGCCCGTGCTACGGTTTACAGAACCTTCAATGTGTCCACTAATCCATTCACCATAAGTGCGGACATCGAGAATTATAAAATTCGGGTTGGTTACATTGGCATTTATTAAACTGTCGCACTTTTCAACAGTAAGTTGTTTGTAGATGTTTTCCGCAGAAATGTTAGAAATTAATCCGATGCAGATTAAACTGACAAATAACAGGCGTTGTTTTATTATTGTTTTCATACTTCAGGTTTATAAAACCTAAAAGTACAAATCATAAAACAAAAAGCGATTATTTGTTTCGAAAAAATATGAATTGTTAAAAATACACAAAATATAAGTGGCTAATTGCCTGTTTTACTTATTATTAAACACATTCAAAAAAAACAAATTTTATCCTGTTTCTCTAATTTCCAAATTATTATTACCTTGCAGCACAGTACAGCACAGATAAAATAGATTTCGAGTATTAAGTATTTAGTAATAAGACTTTTGTTTATGCAAATAATTGTTTCTATTCTATTTTCTTTTTACTCACTACTAAATACTAATATCTCAATACTAAAAATAAAAAAATGGCAAACAGATTAATTGGAAGACTTCCAAAAGTAGGAATCCGCCCGGTAATTGATGGGCGCGAAGAGGGCGTCCGCGAGTCGCTCGAAGTACAAACAATGAATATGGCAAAAGCCGCGGTAAAACTTATCGAAGAGAATTTAAGGTTTCCGGGTGGCGAAAAAGTAGAGTGTGTAATTGCCGATTCTACCATTGGCGGGGTTGCAGAAGCTGCCTTGTGTGCCGATAAATTTGATCGCGAAGGAGTAGGGGTTTCGCTAACAATTACCCCATGCTGGTGCTACGGAACCGAGGTGATGGATACAAATCCTTCCATCCCGAAAGCGGTTTGGGGATTTAACGGTACCGAGCGTCCCGGAGCAGTTTATCTGGCGGCGGCACTTGCAGGATACGCACAAAAAGGATTGCCGGCATTTGGTATTTATGGTCGCGATGTACAGGATGCAGGAGACGAAACTATTCCGGAAGATGTAAAAGAGAAGGTATTACGTTTTGTGAAATCTGCGCTTGCAGTGGCTCAAATGAAAGGGAAAACTTATTTGTCGTTGGGATACACTTCAATGGGAATTGCAGGTTCGATGGTAAATCCCGATTTCTTTCAGGAATATTTGGGAATGCGTACCGAGTTTGTCGATATGGTTGAAATTAAACGTCGTATTGATGAGGATATTTTTGACAAAGCAGAATACGAAAAAGCACTGGCTTGGACAAAAGCAAACGTTACTGAAGGCGACGACTATAATCGCAAAAACCAATCGGACAGAAAACGAAAAGATTGGGAGTGGGAGACTGTAGTAAAAATGACTTTGATTTTTCGCGATTTGATGATTGGTAATCCGAAATTAAAAGAGGCCGGTTTTGGCGAGGAGGCACTTGGTAAAAATGCAATTGCCGGTGGATTTCAGGGCCAGCGGCAGTGGACAGATTATTATCCAAACGGTGATTTTGCCGAAACAATATTGAATACTTCGTTCGACTGGAACGGAATTCGCGAGGCATTTGTTTTTGCAACCGAAAACGACAGTTTAAATGCAGTGCCAATGCTATTTGGCCACCTGCTTACAAATACTGCACAAATTTTCTCCGATGTCAGAACTTACTGGAGTCCTGAGGCAGTTAAACGTGTAACCGGAAAAGAGTTGACAGGTTTGGCAAAAGACGGCATTATTCATCTTATTAACTCTGGCTCAACAACAATGGATGCCACGGCACAACAAACCGATGCCGAAGGTAATTCGGTGATGAAACCTTTCTGGGAAATTACAAAAGAGGAGGCTGACAAATGTTTGGAGAATACAAAGTTCTGCCCTGCAATAAAAGAGTATTTCCGTGGTGGTGGTTTTTCGAGCCAGTTTAAAACAAAAGGTTCGATGCCAGTTACTATGTCGCGCGTAAATATTATTAAAGGATTAGGACCTGTTCTTCAAATTGCTGAAGGTTATACAGTTGAGTTAGAAAGTGATGTACACGACGTGTTAGACAAACGTACAAATCCAACCTGGCCAACTACATGGTTTGTTCCAAAACTGTCAGGTAACGGAGCTTTTAAAGATGTATATTCGGTAATGGCAAACTGGGGTGCAAATCACGGCGCAATTAGTTATGGGCATATTGGAGCCGATTTAATTACACTGGCTTCAATGTTGCGAATTCCGGTAAGTATGCACAACGTTGATGAGGATAAAGTTTTCCGCCCCAGCGCGTGGAGTGCTTTTGGCGAAAATAAAGAGGGAGCAGATTATCGTGCATGCGAAAATTTTGGTCCACTCTATAAATAGAAAATTTTGATAGTCATGGTCTCACTTTTCGAAGTCATGCTCTCACTTCCCGTGAGAGTATGACTTTCTTCTTTAACTTTTTATGAGAATATAACTATTTTACCATTTAATAAAACCTTATTAAACTTGGATGCCGGGAGTTAATAGTTTTAATTGAGCCAATACAAAAAGGAGATGTTAGGAGTAGAGTGTAGGACTTTAGCAGAATCAAAAGTGCGTGGGCACGAAAATTTGGCCCGGGCCAGCGATTGCTTGTGGGGGGAAGGATGAAATTTTCTTGACTTTTTTGTTTCGTTTTTGTGTCAAGACAAAAATGAAAGCCAGTCCGGCAGGACAATAAAATATTTGTACCCAACTTATTATTAGACAATATATAAAGATATATACTTATGAAAACTGTAACAATTCTATTTTTAATCTTTTCTCTTTTATCATGCTCCAACAGCTGTCAGAAAAACAGATCAGTTTCAAAAACAAGTTCATTCGAAAAAGGAACTTACGGATACGATTTAAAATTTCTTAAAAGATATACTAATCCGGTTGAATTAAAAGATGGAGATGCACGTATTTTAATTTCACCCGAATTTCAGGGGCGTGTAATGACAAGTACTGCTGCCGGAGATGCGGGATTGAGTTTGGGTTGGATAAACCACGAGCTAATATCTTCCGGTAAAGTACTTAAGCACATTAATCCGGTTGGTGGCGAAGAGCGTTTTGGGCTGGGACCTGAAGGTGGACAGTACTCAATATTTTTTAAAAGCGGAGACTCTTTCAATCTCGAAGATTGGCAAACACCATCTTTTATCGATACCGAAAAGTACAAATTAGTGGCATCGAACGAAACTGAAGCTGAATTTGCCACATCGGTTAAAATTAAAAATTATAGCAATTTTCAGTTTGAATTTGATGTAAATCGTAAAATATATTTGCTGAATAATAAAGATATTCAAACTGAGTTGGGAGTTGTTTTTCAAGAGGGCGTAAAAAGTGTGGGATATAAATCAGTTAACCAGTTAAAAAATACCGGAACTGATTGGAAAAAAGAGAGTGGTTTACTTTCTATCTGGCTTTTAGGAATGTTTAATCCTTCGGATGAAGTAACAATTTTTATCCCGTATAAAACCGACGCTGTATCGGATTACATTGTAAAAGACGACTATTTTGCAAAAGTTTCGTCCGACAGATTAATCGTTAAAAATGGATTCGCATTTTTTAAAGGCGATGGAAAAGAGCGTGGCAAAATTGGTATTCCGCCACAACGTGCCTTGCCAATTTTAGGAAGTTACGATGCCGATAATAAACTGTTAACTATCGTAAAATGCGAAATTCCTGATGGAGTAACAGATTATGTAAATTCCGCGTGGGAGATGCAGGAGTTTCCGTACAAAGGCGATGCGATAAATTCGTACAACGACGGACCGGTTGCAGATGGCAGTCAACTGGGCCCATTTTACGAACTTGAAACTTCGTCGCCGGCACTGGCTTTAAAATCTGGCGAAACAGCCGTTTATAAACAGTCAACCATTCATTTTAAAGGAACTGAGGAGGAGTTAAATGCAATTTGTCAGCAGGTTTTTAATATCTCTCTAAATGAAATTAAAGGAGCTTTTTAGGTTGAATTGTAAAGTTGCAGTTGTTTATTTATGCACTGTTATTTAGGCCGGTGATAAAAAAGTAATACGACAAGACGTTATCATTATTGTTATTTTGAGAACCTATACAATTTTATTGGGCATAATGAGGCGATGACAAAAAGATACTGAACCAAGTTCTCCATGGGAGTCCTTTGGACAGCATGACGCTATTTGTTAATTGTAACACTAAATTAAAACGTCACCCTGAACTTGTTTCAGGGTCTTTTAAAAAAAGTTATTGGTAATTTCGAGGAAGGAGGGTGCGAAATATCGCTCTTTGCACAGAGATTCCTCTCTTCGCTCGGAATGATAACTACAAAATTGTATCAGAACTTTTTATTAGAAATAACTAAGCAAAACCAAATGTCTAATTTCACCTTTAAAATATCAGAATCAACGGGGCAAACAAAGTTGCAGCAGTTAGTACATTCTATTACAGAAGCTGTAAATACGGGTGTGTTAAAAGTTGGTGATCCTCTACCGTCAATAAATCAGTTGAGTAGCGAAACCGGTTTTTCGCGCGATACAATTTTTAAGGCATATAATATTTTAAAGCAGCAAAATGTTATCGAATCGGCTCCGCAAAAAGGATATTATGTGGCAAACGAGTCGTTTAAGATTTTTATGTTACTCGACGATTTTAGTGCATTTAAAGAACAGTTATATCAATCGTTTCGGAAAAATTTACCAGACACATATTCTGTAGATTTGCTGTTTCATCATTACAATACCGATGTTTTTCATCAGCTAATACAAAACAGTTTGGGCAGGTATAGTATGTACGTGGTTATGAATATCGACAACAAAACTTTAGACCCGATTCTTGAAAAAATAGATACAAATAAACTACTGATTCTTGACATGGGAAAACCCGAAAACGGGAAGATTAATTATCTGTTGCAGGATTTTTATGGTTCAGTAAATAACTGTTTGGAAGAGGGACTTTCTCAACTGAAAAAATACGATGAATTAGTTTTGGTTTATCATAAAAATAACACACCGCACCCGGTTGAAATTGTTTCTGCAGTTCGTAGTTTTTGTAAAAGTCATAAAATACAGTTTCGAAATATTAATACACTTAATAATTCAGAAATTAAAAAAAGTCAGGTATATTTTGTAATTCGCGATGCCGATTTGGTTCAGGTAATAAAAACTTGTCGGGCGAGAAACTTTGAATTGGGAAAAGATGTTGGAGTTATTTCGTACAACGACACACCGATGAAACAAATTGTAGGCGGCGGAATAACGGTTATTTCAACTAATTTCGAACAGATGGGAAAAGAGGCGGCAGAATTTGTAAAAAACAAACAAAAAATTGGAGAAGTTCTAACAACTTCATTAATTTTACGAGATTCTTTATAACTTAACGCAATGAATAAATTAACTGGCTTCTTTCTCCTAATTCTTTTAATTTCTACTTCGGTAACAGCGCAAAACATGTTTCGAAAATACTCAGGTAATGATATCGGCAATCCTAAACTAAAAGGCAGTTTTCAGTTTGATGAAGAGTTGCAGCAGTTTACGCTGGCAGGTGCAGGTTATAATATGTGGTTTGGGCGCGATGAATTTTATTTGGTTTCGCAGAAAGTTGAAGGCGATTTTATTCTTTCGGCTAATTTGGAATTTTTGGGCGAAGGTGTTGATGCGCATCGTAAAATTGGTTTGATTATCAGGAGTTCGAATGATGAGAATGCTGTTTATATGGATGGAGCAGTTCATGGCGACGGGTTAACCTCGTTGCAATATCGCGAGAAAACCGGTGCTGAAACACTTGAAAAATTAACAGAAATAAAAGCTCCAGGTTTTGTTCAGGTTGAAAGAAAAGGGGATGTATTTATTTTTAGAATTTCGAAAGATAGCCGACCGCTTATCGAAGTTGGCAGAGTAACTCTTAAAATGGGAAGTTCCGTTTTTGCCGGAATGTTTATCTCGTCGCATAATATTGATGTTATTGAAAAAGCCCGGTTTTGGAATCTACGATTGGAAAAACCGGCTGCCGAAAATATTGATGGTTATCAAACTCCTTCGCCAAGCAGGTTAGAAATTTTAGACATTGAAACGGGAAACCGAAAAGTTGTTTACGAAACAAAAACTCATATCGAAGCCCCAAACTGGTCGCGAAACGGGAAATATCTGATTTATAATTCAGCAGGAAAATTGTATAAATTTAATTTAAAAAATAGCGCAGTTTCTGAAATTGAAACAGACTTTGCAACTTCGAATAATAACGACCATGGAATTTCTTTCGATGGAAAAATGCTTGCGATTAGTAATCATTTAGAAGAAAATGGAGAGCGCAGCTCAATAATTTATACCGTGCCGGTAAAAGGTGGTACTCCTGTTCGTATAACAGAAAAAGGACCATCGTACTGGCATGGCTGGTCGCCCGATGGAAAGTGGCTGACGTATTGTGCAGAGCGAAACGGGAACTACGATGTTTATAAAATTCCTGCAAAAGGAGGCGACGAAATACGATTGACTTCGGCAGAAGGATTGGATGACGGACCGGAATATTCGCCCGATGGAAAGTATATCTATTTTAATTCGACCCGAACAGGAATGATGCAAATTTGGCGAATGAAACCCGATGGAACCGGACAGGAACAAGTTACTTTCGATAATTATCAGAACTGGTTTGCACATCCGTCGCCCGATGGAAAGTGGCTGATTATGATATCATATCTGCCCGAAGTTCCTGCAAGTTCGCACCCACATAATAAGAGAGTGATGCTGCGTTTAATGCCGGTTGGCGGTGGCGACATAAAAACTGTTGCTTTTTTATATGGAGGTCAGGGAACAATTAATGTACCTTCGTGGAGTCCCGATTCTAAAAGAGTTGCGTTTGTTTCGTACACTTATTAAACTTTAATAACAAACATAAATCATTAGTTATGAGAAAATTAGTTTTACTTTCGGTAATTCTGTTTTTTGCAATTTTCGGTGCAACTGCACAAGAGAAATACAATGGGTTAAACAATAGTCTTAGTAATTTGTATCGGTTGTCCGATGCAAAAACACGATCCATTAGTCCCGAGAATTATACCGGAGAAAAAGGTAAAGGAGGAATGGCAACTCTCGAAGAGGGGAGTGCTAAAAATGCTGCCCGCGACCTTGGAGAAGGCTGGAAAGTAAACCCTTTTGTAGTTATTGAACCCGGAGAAACATTTACCATGGCCGAAATAGATGTTTCGGGAAGTATAGAACATATTTGGATGACACCCACCGGAAACTGGAGATTTTCGATTTTTAGAATTTATTGGGATGACGAGACAGAACCTTCGGTGGAGTGTCCGGTTGGAGACTTTTTTGGAATGGGGTGGGGTGAGTATGCACATCTCAATTCGCTGGCAGTTTGTGTAAATCCCGGTAGTGCATTTAACTGTTATTGGCAGATGCCATTTCGTAAAAAATGTAAAATTACCATGGAGAATATTGATAAAAAAGCTATGAGACTTTATTATCAAATAGATTATTGCGAAACAGAAGTGCCTGACGATGCAGCCTATTTTCACGCACAATTCAGACGGGCAAGCCCAAATAAATACAGAGAACCTTATACAATTGTTGAAGGTATTAAAGGAAAAGGACAATATGTTGGAACTTATCTTGCCTGGCAGGTTAATAATAATGGTTGGTGGGGCGAAGGCGAAATCAAATTTTTTATGGATGGCGATACAGAATTTCCAACAATTTGTGGCACCGGAACTGAGGATTATTTTTGTGGCTCGTACGACTTTGATACTCGCTCGACAAATGAAGCTGGAGTGCAAACAACCAATTATACAGAGTTTAGCACACCATACGCCGGACTTCATCAGGTAATTCGTCCTGATGGTCATTATAATGCAAATCAGCGTTTCGGATTGTACCGCTGGCATATCACCGACCCAATTCGGTTTGAAAAAGATTTAAAAGTTACAATTCAGGATTTGGGATGGCGTGGCGACGGGCGGTACCTGGCACAAAAAAGTGATATCGCTTCTGTGGCTTTTTGGTATCAGCGAGAACCTCACGCAACATTTCCAAAATTAATTTCGAAAGATGAACTGGAAGTGAGATGATATTTTTTCAGGGCATGACTTTGAGTCATACCCTGAAAATTATAATTAGCAAAATACCCTTTGCTCCCGTCATGGCGGGACAGGCTGTCCGATTTATTGGACGGATAACAGGGACAAATAAACAAAGGTTTTTAACCCTGTATTAACACAAAACTCACGGAATCTCTTTTAAGCAAAATGGGTGACTTTGAGTTGCTGTTATTCTCTGTTCGGGTTTAAAATCATTGTATAACCACGTTTAAACAATGATTTAGCAAAGCAAATCAACAACCTCTATAAATCGCACCACACTGGAATTGAAATTTACGATGCCTAAGATTAATAAACTCATCCAACCAACTATAAATCGCACCACACTGGAATTGAAATAAAAGATATTGGACTTGTAGATTCATTCCTTTAAAGTCTATAAATCGCACCACACTGGAATTGAAATTGTGTTGCTTGCTGCTGGCTGCCTATAAATCGCACCACACTGGAATTGAAATGCGTAAGGCACTCGAAAGGGAATGGCAGAGGACTAATCTATAAATCGTACCACACTGGAATTGAAATACTTCAACACATTCATTAAAAGAATTTAAGGTTTTACTATAAACCATACAACGAATTTATAATTGAAAAAATAGATTGTAAAAATACAATGCTTTTCAATCCAAAACCAAAACTCAAAAACATAACATTTGGGCAGTTTATATTTATGGACACACACTTTGTTAATTACCAACAATCATCGGATATAACAGATTTAAACAAATTTATTGCTGCTGTTTATCTTCCATTTA
>JAJRSD010000003.1 GCA_024278975.1 Bacteroidota bacterium
AAGGCAGATAAAAATGAATTTTAACTCATCATAAATTATTCTAAACCCATATTTAGTGAAATAACAAAAATATTATATCTGATATTCAATTAGTTAACATTTAAATATCCTGTTTTTTTAAAACTTTCGGACAGGTATGATTTGAGATATGACTTTTAAAAAGTTTGAATTTAAAAGAAAATAGATTCTGAAATGAATTCAGAATGACGGCTCACACACTATTAATACGTCATGCCGAACTTGTTTCGGCATCTATTATTAATCAACGAAAAAGCCCGGTTCGTATTAACGAACCGGGCTTTAAATATTTCACCAATAAATATTTTGTTCTTATTTTACTTTGTTAACGATTGCTTTGAATGCTTCAGGTTGGTTCATCGCCAAATCGGCTAAAACTTTCCTGTTAATTTCTATCTCATTCTTTTTCAACAATCCCATGAATTGCGAATACGACATTCCTTCGAGGCGTGTTGCAGCGTTAATACGCTGAATCCACAATGCACGGAATGTTCTTTTCTTAACTTTTCTGTCGCGGTAAGCATATGTTTGTGCCTTTTCCCAGGCATTTTTTGCAACCGTCCAAACGTTTTTACGAGCGCCGTAGTAACCTCTAGTTTTTTTGAGTAATTTCTTTCTCCGTGCTCGTGATGCTACATGATTTACACTTCTTGGCATACTTTTTACTTTTTTGATAATCGGCGGTTCCGCCTTTGGCGGAATACTTTAAAGCTCAATTATCTGGTTTATAACTTTTTTACCTTTATTAAAAGGATTTTTTTTAATCAGTCAACAGACTGATTACTTCATACATAACAAAAGCTTTACGTTACTTTCATTGGTCTTATCAATTGTAGTCCAATAAGTTAAGTTACGTTTGCGTTTTTTGGCTTTCTTAGTCAAAATGTGGCTTTTGTAGGCATGTTTCCTTTTAATCTTTCCACTTCCGGTAATTCTAAAACGTTTTTTAGCTCCAGAATTTGTCTTCATTTTTGGCATAATCCTACTTTATTAAATGTTATCAAAGAACTTTGTTATCTTTTCTTTGGTGAAATATACATTGTCATTCTTTTACCTTCGAGTCGCGGCAACTGCTCAACATTTCCCAACTCTTCTAATGCAGTAGCCAGTTTTAAAAGCAAAATTTCGCCTTGCTCTTTAAACAAGATCGACCTCCCTTTAAAAAATACGAAAGCCTTTACCTTTGCTCCTTCTTTTAGGAATTTCTCGGCATGTTTCAATTTAAAATTAAAATCATGCTCATCGGTATTCGGACCAAAACGAATCTCTTTTATTACAACTTTAACCGTTTTGGCTTTTATCTCTTTCTGTTTCTTTTTTTGCTGATAAAGAAACTTAGAGTAATCAATTATTTTACAAACAGGTGGTTCGGCTTTTGGAGATATTTCTACCAAATCCAATTCCAACTCATCAGCAAGTTTCATTGCATCACGCAAATCAAAAACTCCTTGGTTTTCAATGTTGTCGCCTACTAATCTAACTTGCGACACTCTAATTCTGTGGTTAATCCGGTGTAATGGTTCCTGCGTTCTGCGTGGCTGAAACTTTCTTCTCGAACCTCTTCTTTTAATAGCTATTTTAAATTCCTCCTTTTAATTATACAATCCTGATAATTGCTCTCTAACTTCTTTTGTTATAAAATCAACAAACTCACTATTTGTCATCGTTCCCTTATCTCCCACTCCCTGACGTCTTACCGAAACTGTTTCAGAATCAGCCTCTTTCTCGCCAACAATCAGTAAATAAGGAATATGTTTTAATTCGTTGTCGCGTATCTTCCTACCTATCTTTTCGTTACGGTTGTCAACGACGGTGCGAATATCGGAAATATTTAGAAAATCTGAAACTTTTTTAGCATAATCGTTATACTTTTCACTTATCGGTAAAATAACCACCTGATCGGGTGTTAACCAAAGTGGAAATTTTCCGGCTGTGTGTTCGATTAAAACAGCTACAAAACGCTCCATCGAACCAAACGGTGCACGATGAATCATTATCGGGCGATGGCGTTTATCATCGGCTCCAATGTATTCTAGATTAAACCGTTCAGGTAAATTATAGTCTACCTGAATTGTTCCAAGCTGCCAACTTCTGCCCAAAGCATCTTTAATCATAAAGTCGAGTTTTGGTCCATAGAATGCAGCCTCTCCAACTTCTGTTGTAGTATTTAGCCCTTTCTCCTCACACGCTTCAATAATTGCTTGTTCTGCTTTATCCCAATTTTCGGATGAACCAATATATTTTTCCGGTTTATTTGGATCGCGTAACGAAATCTGTGCAGTATAATTTTCAAAACTCAGTGCTTTGAAAATGATAAAGATTATATCGATTACTTTTTTGAATTCATCTTTAAGTTGGTCGGGGCGACAAAAAATATGAGCATCGTCCTGTGTAAAACTGCGAACGCGAGTTAGTCCATGCAGTTCGCCGCTTTGTTCGTACCTGTAAACGGTGCCAAATTCGGCCATGCGAACAGGCAAATCTTTATACGACTTTGGTTTCCATTTATAAATTTCGCAATGATGCGGGCAGTTCATCGGTTTCAGTAAATACTCCTCACCTTCTGCCGGAGTTGAAATTGGTTGAAACGAATCTTTACCATATTTTTCGTAATGACCTGAAGTTTTATACAGATTTACATCGCCAATATGTGGTGTAATTACCTGGTCGTAACCATATTTCTTCTGAACTTTTTTCAGGAAATTTTCCAACTGCTCTCTCAACTGTGCACCTTTGGGTAACCATAATGGAAGCCCCTGCCCCACTGCTTCAGAGAACGTAAACAGCTCCATCTCTTTTCCAATTTTACGATGGTCGCGCTTTTTAGCTTCCTCTACCAAAACAAGATACTCTTGCAGCATTTTTTGTTTCGGGAAAGTGATTCCGTAAACTCGTGTGAGCATCTTATTTTTTTCGTCGCCACGCCAGTATGCACCTGCAATTGAGGTAAGTTTTATGGCTTTAATAATACCTGTATTCGTTAAATGCGGACCACGACATAAATCGGTAAAATTGCCCTGTTTATATAATGTTATTGTACCGTCTTCCAACTCGCTGATTAGCTCCTCTTTTAACTCATCATTTTTATCAGCAAATAATTTCAGAGCATCTGCCTTGGTAACTTCCGAACGAACAATTTCATTTTTCTGACGAGCAAGCTCAAGCATTTTTTGCTCTAATTTTTGCAAATCCTTTTCCGAAATCACCTTGCCTTCGGGTAAATCAACATCGTAATAAAAGCCATTGTCAATTGTTGGCCCAATGCCAAACTTTGTTCCCGGATAGTAAAATTCAATAGCTTCAGCAAGAACGTGTGCCGAAGTGTGCCAGAATGTTTCCTGTCCTTCGCGGTCGTTCCATGTATATAGTTTTATTGATGCATCGCTATCAATTTTTCGCGACAAATCCCAAATCTCACCATTAACAGCTATCGACAAAACAACTTTTGCAAGACTATTGGAAATAGACTTTGCAATTTCGTACCCGTTAACCGCTTCTGTATATTCTTTTACACTATTATCAGGAAGTGTTATTTTTATCATTTATATACTCTTTAATTCCTTTGTTTTTAATATTTCTTTTGTCTTATGCCTTCTTTACTTTTTCAAAAAAAGAGTTGCAAAGATAACTATTCATTCAACAATTCAATGTTTTACATTTGCAGATGTTAATTATTCGTAACTAATTTTCAACATTAAAATGTTTATAATTACGAATCAAGGGTCAAAAGCAAAATTCACCCCCATTTAGGGTTGACTGATTTAATCACAACATACCGCAGATTTCATCGGCGGTTATTATTGCTGAACTATTTTATAGCTCATCTGTAGAAAAATAAATCTTGAGTATATTATGCAGTTCAAATTTTAGTGCAATTGTTGGAATCTGGTTTTTATGTATTACAGAACAGCTACCAAAAGTATTAATTTGCAATATTATTATTGTTATTAATTTTAAATTCAAATTAAATGAGAGAGATAAATTACAATTTACTATTAAATTATATCGATTATTGTTTTATTTGTACTAAAATATTAAAAGTTAAATAGTGAATTGATTAATAAGCATTTAAATTATATATGTATGGATTTGAAAAGTCCGAAAAATTGTAAGTCATTGGAAGAAGTTAGAATTGAAATAGATAAAATTGATGAATATATTATTTCTCTTTTCTCTGAAAGACATAAATACGTAGAGGAAATTGTTAGATTTAAAAACGACAAAGAAGCGGTTATTGCTCAGGAAAGAAAAGACCAGGTTATTCTTCAACGCAAAACATGGGCTGCTGAAAATGGATTGAATGCAGATACATTTGAGAAGATGTACACACTGCTTATTGAAAGTAATATACAACACGAATTGGAAATATTAAATCAAAAAAAACAAATATAAAATGTACAAAGAAGATATTAAAGTTATGGACTGCACAGTGCGCGATGGCGGACTGATGAACAAGTGGCAATTTAGCGACGAATTTGTAAGGGCTGTTTACGAAAAATGTGTAGAAGCAGGAATCGATTATATGGAAATTGGCTACAAAAGTAGTGAGTCTGCATTTTCGAGAGATGAAGTTGGCCCTTGGAAATTTTGTGATGATAAAGATTTACAGCGGATTATGGGCGATAATAATACAGACCTTAAAATTTCGGCAATGGCCGACATTGGTCGCATCGACCCCGATGATATTCCTCCTGCAAGCGAAAGTCTGATTGATATGATGCGCGTGGCTTGCTACTGCCATCAGGTTGATAAAGCAATTTGGCTTGCCGAACATTGCATGGACAAAGGTTACGAAGTTACCATTAATTTAATGGCAGTTTCGAAAGTTAACGAGCCGGATTTAGACCAGGCACTTGCCGACCTGGCAAAATCAAGAGTTCCAATAATTTATGTAGTTGATAGCTTTGGAAGTTTGTACAGCGAAAGTATTGAATATTTGGTAAAAAAGTACAAAGCTGCACTTCCGGGAAAAGAGCTGGGAATTCATGCTCATAATAACATGCAACTGGCTATGTCGAATACTATTACTTCGTTAATTAATGGTGTTACTATACTCGATGCAACCCTTCTTGGAATGGGGCGTGGTGCGGGAAACTGCCCAATTGAAATCCTGATTGCATTCCTGAAAAATCCGAAATACAGGTTGCTACCACTTTTAGATGCTATACAAAACCATGTAAAACCATGGCAGGCAAAAATTGATTGGGGTTACCACGTTCCATATTTAATTACCGGATCGATGAACGAACACCCGCGAAGTGCTATGAAATGGATGGACTCGGAACAAAAAGATGATTTTGTAACTTTTATGAAAGAGATGCACGATTATGAACTGTTAGAGTAAATTTTTAGTCGCCATTTACAGTTGCAGTTTGCAAATAACTTTTAACCAATCGATTACTCAATTATCTCCGGCAAATATGTATTTATAAACTGTTTGATACTACAAACCCTAACATTCTTCTTTATAAAATAATCGTCAGCCGAAGGAGTTATAATAAAATTCTGTTGACTTTTCAAAGTTGCTATTGCCAAAGTATTTCCTTTTGTCATTCTTGGAGAGTTCGAATTTTTTATCTCTATTGCAGCTTTCACTTTGACATTTTTTATCAATACCAAATCTATTTTGTTTTCTAATTCACTTAAATTAAATGGATACAATTCTATATACACAATTCGTCCTGCCAGCGACTCAGAACTATCACGAATTAAATCGGGTGAAGCAGAACCAAGAATAATAAACCTACCAGCCTCTCTTTTTCTGTCAACCAACGAACGTAATATGGGGAAAATTTCAGGTTTTAGCTGAACCTCGTCTATTATTATTATTTTGTCTTCATAATTTCTTAAATATAATTCAGGTTCAGTTAGTTTGATATAATCTTCGGGAGACTCCAAATCAATATAACGCTCTTTTTACTAAACAGGTTTATGTTTTGTTTAACCAAAGTTGTTTTCCCAACTTGCCGGGGACCAATTACCCCAACAACCGGAAAATATTTTGTAAAATATATCAGTTTTTCTGCTAAATTTCGTTTTATCATATTGCAATACATGAATTATTCCTGTAATTCTGAAATAGCATTTCATGTTTACTGGAATAATTGCTATAAAAAGAACGATTCCTCCTCTTTAAATAAAAGGGAATTATTTATAGGAGAGAAAACCGGAGTTTATCGTTTAGGGATTATGAAGAAATAAAACGAATCGGTAAAGGAGAATTCGCCGAGCCCAAAAAAAATATTTTCACCTTCCCTAACATTTCTTACTTTTGTTTTTCAATAAAAACAAATTACAATGAACAAATTAATTGCTCTTCTACTATCCATATTTATTACAATTTCTTTGCAGGCACAAACAACACAAAAAATTACTCTCGAAGATATTTTTGTAAAAGGAACATTTCGTGCCCAAACGGTTTCGGGACTCCGATCGATGAACGACGGAGAACATTATACAGTGTTAGAAAAAGGTTCGAAAATTGTAAAATACAGTTATAAAACCGGTGACGAAGTTGAGGTGGTTTTTGATGTTACTAAAGTTGAAGATGCTGAAATTTCGTTGTTTAGCGATTACGAATTTAGCGACGATGAGACAAAAATAATGTTAACCACTAACAAGAAAAAAATATACCGACACTCGTTTACAGCCGAATATTGGATATGGAATTTGATAACCGAAGAGTTGACACAACTCTCTGATAAAGGGGCACAGCAAGTTGCCACTTTCTCGCCCGACGGAACGCGGGTTGGTTATGTTCGCGATAACAATATATTTTTAAAGAACCTAAAATTCGGAAGTACAAGTCAGGCAACATTCGATGGTAAAAAGAACGAAATATTAAATGGTATTCCCGATTGGGTTTACGAAGAAGAATTTGGAGACTACACTTCGGCAACAGGTTTTAACAGGGCTTTTTGGTGGTCGCCCGACAGTAAATTTGTTGCATATATACGATTCGATGAAACTGAGGTGCCGGAATATACAATACCAATGTACGCCGGAGACACGCCAACTTATAATACAAATAAATTGTATCCGGGAGAGCAAACTTATAAATATCCGAAAGCGGGTGAAAAGAATTCGGACGTAACGGTAAAAGTTTATGAGATTCATTCTAAAACAACTATTAATGTTGATATTGGTGAAAAACCCGATATTTATATTCCACGTTTAAAGTGGACTCCCAATGCCAACGATTTGGTTGTGATGCGTCTGAATCGCCATCAAAACAAACTTGATGTTTTATATGTAAATCCATACACCGGTGATTCCCGCCCGCTGCTAACCGAAAAAAACGACAGGTTTATTGACGAACGTTTTTTAGATGATTTTACATATTTAGACAATGGCAATTTTGTAATTACCAGCGAAAGAGATGGTTGGTCGCACCTTTATTTGTATGATAATCAGGGGTTCGAACTAGCGCAGCTTACAGAGGGAGAATTTGATGTAACTAAATTTTATGGTTACGACAATTTGAAAAAAGTCTATTATTATCAGGCGGCAGCCGAATCACCACTTCGCAGAGAGGTTTATTTTATTAGTCGGGATAAAAAGAAACAGGGTAAAATTTCGAAACTTGAAGGTACAAATAGTGTGGTTTTTAGTAAAAACTTTAAATACTACATTAACTATTTTAGCAGTAGTAAAACACCCAATTTTATTACTCTTCACGAAAATAGAAAAGGCGAACAAATCAGGGTTTTACAAGACAATACAGTTCTGAAAAATACTGTTCGGGTAATGGAGATTCCACAAAAAGAATTTTTCAGTTTTACAACTTCTGCAGGAGTTGAGTTAAATGGATACATGATAAAACCGACCAGATTTGATACATCGAAAAAGTATCCTGTTCTGATGACACAATACAGCGGTCCAAATTCGCAAAGTGTTACAGATGCGTGGGGACGTGGAGTTGGCTGGAACGAATATTTAGCTCAGCAAGGATTTTTAATTGTTTGTGTTGACCCGCATGGAACAGGTGCACGTGGCGAAGATTTCAGAAAAATTACTTATCAGCAATTGGGGAAATATGAATCGGACGATCAGGTTGAAGTAGCCAAATATTTGGGTGGGCTACCGTATGTTGATAAAAGTAATATTGCCATTTTTGGCTGGAGTTACGGCGGTTTTATGACCTGTTTGAGTATGGAAAAAGGTGGTAACCTTTTTAAAGCCGGAATTGCAGTTGCACCCGTTACAAGCTGGCGTTTGTACGACTCGGTTTACACCGAACGATATATGCGCACTCCAAAAGAAAATCCTGATGGTTACGACGATAACTCTCCCCTCTCCCACGCCGGAGATATTAAAGGGCGACTTTTAATAATTCACGGCTCGGCCGATGATAATGTGCACGCTCAAAATACTTTTGAGTTTACTGAAAAAATGGTTCAGGCGGGAGTTCAGTTCGACATGGCAATTTATACGAACCGTGCTCATGGAATTCGTGGTGGAAATACAACCATGCATTTATACACTAAAATGACTAATTTTTTAAAGGAACAATTGCAGTAATAGAGATTGTTGGATGTGAGTAAAAAAAATGTAACATACTTTAAGTGAAAATATTTATCGGATTATTTTTGTTTTTTATCCTCTTTTTTTCTTTTCAAAACGAAACGAAAAGAATTATGAGAATTGGCAATTCCACTATTTCGGGAGAAATAGATAAAACCATTTTTCAAATTATTGATTTTAAGGATACTATTCCAAACGACACTCTTTTCATTCATCTAAATAAAAATAATACCCCTGTTGAATATTCACGTAAAATAGTTGTTGGCGTTTGTATGGATAGTGAATGCCGACTAGTAAACATCGAACTTTTCTGGAATATTACCGGACGGTATTTGGGTTTTGAACTTCCTGAAAATGAATTTCTAAGTAAAACCAAACACGACCCTTTTAACGAAGCTGAATACAACAGGTTACACAGCTTATTGGCCGATCCACTTTCTGCACTTGCAAACTATTCGCTCAACGAACTGGTTTCTGAAACCGATTCGTCGAAAACATATATTGATGCAGTTTCATCGGCTACAATATCGGCGGTTCTCGATTATATTGTTGAAGGAGCGGTTTACACAACCTACACACTTTGGCATATTGTTTACGGTACTACTAAATGTGAAATTGAAAAACTAACTATCGAAAATCTAAATTCTGAACTTGTTTTAAAAATACTCGAAAGCGATAATTTTGAAGATAGAATTTGGGTGTTGAACCACATTTCAAATAAAATGGAAATTACTCCCGAATTACAAAATAATTTATTGACAATAATTTCAGGGAATGACATTTATTTGGCCGAACGTTCGTTAAATACGTTAAATCCGGAAACTTTAACAGACAGCATCCAAATTGAGTTGATGGCAATTTTTAATAATGCCGATTTTTTACGGAAACGATTGATTATCAGCAAACTAAAAGAAACACCCATTTTAGCCGGTAATGTTGTTACGTATCTTTCATCAGAATTAGAAACAATGAATGGCTCGCTTGTAAAAAGCACACTAGAATTACTTAAGCAGCATAGCATTAATTCGGAAGTTGTTGTTATTCAAATTGCTGAACTTCTTAAAAGTGAGAATCGCTATATTGCAAAACAGGCTTTTAATTATTTAAAAGATCTGGATAATTTGAATAGAAAAACATTAAAAAAAATAGATAAATACAAGAGAAAGAGAGTCTGAAATCGTCATTAAGATTGATCATCATCTTAAACATGAATTAAACTATTTTTATAATTTTGTTATTTATTGCAGCATTTTGAACAATAATTCATTTATTTGCTTACTATTGTTAAAAACGTCATCAACATTATTACATAAAATATATAACAATGAATAAAATTACAACAATTGGACTCAAGGGTATCTTTATAGTACTACTTGCAATAGTATTAATTAATTGCGCACCAAAGCAACAAGTAAAAATTCCACCACAAGAAATAAATGTTATTCTTGTGCAGCAAAAAGACATCAAGAGTTATTTGGAATATGTTGGTCAGGTTTATGGCTACAAAGATATTTCCATAAGAGCACGGGTTGATGGTTTCTTGGATGGAATACACTTTGACGAAGGTTTTCCGGTAAAGAAAGGACAACTACTTTATACCATTGACTCGCAGCCCTACGAGGCTGAAGTTTTGAATTTTCAGAGTAAAGTTGCAGAGGCAAAAACATTATATGTAAAAGCAGAAAGCGATTTAAACAGGTATAAACCTCTTGCAGAATCGAATGCAGTTAGTCAGTCTGATTTAGATGCCGCACAAGCACAATTCGATGCTGCAACAGCATCGGTGCAAGCCGCTGAATCAAGTCTGGAGCTGGCAAAAATTAAATTGGGTTATACCAGAATAATGTCACCCATTAAAGGTATAATTGGAAAATCTGAAGCTAAAGTTGGCGAGTATGTTGGCAAAATGCCAAATGCGGTAATTTTAAATACAGTGTCACAAATTGATAAAATTTTAGTAGAATTCTTTTTGCCCGAAAATCAGTATATGCAATTAATTAGATACTTTGGTTCGGCTGATTCTCTTTTTAATAGTTCAAATAACGACAATAAAATTTTAGAACTAATATTAGCAGATAATAGTACTCTTGCTTCCAAAGGGTTTATTAGTTTTTTAGACCGTGCAGTTGACCAAAATACAGGAGCACTTCTTGTACAGGCCGAATTCGATAATAAAAAAAGAATTGTACGTCCCGGGCAATATGCAAAAGTTAAAATTCCATTTAATTATAAAGATGCGATTGTAATTCCTCAAAAATGTGTAATCGAGCTACAAGGGCAATTTTCAGTTTTTATTGTAAACAGCGAAAATAAAATAGAAAGCAGACCAATTGTTGTAGGTGCAAAAATTGATGACTTTTGGGTTATAGAAGATGGATTAAAAGTAGAAGAAAAAGTTGTTATCGACGGAATTCAGAAAGTTCACTCTGGCGTTGAGGTTAATGCTGCTGAGATAGAATTCAAGAGTCAAAGTAATTCAAATTAATTTTTAGAAACTATGTCAGACAGTAAAGGAAACTTTTTTGTTCACAGACCAATTGTTGCTATGGTAATAGCAATTATTATTGTTATTGTGGGAGCTATAAGTCTTATCGGATTACCCATTGAACAATATCCTGATTTAACACCACCAATAGTTCAAGTAAGAGCTTCGTACACGGGTGCAAATGCCTTGAATGTTGAGGAATCGGTTGCAACACCAATAGAACAAGAAGTTAATGGGGTGGATAATATGATTTATATGAAATCTACCAACGCCAACGATGGAACAATGAACTTACAAATTTCATTTGATGTTGGTACAGACCCGGATATGAATACGGTGTTATCACAGAATAGAGTATCAGCAGCCACAGCTAAACTACCTCCCGAGGTAACTAAACTTGGAGTTACAACAAAAAAATCATTACCAAGTATTACAATGCTTATATCCTTAACCTCCGATAATCCAAATTACGACCAAGACTTTTTAGGAAATTATGCTTTGATAAATATCAAGGATAAATTGGCTCGTGTAAAAGGTATTGGTGACGTTACAATTTTGGGTGCTTCTGATTATTCAATGCGAATTTGGATAAAACCAGATATGCTTTCGAAAATGGGACTTTCAATTAATGAGATTATTAATGCAATTAATGCTCAGAATGCAATAGTGCCAGGAGGAAAATTTGGAGCAGAACCTGCACCTCCGGGAACAGAGTTTACTTATACAGTTAAAATGCCCGAGCGATTTAATTCGCCTGAAACTTTTGGTGAGATTGTAGTTCGGACTTTAGAAAATGGTTCTCAAGTTAAACTTAAAGATGTTGCAACAATAAATTTAGGAGTTGAAATTTACAATGCTTACACTAGATTTGATAAACAAACTGCTTCAATTATTGCTCTTTATCAAGCTCCAGGAGCAAATGCTGTAGAACTAAAGACTAAGATAATAGAAGAAATGGAAATTCTAGAAAAAGACTTTCCAGAATCGTTAAAATATACAATAGCAATAGATACAGTTGCTCCAATTACAGCAGGAATAAGAGATATTGCAATAACACTTATTATAGCACTTATGCTAGTAATATTAGTAGTATTTATTTTTATCCAAGATTGGAGAGCAACATTAATTCCTACATTAGCAATTCCTGTTTCGCTTATTGGAGCATTTATGTTTTTCCCAATGTTAGGTTTTACAATAAATGTGTTATCTCTTTTAGGCTTGGTTTTAGCTATTGGAATTGTTGTTGATGATGCTATTGTTGTTGTTGAGGCAGTTCAAGTAAACATTGCCAAAGGGATGAATGCAAAAGAAGCAACACTCGATGCAATGCACAAAGTTACAGCACCTGTTATTGCCACTACTTTAGTTCTAATAGCAGTATTTATTCCTGTTGCAGGGATGGTGGGAATTACAGGGCTTTTATATCAACAATTTGCAATTACTATTGTAGTTTCGGTAATTGTATCTTCAGTTAATGCGCTAACACTTAGTCCTGCCTTATGTTCTATTATGCTAAAAGAGCCAAAGCCTTACAAAGGTCCATTAGGTTGGTTTTTCAAGAAATTCAACAAAGGAATGGATAAAACTACAGAATCGTACATGAGTTTTACGAATATTGTTAGCCGTAAACTTAAACGAAGTGTAATTTTTATAGTTATACTGACTGTTGGTGCCGCACTCTTTGGCAAATTAGTTCCTGAAGGTTTTATTCCTGAAGAAGATATGGGATATTTCTTTGTTAATTATCAATTGCCAGACGCAGCGTCTTTACAGAGATCCGATGCCGTAGCAGAACAAATAGAAGATATTTTGTTAGCAAATCCAGATGTAGAGAATATAACTAATGCAACTGGTTATTCAATTTTGTCTGGAGCTATGTCATCTAATCAAGGTTTTGCTTTTGCCAGCCTAAAACATTGGGATGAAAGAGATAAAACTGCAAAAGAGATAATTGCAGATATTAATAAACAATTATTTGTGAAAATAAAAGGAGCTCAAGCCTTTGCTTTTGGTCCACCAGCTATTCCTGGGCTAGGTAATGGTTCTGGGTTTAGTATAATGATACAAGATAGAGTAGGAAAAGACCCACAGTATTTATCAGAAAATTTAATAAAATTTATTGAGGCAGCAAATGCCCGACCTGAGATTAGTAGAGCATTCTCTACATTTCTAGCAAGTGTTCCACAACGATATATGGACGTTAACAAAGAGAAAGCACTTAAAATGGGTGTAAATCTTAACGAGTTATACACTACTGTTGGAGCATTTATGGGAGGTGCTTATGTAAACGATTTTACACGTTTTGGAAGACTGTATAAAACATATTTACAAGCAGAACCACAATATAGAAATAGCGAAAAAGATATAAGTAATTTCTTTATAAAGAATAAATATGGAGATATGGTACCTTTAGCTACATTAGTTGACATAAAGGAAGTTGCAGGTCCAGAATATACAACAAGATTTAATTTATTTCGTTCAGCAGAGGTAACGGGTACACCTGCACCGGGTTATACTTCAACAGAGGCAATGGATGCACTTGAAGAGGTTGCAGCCGAGGTGTTGCCTGCCGATATGGGATATTCCTGGAATGCAATGTCGTTTCAAGAGAAAAAAGCATCGGGTTCGTTGGGCGTAATTCTTACCTTCTCACTCATCTTTGTATTCTTAATATTATCAGCACAATACGAAAGTTGGTCGTTACCACTTAGTATTCTACTTGGAACGCCTTTTGCAATTTTTGGTGCTTTTCTAGCATTATGGTTAGCTCGTTTAGGAAGCCCTACTTTCGAAAATAATATTTTTGCACAAGTTTCATTTGTGATGTTAATTGGTATGGCGGCTAAAAATGCAATTCTTATTGTTGAGTTTGCCAACGAAGAATTTAAGAAAGGGTTATCGTTATTTGATGCTGCAATGAAAGCTGCAAAATCACGTTTCAGGCCAATTTTAATGACAGCATTCTCGTTTATTCTCGGAGTTTTTCCACTTGTAATTGCAACAGGTTCGGGTGCTGAAGCCCGAAAAGTAATGGGAATGGCACTACTCGGAGGAATGGGACTGGCAACACTGCTGGGTGTATTTATGTACCCGATGTTATTTGTTGCCATTGGAAAACTGTTCGGATACGAAAAGAAAAGAGATGCCGAATTAGCAAAAAAAGCAATTGTGACAACAGACGAAAAAACAGTTTAACTAACAATAGAATATACTAAAATGAAAAAATATCAACAAATAATTATATCATTATCTGCCATCGTGCTTGTATTAAGCAGTTGTATGGTTGGCCCTAATTTTCAAAAAGTTGAAGTTGGGATTGATTCTATTGATACTTTCAGGTTTCAATCTGCCCCGGTTGATACGGTAATGGATATTGCATGGCAAGATTTATTTCAGGATACTACATTAGTCGCATTAATTGATTCAGCACTAAAAAATAATTTCGATGCGCAAATTGCAGCATCCAGAATTATGGAATCGCGGGCTTATTTGGGTTATACAAAAGCCGATATGTATCCGAGTATGACAGTTGGAGGAAATGGTGCCTTTGGAAATACTTTGGGAGGTTTTCCCTCTAACCAATCGGCAGCGGGTAATTTTTCTGTCAGTGCCAATGTAAACTGGGAACTGGTTTTTTGGGGGAAATACCGAAGAGCTACCGAATCGGCAAAAGCAGAAATGGTAGCGTCGGAGTTTGGTTATGGTGCAATTCAGATTAGTTTGATTGCCGAAGTAGCTAATTCGTATTATTTGTTGCTCGATTATAGAAATCGATTAAAAACTGCAAAACAAACTTTAATAACCAGAACAGAATCTTTACGAATTATCAGAGAACGGTTTGAAAATGGAATTATTCCTGAAATAGACTTAAATCAGGCACAAATACAGGAAGCTATTGCAGCCGGAGCAATCCCTATTTACGAACGTTGGGTGGCCTTTACCGAAAATGCATTGAGTGTTTTAATAGGAGAAAATCCAAAAGAAATTTTAACTTTTGTTAATATTGAAGAATTAACAATACCGATTACAATTCCCGCTGGGTTGCCATCGCAGCTACTAACTCGTCGTCCTGATATTATGGAGGCAGAACAATTAGTTGTTGCACAAAATGCCAGAATTGGAGTTGCGCAAGCCATGCGTTTCCCATCAATAAGTTTAACCGGATTAATTGGATTAGCAAGTGCCGATTTAGCTGCTTTTAATGCCAGCGATGCCTTAATTGGTTCGGTAGGTGCAGGTCTTTTTGGTCCTATTTTTCAATTTGGTAAAAATAAACGTCGTGTTGAAATTGAACGAGAACGAACTGAACAGACAAAACTGAATTACAAAAAGGCTGTAGTTTCAGCATTTCAAGAAACAGAGGATGCTTTGGTTAGTATTCGTACACTCGAACAAGAATTGAAATATGTTAAAATTCAAATTGTAGCCTCTAAGAATGCAACTAAACTTTCGAAACAAAGATACGATGGCGGAGTAACCAGTTATCTGGAAGTGTTAGAGGCAGAACGAACGCTTTTTAATATTGAATTGTACTATTCCGATTTATTACAACGCAGGTTGTCGGCTTATGTTATTTTGTTTAAAGCACTTGGTGGTGGATGGGTACAAACTCCGGTTGTAGTACAGTGAGAAATTCAGTAAAAGCAGCCTTAAAAGATGGAAGTCAGATTTATGTAAATTTATAGTTCCATAAATAATATGAGAGAAAAAATACCGAAGGCAAAAACCTTCGGTAATTTTTTGTATTTCAAGGAATAGAAAAGATTTTAACGATTTCCACCTCCGCCTCCGCCGTGTCCACGTTTTGCTCTTCTCTCTTCAATATATTTTTCGTATTTTTTATATTGGTCATCAGTCAATATTTTTTTCATCTCTTTGTTTTGCCCTTTGCGCATTTCAGCAAGCTCCTTGCGCATTTCGTCTCTTGAACCGCCATTTTGCATCTCTTTGCGTAACTCACCCATTTTATTTGCTGATTTCAAATTAAGGCTATAAACTTTCTGTTCCTGATCTTTATTCAAATTAAGCTCCTCTTTAAGAACTTTTGTTTGCTTTTTTGCACTCTCTACCGGGTCGTAATTTCCTTGCCCTCTACCATTTTGAGCCATCGAAATTGTAGTTCCTAAAACCACAATCATTAATAATAATCCTAATTTCTTCATAATAATATTTTTTTGTTATATGAGGGTTCGACATAAATTATTACAGAAGGTTTAAAATGAATTCATAAAATAAAGGATTGCATCTCTGCAATCCTTTATTTCAAAACAGTATATTTTGAATTATTTTTTCTTCGAAGGTTTAACGCCGCGTTGTTTTGCCATATCTTCCAATCGCTTCTGGAAATTCGACTTTTTAACTACTTTCTTTTTATTCACTTGTAGTTGAGCCCTTATTTTATCATCATCAACAAAATTACGGATTAACAGGGTTTGCCCAATAGTAATAAGGTTTGCAAGGAAATAGTAATAACTCAAACCAGCGGGGTAACTGTTAAGAATAAACAAGAACATCACAGGCATCATATACATCATTGTTTTCATGCCCGGCATTGCAGTACTTGCAGTTGTTTGCTGGTTTAAATGTGTGTAGAATATTGTTGCAACTGTCATTAACAAACAGAACAAACTAACATGACTTCCATAAAATGGAATTTCGAATGGCAGGTTTAAAATTGAATCATAAGTTGATAAATCGGTTGCCCAAAGGAAACTTTCTTGTCGCAACTCGATTGACGTTGGAAAGAAAAAGAACATTGCAATCAGTATTGGGAATTGCAGCAACATTGGCAAACAACCACCCATCGGATTAACCCCGGCCTTTTTATAAAGTGCCATGGTTGCCTGCTGTTTTTCCATTGCTTTATCTTTTCCAAACTTCTCATTCAGCTCATCGATTTCGGGTTTTAATGCACGCATTTTTGCTTGCGACATGTACGATTTGTACGTAAACGGAAATAGTACTGATTTGATAAAAAGCGTAAGTAATAATATTATTATCCCAAAATTAGAGATAAATCTTCGTAGGAAATTGAAGATTGGAATAATTACAAACTTGTTTACTTCGCGAACAACCGGATATCCTAAATAAACCTGACGTTCTAAATCTAAACCATATTGTTTTAAAGTTTGATAGTGGTTTGGACCAAAGAAGAACTTCATTCCAATTGTTTCTTTCTGAGTTCCCTGATATGGAAATGCAATATCAGCACGGAAATTAGCAAGATACTTTTTGTCGTCTTCGGTTTTAATTTGACTAATCTGGGCGTTCGGAAACGACTCATCTGCAATAATTGTTGAGCTAAAAAATAGCTGCTTAAAGCCAATCCACTTAACTCGTGTATTCAAATTTGCTTCGTCAGATTTACTTTGCGACAGATTGTCAACATCGTCTTCGAAGAACTTATAATTAATGTTGGTATAGCGGTCTTCGCCGAATCGTGCCGGGCGTTCCTGCCGAGGTACATCGAATGACCAAATAAAGTTTAAATACGGCTGATTTGAAGCAATATATTGGTTCATGCCCTGCAAATTCAAATCAAAACCAACTAAAAACGAGTTATATTCGAGAGTATAAACATACTCCATATATTTACCCGGAGCAACTTCCAATCTAAAAGTTACAGACTCTTTTCCTCCTGGATTTTCCTCATTAAACTTAACCTTTCCTTCGTCTCCCTTCTTTATTTCTGGACCGGAAACAACAGTTTTAGTTTTACTACCAAACTGTTTAAAATAGAGTTGATCGGTTTGAATACTTCTGTTCTGAGCAAAAAAGTTCAACCCGAATTGTGTCTTTGGACCATTAAAAAGTATCAATGGTAACGAATCGTGTGTTTGATAATTTTTTAAACGAATGGAATAAATTCTTCCTCCTTTGTTCGAGAAAGTAATTACCATTAAGTTATTTTCCAGTGTGGTAAAAGTCTCTTCACCAACTGCGGCAACACCAAAAACACCATACTCATCAACTTTATTTTGTAATGCTTTTTCTCTGAACGATGTGTCTGAACTTTGTATTAATGCTTGTTCGGTAACTTGCTGCTCTTTTAGTTTTTGTTGCTGCAAAGCAAGGTCAGCATTCACTTGTGCAATGGAATCCTGTTTCCTTTTTGTTGCCTCAATTTCCTCTTTCGACGGTTGGTTGACGAGTGAAAAAATAACCAGAATCGCAAAAATGAGACCTATTCCAATAATCGATTTCTTATCCATATTTATTTATCTTCTTCTACTAATGAATTTTTAATAAACTCTACAAACAGTGGGTGGGGATTTAAAACAGTACTTCTATATTCAGGATGAAACTGAACTCCAACAAACCATTTATGGTTTGGAATCTCAATGATTTCAACCAAATCAGTTTCCGGATTTATTCCTGTTGGAACCATTCCGGCTTTAATAAATTGCTCTCTGTAATTATCGTTAAACTCGTAACGGTGGCGGTGGCGTTCGTGAATAGTTAGCTTGTTGTATGCTCTACCAACATTCGATTTTTCATCAATAATTCTACATTCATAAGCTCCCAAACGCATAGTTCCTCCGAAATCGGTAATTCCTTTTTGCTCCTCCATTAAATCAATAACCGGATAAGGTGTTTTCGGATTCATTTCAGAAGAGTCAGCAGCTTCGAGATTAAGTACATTTCGTGCAAACTCGATAACTGCAACCTGCATACCTAAACATATTCCAAGGTATGGAACATTATTTTCGCGTGCATATTTTGTTGCAATAATTTTACCTTTCAATCCACGATGGCCAAATCCGGGAGCTACAATCATCCCATTCAAATTAGAAAACAGATCGTTCGCGGTATTGGTTTTAACAGTTTCCGAATGAATCCAGTTAACATTCACCTGACAACGATTTTCGGCACCTGCATGAATTAACGATTCTACAATAGATTTATAGGCATCGTGTAATTCTACATACTTACCAACAATTCCAATTTCGATTGTTTGTGTCGGATTCTTCAAACGAGTTAAAAAACTATTCCATGCCGAGAGATCGAGATTTCGTTTAATGGGTAAATCCAATTTTTTCAAAACCGTTAAATCCAATTTCTCATCCAGCATTTTTAACGGAACATCGTAAATAGTTGGTACATTAATAGACTGAACAACAGCTTCTAACGCAACATTACAAAATAGAGCAACCTTTTTACGCACTGTAATATCAATATCGTATTCTGTTCGAAGCACCAAAATATCGGGCTGAACTCCCTCTTCAAGTAGCTTTTTAACTGAGTGTTGAGTAGGTTTTGTTTTTAACTCGCCGGTGGCTGCCAGATACGGAACTAAAGTTAAATGTATAACCATTGCTTTTGTTCCAAGCTCCCATTTTAATTGCCTGACCGACTCAACGTAAGGTAAAGATTCAATATCGCCAACAGTACCTCCAATTTCAGTAATTACAATATCATATTTACCTTTCGAACCTAGAATTTTAATCCTGCGTTTTATTTCGTCGGTAATATGTGGAATAATCTGAACTGTTTTCCCGAGGTAATCACCGTGGCGTTCTTTGCTTATTACCGCTTGGTATATGCGCCCTGTAGTTACATTGTTTGCTTGCGAAGTGGCCTCATTTAAGAATCGCTCGTAATGTCCCAAATCCAAATCTGTTTCGGCACCGTCTTCGGTAACGTAACACTCGCCATGTTCATACGGATTTAGTGTTCCCGGATCAACATTAATATACGGGTCGAGCTTTTGAATTGTAACACGATAGCCACGCGACTGTAGTAATTTGGCTAGCGACGAAGCTAAAATTCCTTTCCCTAATGATGAAGTAACTCCACCAGTGACGAATATGTATCTTGTTTCAGGCAATGTATTTATCTTTTGGTTTTAAAAAGCACAAAATTAATTAATAAAACGTATTTGAAAACTAATACAGAATGAATTTATATGAATAAATAGATAAATTAATGAATATCCTGATTCTGCTCATTCTCTATTTAACAATAATCAACTCGGTTTCCTGCCAATATTTTAAAAAGTATTAATCTTGGTACTGAAGATGCGAATTTTAAAATTGTCAACTTATTACATATTGTATGTGATAAACTTATAAATCAATATATTACTTTTGTAAACAATCATTTACATTTTGATAGTAATGTACATGCCTTGCTGTGCACCCATTGCATGCGCATTAGAGGCTTGTTTAAATTGTCTTTCAATAAAGAACTATTTACCTTGCTGCCTAAAGAGAGCTTTAATATAATAATCAATTTACATTTGTATATTACATTTGTACACTACGTTTATACTGTTTAAATAATTGTGGCTATGTATTTAAATTAACCGAATAAGAATAAACTTTTGAGGTCTTAGGTTTTGTTGGTTCTACATTTTTATTGCTAACTAATTCGAAACTAATAGTTTTACGGGGAGGCAGATTAAATTGAATCCTGATTTTCTTTGTAGTTTTAACACGTTTGCCTCTGTTTTTTACACTGGTGTAACGAGTATTTTTTATTAATCTAACAGCTTCTTCGTCGCAGCCCGCTCCCACTCCCTTTGTAACAATAACATTAAGTACATCTCCATTGTCGTTAATTTCAGCTTTTAAAAAAACAATCCCATGTATCTGTTTATCCAATGCTTCTTTTGGATAAACCAAATTCTCTTTAATATATTTCTTAAAAGCTTCTTTACCCCCAGGGTATTGAGGAATATTCAGAAATTTTTTAGTCGATTTTTTAGTCATAATTTGTTTGTAAAAAGGTTTAAAATAAACCTCCATTCTAACTCCTAACTTATTTTAGGGCACTTCTATTATTCAAATATAGTAATTTACTGTATAAAAAAAGGTTACTATATATAAAATAATAACCGTATAAGTATCTTGAAACTACCTATTTACTTCATCTGCTTTTTTAATCGATTAACCCAGTTTTCAACCCTTCCCTGAGTTAATCTCCCCTGGTTTTCCTGATCGATGGGCAAGCCAACAAATTGCCCGTTTCGCTCAGCTTTCGACGCTTCATAAGTGTATCCATCGAGACTGGTTTCTCCTATAATTTTAGCACCGCACTCCTCTAATATTTCAACTAAAATTCCAATTGCATCGCAAAAGTTCTCAGGGTATCCTTTTTGATCTCCTAAACCAAAAACGGCAAAAGTTTTACCATCTAAATCCATCTCTTCCAGATCGGGTATAAACTCATCCCAATAATTTGGTAATTCGCCATCGAACCATGTTGGTGCACTCAAAATAAAGTTATCAAATTTATCGAATGCTTCTGTTGTAAGCTCTTCTGCATTAATTACTTCAATACTATTTTCACCAAATGCAGCCACTATTTTTTCTGCAACCTTTTTCGATTTCTGAGTATTAAAACTATATATAATTGCTATTTTCTTCATTGTATTTTAATATGAAATTAAATCTTTTATTGCATTATAAATCAAATCTGTATTGGGCAAAACTGCCTTTTCCAAAATACGATTAAATCCAACAGGGGTAAACGGCGAACCAACTCTTCTGATTGGCGCATCTAAATATTCAAATGCTTTCTCGTTAATAATTGCACTTAATTCGCCGCCAAATCCTCCATGCACTTTATCTTCGTGCACAATTAAAACTTTATTTGTTTTCTTCACCGAGTTAATAATTGTCTCTTCATCTAACGGAATTAAAGAACGTAAGTCAATTACTTCCACATTTATTCCCTCTTCCATTAGCTTTTCCGCGGCTTCCAAACAAAAATGAGTAGTGTTACCGTAAGTTATAATTGTTGCTGCATCACCATCTTTTCTAATCCTTGCTTTTCCAAATGGAACTTCGAAATCGTCGGGAACAACTGTTGAAGCTTTCGGATCCTGATATAATGCTTTTGGTTCCATAAACATAGTTAAACCCTCCGAGCGCATTGCTGTTCGTAGCAATCCCGCAGCATCGTCGGCAAACGAAGGATAAACAATTCGTACACCTGGAATCGCTACCAACGAACCTTCAATGTTTTGCGAGTGATACATTCCGCCTCCAATATAACCGCCCGATGCCAGACGAATAGTAATATTTGGTGTGAATTTTCCATTGGAACGCCAGTAATCATGACTTGTATCAATGTACTGTTCCATGGCTGGCCAAAAATAATCTGCAAACTCAGCTCCCTCGATAACTACCCTGATTTTATTATTAAAACGCGACATTCCATTTGCCGTTCCCATAATAAAGTCTTCGGCAATTGGAGCATTAAAAACACGCTTATCACCAAACTCCTGCTGTAATCCTTTCGATACATTAAATATACCACCTTTATCTTTGTTCGCCATATCCTGCCCCCAAATAAAAGTATCGGGATTGTGTCTGAACTCCGTTTTTAAAGTTTCATTCAACGCGGTAATCAATTTCTTTTTTTCTCCTTTTTCTGAATGAAGTCCATCCGGATATTTTTCAGAAACCACCGGATCCGAAATAACAAAATCGTAAATGGAAGCAGGATCCGGATCTGGTGCTCTCATGGCTGCTTTGTGCGACACCTTAATTTCTGCTTTAACATCTGCCTCAATTGCAAGCAACTCTTCCTCCGAAAACCTGTTATACCGTAATAAAAGTCTTCTGAATTTCGCCAGCGGATCATAATCAATTACATAATTTCTTTCAGCACTGCTTCGGTACAGAAGATGGTCGTCGGAATTTGAGTGAGCCCCCATTCGCACGCAATTAGCTTGCAGAATTACTGGCTTACTCTCCTCAATAGCAAAACGTTTCGCTTCTGCCATTGCGTTCATCGAATCGAAAACATCTTTTCCGTTACAATGTATAATCCGAAGGTTTTTAAACCCTGAAAAGTTATTTGCAACCTTCCTGTTTGCTGTCTGATCTTTTTTCGGAACAGAAATTCCGTAGCCATTATCCTGAACAACAAAAATTACCGGTAGCTGCTCTTTATCGGCTCCGGTAATTGCTTCGTAAACGTAACCTTCGCTAACCGAAGATTCTCCCTGCCCACTAATTGCAACAGTTTTTTCGCCATAATATTTAATTGCCCGTGCCGTACCAACCGCATGTAAAGTATGGTTGCCGGTTGCCGAAGAAACACTATGTATATTCCACTCGGGTTTTGCAAAATGATTAGACATGTGTCGCCCTCCACTCGATGGATCATTCGCTTTCGAAATTCCATTCAGAATAATTTCCTCTGATGTCATTCCACACGAAAGTGCGGTTAACATTTCGCGATAATAGAGAAAAATATGATCTCTGTTTTTCTCGAAATGTTGACCAACTGCAAGTTGAATTCCATCGTGACCGGCAAAAGGCGCGTGGTACGACCAACCGATAGCCTGCTTCAAATAATTTGGAGCTTTCTCGTCGATAGCTCTGCCAACTGTCATTAATTTAAACCACTTTTCCAACGACTCTTTTGGCGTTTTTTTAATGGTATATATTTTTGGTATTTGTAAATCCTTCATTAAAAATTAAATTGAACGGTTAATATCAAATTCTTCAAGTATATCAGCTATTCTACGTAAAAAAGCACCTCCTAAAGCACCATCTACAATACGATGGTCGTACGAAAGCGACAAGAACATTTTATGGCGGATTGCAATTACATCTCCTGTTGGAGTTTCCAAAACTGCCGGTTTCTTTTCAATACTCCCGGTAGCTAAAATTGCAACCTGAGGCTGGTTAATTATGGGCGTTCCAATAATATTTCTGAACGATCCAAAATTGGTAATTGTAAATGTTCCACCCTCAATATCAACCGGATTAAGTTTATTATTTCTGGCTGCATTTGCCAAACGATTCAGCTCTTTCGTAATTCCTACAAGATTTCGCTGTTCAGTATTTTTTATCACCGGAACTATTAAATTCCCATCTGGCTTGGCAACTGCTATTCCAACATTTATATCTTTTTTTATGATAATCTTATCGCCATCAACCGATGAATTTACCAGCGGAAACTCCGTCAATGCAGTTGCTACAGCCTCAGTAAATATTGGCATAAAAGTAATTTTATCACCATGTTTTTGTTGAAATAAATCTTTATTTCTGTTTCGCCACAAAACCAATTCAGTAACATCGGCTTCAACAACCGACGTAACATGTGGTGCAACTTGTTTCGACATTACCATGTGGTCGGCAATGAGTTTACGAACACGCCCCATTTCCATAATCTGATCTTCAGAACCTATGGAAACCGGCATTGGAGATTTTCTTTCAACAACCGGAGATGTGGATTTTACACCCCGATTATTAATGAATTCCAGAATATCTTTTTTCTGAACTCTGCCATTCGCCCCCGATCCTTTTATGGTTTCTAATTCATCTAACGAAATATTTTCTTCGTTAGCAATCGTTTTTACAAGGGGAGAATAAAACCGATTAGATAATTTTCTGCTTTCATTTACCGGGTTTGCGAAGGTCTCACTCTTAATTTCATTTGAGGCTACAAGTTTTTCGTTAGTAGTTACCTCTGAAACAGAATCTTCAGTATCATCTTCCCCATCCATTTTTATTATTGCCAGTATTTCTCCAACCGGTACTAAACTATCTTCAGAAAAAACAATTTTTGTGATTACTCCGTCAACCGGAGATGGGATTTCGGAGTCAACTTTATCGGTTGCAACCTCAAACAACATATCGTCTTCTTCAACTGTATCACCTTCTTTTACAAACCATTTAGTGATAGTTCCTTCCTGGATACTCTCACCAAGTTTAGGCATTAAAATATTAAAATTAGCCATAATTATATTTGCTTTAAAATCTCATTTTGCTATTTACACATTATACAACAATGTGTAAATTGAAATGTTCACATTACAATTTTAAAATGCAGATATAAATTATTACCTGATAAAAGACTCAAAACTTTTAATATGATAGTTCGAAATTAATATTGAGGAATATAAAATATATTTTCCATTCGGATTATTCAGAATCAACAAAAAAACATAATGTTACAAAAGTGTAATTTACAATTGTAATGCTCCTGTTAAATCACTAACACGTTGAATATTATGTCTTTTGAGATAATCATTAATACCTTCAATAATTTTAACGGGAGCAAATGGATCTTTAAAAATTGCAGTACCAACCTGAATAGCTGTTGCACCTGCGAGCATAAATTCGATGGCATCGGTGGCATTCATAATTCCGCCAATTCCAATTACCGGAATTTTTACTGCATTATAAACCTGCCAGACCATTCGTAACGCGATGGGTTTTATAGCAGGACCAGACAATCCACCAGTAATGGTGGATAGTAAAGGAATTCTTTTTTCGGCATCAATAGCCATTCCCAAAAAAGTATTAACAAGCGAAACACTGTCTGCCCCCTGCCCTTCAACAGCTTTTGCAATATCAGTTATGTCCGTAACGTTTGGAGATAGTTTTACAATTAAAGTTTTATCGTATGCTTTACGAACTTCTTTTGTAACCATTTCTGCACCCGGGCAAGTAACTCCAAATGCCATTCCCCCCTCTTTAACATTGGGGCACGAGATATTTAATTCAATGGCAGGAATTTTATCCAGCTCATTAACTTTTTCGGTTACCTCAATGTACTCTTCAACGGTAGAGCCGTTTACATTAACTATTAGTGGTGTGTCGTAATCTTTAATTCTGGGGTAAATATTCTCGATAAAATAATCGATACCTTTATTTTGCAAACCAACTGCATTTAGCATTCCCGATGCCGTTTCTGCCATTCGTGGATATTCATTTCCGTCACGATTTTTAAGAGTAGTTCCTTTTAACAAAACTGCTCCCAGTTGCGAGACATCGTAAAAATCCATCAACTCTTCAGCAAAGCCGGATGTTCCGGAAGCTGTCATTACCGGGTTTTTAAGCTCTAAATCAGCTATTTTAACTTTTAAATCTACCATTTCAAGTCGTTAATATTAAATACCGGACCATTTTTACATACTGTTTTATTACCATCTGTGGTTGGTTCTATACAACACAAGCAAACTCCAAAACCACATGCCATAAGGTTTTCCAGCGAAACTTCACAAAATACATTGGCAGCTTTTGCCTCTTTTGCAATTGCTTTCATCATTGCATCAGGACCACAAGCATAAATTCGATCGTACAATTTTAAATTCAGGAAAACAGAATGCTGAGTAACAAACCCTTTCTCTCCAAGGGAGCCATCTTCAGAAGCAAAATTTAATTTGCCATATTTTGAATAATTAGTTGCATCAATATGGTCTTCTTTTGTTCGAGCCCCCAATAATAAATTGACACTATTCGCATCTAATCCACAAACTTTAGCTAAAAAAAGCATGGGTGCAACGCCACTGCCTCCACCAATAAGCAGAATTTTTTCACCTTTATTGGGGATAGTAAATCTATTACCTAATGGGAAAACGATATTACATGTTTCATCCTTTTTTATTTCTGTAAGCTTTTTAGAGCCTTTACCAAGTATTTTGACAATTAATGATAAAGTATTCTCGGTATAATTTACTTCAAATATTGAAAATGGTCGTCGTAAGAAAACATCATTTAATCCTTTTATATCAACATTTACAAATTGTCCTGGATATAGTTTTGGTAAATCTTTCTCTCCCTTAAGTTTTATTAAAAAATTAGTTGAATTTAATTGAGTATTTTCAACAACAAGAAAATCTGCAACAGCTTTATTATGCATCATCTATTTATTTGCATGCAAATATAAATATATTTCCCTTTCGATTTTAAGGATGTACATAAATTTGAAATAAAAAAAAGGTCGCCATAGTAGCGACCTTAGGGATTATGAAGAAATAACCTAACCGTTTTGACTTGTTCTTTTGCACGCTAACTTCGTTAAAAAGCCTCACCGTATCTATGCTATGCCTGCGTTTTTTGCCTTGTTATCGCACAAAATAACTTCGTCAATTCCAGTC
>JAJRSD010000094.1 GCA_024278975.1 Bacteroidota bacterium
AAATTATAAATGTTTCTTTTGGCGATATTTTTATTTTTCTCAATTCACTGATGCTCAGGCATCACTTCATTTCAAAAAAGTAAAAATCTCATCCAAAATAATTCATTTCATAAAATTCGACAGTTTTCTTGCAGAGACTATGTAGAAATAAGAACAAAGGAGATTTCATTACCAACATGGACAAAACCACAGATGTTGAGTTATGCAAGTTTGTATAATTTCCCGGGAATTCCCGCAACAGTAAAAAGCTGGATTAAATTGAAAGTCGAAAACTATGCAAATAATTTAAAAGAGGTAGTTGACAATAGCGGATACGGAAGTGCCATTAATAAATATAACTGGGGGTGGGGCACCAACACTTTTATGTCGAATGCGGGAGCCACATTTATTTACGCTTATATGATTTCGCAAGATAAATCGTGGCTCTATTACGCATCGCAACAATTAGATTATCTGTTGGGTAGAAATAGCCTGAATTATTCATTTGTAACCGGAGTTGGGACAAATTACTGCAAGCAACCTTTTCATTGGATTACTAAAACCTATGGTATTATTCCGAGTGGAATAATTGGACAGGGTGCGGTTGGGAATAGCCTGATTAATTTACCAAACGTGGATAATATTGTTAAAGATTTAATGCATGCCGGTTTTCCATCTGCAAAAATATATGTCGATTCTGTTGACTCCTGGAATTCAAATGAAGTTGGAATTTATACCGTGTCGTCGTTTGCGTTTTTAGCAGGTTATTTGGCGTTACATAACCGAAACATTGAAATTACTGATGCTCAGATAATAAAAACAGAAAGTAGTTCGGAGTTGATAATTTCAGATAAAAATAAAACTTTATTCTGCGAAAATTGTATTGGGGAAACTCAAATTCAATTGTTTAGTTTAAACGGACAGCTTCTTTTTAATTCTGAAATTAAAAGTCATAACAATATGTTTCAATTGGTAAATTATATTGAATTTATAGAACGAAACCCAATAATATTGTACAATGTAACCGACGAAACCGGGAGAGGTAAAACGGGTAAATTATCGTTTACTTTAATTCCTTAGAAATATTGGCGACTTTCCTTTTTTTCTTTGCAACTAAAATAATCCCCATAATTACCAGCGATGCACCCAATATTGTCAATGTCGAAAAATGTTCGTGTTCTACCCACGAAACATCCATTGCTGTTAAAATGCCCATTGTAATAAAAGTAATAATCGGATTAATAATTATAATGATACTTACAATACTTGCATCGGTATATTTAAGTGCCTCTGCCAAAGCAGTGTATGCAATAAATGTGTTTGCCCCTAAAAATACAAGTAGCAACCACCACAACCAATGAAGTTGGAGAAGTGGCCAAAGATTGATAAAAGGGAGATAGATAATAATTGGAAGTGCAAACAGGAAAAGATTTAAACTTTCGGTTGAATATTTTGAGACGAGTTTTTTTTGTAATGCAGCGTACGTTGCCCACGCTAGTGCAGCGGTTAATGTTATTATAACTCCAAAATTATAATTATCGTTGCTATCAACAAAAACAGATAACTGGTCGCCATAAAAAAACGACAAGCCTAAAATTGCAATTGCAAAACCTATAATTTGAATTCGTGTTATTTTCTCTTTAAAAAAAACAAACCCGGAAATTGCCAGCATTATTGGTCCGGTTTGAATAAAAAGTTGTGCATTACCCGGTGTTGTATAATGAATGCCAAGCATATAACCTAAATAATTCCATGTTAATGCCAAAGCGGCTAAAACTAAAAGCAATGGTGGTTTTAATATCAATTTAAACGACGATGGATTTTTTACAGCTTGCCAACTTGCCAATATCAAAAAAGCCACTGCAAACCGAAACCAAACAATAGTAACCGGCTCCACTTCGCTAACAGCTACTTTTAATGCTATTGGCAAAAAACCCCAAAAGAATGCGGTTATAGAGGCGTAAATTATTCCTTTGGTGTGATTTTGCATCTATTTTGGACGGAAGTTTGGATTGATTTTATAACTGAATTAGTTCATAAATTTTCTTTGATACTTCAAAATATTTCTCCGATTCTATTTTTCCAGCTTTTTTGAGAATAATATTTTTATCTGCGGTGAAAAGCCTATTCGGACGAATATTACTTGGTTTACGTAAACTTCCTTTGCTAAAATCATTTGATATCAGAGGAATTGAATATATATCGTTTTCATTCTTGCTGGTAATCTGATATAGAATAACGTCGTCCCCAATTAAATCTGCAAGAACAAGTGCAGGTCTTTTTTTTGAATTTGACAAGTCAGAAAAAGGGAAAGAAACAACAACAATATCAGCTTTTACAAATCGTTCCATGCTTCGTCTTCTTTTGGTTTTTCCCAGTCTTTCGAAAGAGAATGAATGCTTGCAATGTGTGTCGTAGTTTTATCTGTTTTAGTTTTGGTTTTAAGGAATTTGATAAAGTCAAGAATTTCATTAGCAACCTCGTCGGGGATACTATTTAACTCTTCAATAATAATATTTTTTGTTATTGTTGACATACCGAAATTTTGAATAAAGATAGTTAACTATTTGGTTTATCGCAATTCAGCTCCAAACTCGCGGCCAAATGCGGTAATAAGTTTCTGCATCGTTTTGTCGATTTGCTTCTCTTTTAAAGTTCGCTGGTCATCGCGCAGAATAAAACTAACTGCATACGATTTTTTGCCGGTCGAAACTCCTTTTCCTTCGTAAACATCAAACAAATCAACCGAACGTAGAATCTGTCTTTCAACTTTTAAAGCAGTCTCTTTAATTTGGCTGAACTTTACTGTTTTGTCAATTAGCAAAGCTAAATCGCGACGAACTGCCGGGAATTTAGGAAGTTCCTCGAAAATAACTTTATGCTTTTTATGCTGAAAAAATATATTGTCCCAATTAAAGTCTGCATAATAAACCGGATTTTCAATGTCGAATTTCTTAAGCCAGATATTGGCAACAATTCCCAACTCAAGAATGGTTTTATTATTGAATGTGTATTTCAATCCCTCCGAGAAAAGTTCATTATCTACTTCCGTAATCTTAGTTTTACCAATATCAAATCCCAAACGTTTCATGATATTTTCGGCATAAGTTTTTAACTCGTAAAAAGTTGTAGTTTCATCTTTATTCGCCCAGCTTTCAGCTTCTTTGTTTCCGGTAATGAAAAGCCCCAAATGGTTTTCTTCCCAATAATTATTTGCCGGTTTATCTTTTAATTCTGTTCCTTTATAGAAATAACAATTGCCAAATTCATACAATTTCAGGTTTTTATTTTGGCGGTTTGCATTGTACGAAATGCTCTCCAAACCTCCAAAAAGCAGAGTTTGTCTCATCCCGTTCAAGTCGGCACTTAACGGATTTAGCATTTTAACTGTCTGCTCCTCTTTGTAATCTTTCAGTCCTTCGTAGTAATTTGCTTTTGTAAGCGAGTTCGACCAGATTTCGTTAAATCCCTGAGCAGTCAACATTTCGGCAACTAATTCGCGAACCCGGTTTGGATCTGGTTTCTCGGCAGTTTGTAACGACGAATTTACCTGTGTCGGAATCTCAATATTATTGTAACCATAAATTCTGAGAATTTCCTCGATAACATCGGCTTCGCGTTTTACATCAACACGGTATGGAGGAACTAAAAGCGAAAGACCATTTTCGGTCTCATTTTCAATTTTAATTTCCAGCGAGCGAAGAATATTTTTTACTGTCTCATTTCCCAAATCTTTCCCAATTAAACGAGTAATATTATTGTAAGAAACGTCCACTTTAAAATCTTCAACCGGCTCGGGATAAATGTCAACAATATCAGACGAAATTGTACCACCTGCAATTTCTTTAATTAAAAGTGCAGCCCTTTTTAAAGCATAAATTACTCCATTTGGGTCGGTTCCGCGTTCGAAGCGGAAAGATGCATCGGTATTTAAACCATGGCGACGAGCGGTTTTGCGAATAAAAACCGGGTCGAAACAGGCACTTTCGAGAAAAATATTTTTTGTTGAGTTTTGAACACCCGAATCAATTCCGCCAAAAACACCTCCAATACACATTCCGTTTTCGGTGTTACAAATCATTAAATCGTTTTCGTTTAATTCGCGCTCCACCTCATCGAGTGTTGTGAATTTTGTTTTTTCGGGCATGGTTTGTACTACCACTTTCCCACCTGTAATTGCAGCGGCATCAAAAGCATGCAGAGGTTGCCCGGTTTCAAAAAGCACATAATTTGTAATGTCAACAATATTATTTATCGGCGAAAGACCAATAGTTTTTAACCTGTTTTGCAACCACTCCGGCGACTCTTTTACTTCGATGCCAGAAATTGTAACACCCGAATAACGCAGACAAGCTTCCGGGTTTTTTACTTCGACAGGAATCTCTAAATCATGATTATCAACTTTAAAACTATCAACCGATGGTTTTGTATATTCAATATCTTCTGTCTTTTTTAAAAAAGCGGCTAAATCGCGGGCTGCTCCAATGTGCGATGCGCCGTCGATTCGGTTTGGTGTGAGGTCGATTTCGATAACCCAATCCGACTCGATTTTGAAATGGTCTTTTGCAGCAGTTCCTACTTTTGCATTTTCATCTAAAACAATAATTCCATCGTGGTCGGTACCAATTCCTATTTCGTCTTCGGCACAAATCATTCCCATGGAAACTTCGCCCCGAATTTTAGATTTCTTTATTTTGAACTCTTCGTCGCCACTGTATAGAGTGGTTCCAACTGTTGCCACAACAACTTTTTGCCCGGCAGCCACATTTGGTGCTCCGCAAACAATTGGCAATAATTCGTCTCCATCAACATTAACAGTTGTTTTACTGAGATGGTCGGAATTCGGATGTTTTTCGCAGGTTACAACTTCACCAATTACCAATCCTTTCATTCCGCCTTTTACTGTTTCAACTTCCTCTAAACCGCCAACTTCTAAACCTGTTTGCGTTAGTATATCACAAATTTCTTCGGGCGACTGACTGAGTTTTATATAATCTTTTAACCAAGAGTAAGATATCTTCATTTGAAAACTATTTTTATTCTATTTTTTTGAATGCGACAAAAGTACTGATTTTTATTTCAAATTCTTTCCTTTTACAAGATGCAGTTTAGAGTTGCAAAATTTAGGGATTCAATCTAAAAGAAAAAGATGTAATCCTGCTTTCCCTTATAGGTTCGTTACTGTTTTGTGCTTCTCATAAAAAATAAACCCGGTAAAATAAATTACCGGGCTCGTTTAAATAATGTCTTTTTGAATCTATTTTTATTTAGATTCTAAAATTTTAATATTCCTAAACCAAACATCGTCGCCATGATCCTGCAATGCAAATACACCAGATTTTGCAACATTAACCCAATTAGGATTTAACCCCGGAAATTTAGATTTTGCAACCATCTCTTTCCAGTCGTCGGTCCATAAATGATACTCTAAAACGGTCTCCCCATTTTGTCTGTGCCAAACACTTCCTCTGTATACTTCTATTTCAACAGAATTCCATTCGCCTGCAGGTTTAGCATTTTGTGGAACCGCTGGAATTAAATCGTACAACGAACCTGCCATTCGGTTACCGTCTTTCCCTGCGCGAGCATCCGGATGTCTTTCATTATCCAAGACTTGCATCTCGGGAGCAGTTTTATAAATTGGCCATCCTTCAACTTCTTTCCCCAGATAAAAAATACCGGAGTTTCCACCTTCCGAAATTTTCCATTCCAGTTTCAGCCTGAAGTTAGAAAACTCTTTGTCGTACAAAATGTCGCCGCCATCTTTTGATCCGGCTTCACCTTCTCCAGAACCTATGCAATGCAAAGTCCCGTCAACAATTTCCCATCCACCGGGGAAATCAGGACGGTTATTACCGCGCCATCCGTTACTTGTTTCACCATCGAAAAGCAAAACCCAGCCCTCCTTCTTCTCTTTTTTTGTTAATTGATTTGGACCGGTTGGACCACTTTCGCACGAAATAGCAAATACAAAAGCAGTTGCCATTAATAATGAAAATACTTTTCTCATAATTTTGATTATTTATTTGTTAATGATTTAGATATTTATTTGTTATTCAACGAAAGTACAAAAATAGTTAAACCAACACTTCTGTACATAAAAAAAATATGTCATTTTTAAGTAAAAGTTTAATTTTGACACTAATATATTTAACTTTTGTAAAAGTTCTTTTGTAATTTCGGTTTCTTAAATTTAAATGAAAATAAAAAGTGAGGTTATGGAAAAATCTGCAAAACCTAAAAAAATAGGCATATTAACTGCCGGCGGCGATTGTCCGGGCTTAAATGCTGCAATCAGAGGAGTTGGCAAAACTGCAATTGTTGAATACGGAATGGAAGTTATTGGTTTTAATGCTGGTTATTTGGGATTGATTAATAACGATTATTTTGAATTGAAAGAGTCGCAACTTTCCGGGATTCTAACTTTGGGCGGTACCATTTTAGGCACATCGAGAGAGAAACCTTTTAAGTTGGTTAAAAACGGAGAAAAAGACCAACACAAACCCGAAAAGATAATTCAAAATTATAAAGATTTAGGACTCGACTGTGTTGTTTGTATTGGCGGAAACGGCACGATGAAAACGGCGAATATGCTGGCAAAAGAGGGATTAAATATAATTGGGATTCCAAAAACCATAGATAACGATGTGTGGGGTACCGATGTAACTTTTGGGTTCGATTCGGCGGTACAAATTGCAACCGATGCCATCGACCGGTTACACACAACTGCAAACTCGCACCAACGAGTAATGATTATTGAAATAATGGGGCATCATGCAGGCTGGCTGGCACTTTATTCGGGGCTCGCCGGTGGTGGAGATATAATTTTATTGCCAGAGCTGAAGTACAATATCCGCTCGGTTTGTAAAAAAATTGAAAGCAGATATGAGGATAATAAACCTTATTCGATTGTTGTTGTTGCCGAAGGAATTAATCATCCCAAGGGAAAAACAGCCGCAGCTCATATTGGGAGTGCTATTCACACTTATACCGGAATTGAGACCCGCGAAACTATTTTGGGTTACATTCAGCGCGGAGGAAGTCCAACTCCGATGGACAGAATTTTAGCCACACAATACGGTGCTTATGCAACAAAAAGTATTGCCGATGGTAATTTTGGGACTATGGTAGCCATTAAAAATAATAATCTTACAACAGTTCCGCTTGAAGATGTGGGAGGCAAATTACGACTGGTTGATGCTGATTTTCCGCTAATCGACAATGCACGTAAAATGGGAGTTTCGTTTGGCGATGAGTTTTTGTAGAAGATTATTGTCAATCTCAAGATAAGATTCAAGCCATTTGTAAGGATAATTTACAAAATCGACTTTAGCATTCGATAAATGAGCAATAAAATGTAACGATTTAGAATATAAGTTTGTGATTTTTAAAATTGTTGACTACCGCTTACTACAACGACAAATGCAATACTTTTTTAGTCTCAAAAAACTCTTCATCGAAATATTCCGAAAGATTTTGAATAAAAACATTGTTTCTGAAAGGTTTAATTTCCTCAGTTAAATCACCACCTTTCAGGTATATTATTCCGTTGGGGAGGGCATTTTTTTGTTTTTTTGAAATGTTTTTTCGAATCCAGTTAACAAATTCAGGGAGGCGGGTTACGGCACGACTTATTACAAAATCGTATTTATCTATTAATTGTTCTGCACGAATTTGTTCTGCTTTTACATTTGTTAACCTCAGCGAATCTGCAACTCCGTTAACAACCTTAATTTTTTTTCCAATAGAATCGACCAAATGAAACTGCACTTTTGGGAACATAATAGCCAGTGGAATTCCTGGAAAACCACCACCAGTTCCAACGTCTAATATTTTTGTACCGGGTGTAAATCGTATAAATTTTGCAATTGCCAGCGAGTGTAAAACATGACGTTCGTAAAACCCGGAAAAATCTTTGCGCGAAATTACATTTATCTGCGCGTTCCACTCCGCATACAAAGGTTGAAGCTGTTCAAAAAGGTCAATCTGTTTAGGGCTTAAATCGGGGAAGTATTTTATTAGTTTGTCCATTTATTGTGTTAGTCGTGCTCGTTTATTTCGGTGCTTTCTATTAATTTAAACAACATTCCGCGTGCCCTGAAAAGTTGCGCCTTTACTGTGCCAAGCGGTAAATTCAACTCTTTGGCAATCTCTTCGTACGAAAATTCGCGGAAATATCGTAGCTCAACTAAAACCTGATAACGCGGTTTTAACCGCCTGACAACTTTTCGAAGCAGAATTGCTTTTTGCATTCGAATCAACTTCTCTTCCGGGTTTAACTCCTTCGATTTTAATTTTATTTGTTCGCCGTTTTCATTCTGCTCGCTCCCATCGATAGAAATTGTAACTCCTTTTTTCTTACGCAGAAAGTCGATGCAATTATTCGAAGCAATTTTAAACAACCAGGTACTAAATGCGAATGTCGGAGAATATTGATGTAGATTTCTAAAAGCTTTCCCGAAAGCTTCGAGAGTTAAATCTTCGGCGTCGCTACGGTTATTAACCATTTTAAGGAGCATAAAATATATGGAGTCTTTGTAGCGGCTTAATAATCGGGCAAAAGCTTTTTCGTCGCCTTTTATGGCAATTTTTACCAGTTCGTAATCCTGGTATGCTTTATCCGATAATTTTAAACTCTGCTTTTCCATTTGTATTTTCTGCTTCGTCGATTAAAATGCCACCTAAAAAATAGCTTGTAATACGGCATCAATAAATCGTATATTAACGAAGGTATGAATATTTTACGTTCATTCAAACGGTTTTGTGTAATTTTTATGATAAACAAATAAGCTGTAAAAATAAACCCTAGCAAACTTATAAACACTACCCAAAATCCGGGGAGCAAAACAATTACAGCTATCGAAATTGGCACAAATAATAATTTGCCAAGCTCATCGAGAAACAAAAAAGCTCTTTTATAACCGGATAAATGCTTCTCAATTCGAGTACTTTTTTTCAATAAATCAAGATAATCTGCCCGTTTTACATTCTCTACTTTTACAATCGAACTCTCTTTATTGAATAAAACAGTGGTAGTTTTTTTTCTGATAAATGAATTAATTACCAACTCTAAATTTGCATAGTGTTCGGTAACTTTCTGACCGTAACCGCCAATCTCGAAATACTTCTCTTTTTGAAATGCTACATTTTCGTCGGAGTAAACAAATGGGATCCCATTTAAAATATACCCTGAGCTTTTTATATACGAGAAATAATTTTCTATTCGGATTAAACTATTGAAAAATCCCCTTGAACGGGCGACTGTTGAATATGCAATTACTACATTTTTTTCGTTGTTTGCTGCTTGCGAAATATCATCGATCCATGCGGGAGTAGCCGCCACCAACGAAACAGGAACTATTAAAATCCAATTATTATTGGTAGCTTTTAGTGCAATGTTTTGAGCCAGTTTTGTCGAAAATTTTGTTTCCTGATTAAGTGCTGAGATTGTTAAACGTTTGTAGCGCTCTTTTAATAAACCCAAAATAAGGTACGAGTTGTCTTGCGAAAAATCATCAACAACAACCATTTCAAAATTATCATTATCTAACGATAAGATTTTGGGGAGATTCTTTTTTAGATTTTCCTCTTCGTTTCGTACAGTAATAATTAGCGAGAGTAAATTCTTATCAGCATTACTATTATCTCGTTTTTTTTGAAAAAGAACTTTACCGGTAAATAGAAAAAGATGTAGCAAACGCAACAAAAATATCACTCCAAAAACCGTTAATAAAAGCAGTTCCGTAGATGTTATCTCATTAAAAATATTCTGATAAGTCTGAATCATTTAATATTATGAAAAAGTTGATTTTTGAATGCGGGTTCAAAAATGGAACTAATCAATTCAAATTCAAAATTAATTTTGTTTATTCAATTAGAATTTATTAACAGCCTGCGCGAGAAACTCTCCCTTTCAATTCAAGTTTAATAGCTATATTTGCACCTTCAAAAAAATGGTTAATGGATTTTGAATTAATAACTACTTCGGAGAATTCGCGGGCGAGAGCAGCCGTGCTTACAACGGCACACGGGAAAATTGAAACTCCGATTTTTATGCCTGTCGGAACCGCGGGGTCTGTAAAAGGTATTCACACCCGCGATATCAGAGACGATATTAAGGCTCAAATTATTTTGGGGAATACTTACCATTTGTATCTCCGCCCCGGAATGAATGTAATTGAAAAGGCAGGTGGGCTGCATAAATTCAATGGTTGGGATCGCCCAATTTTAACCGATAGTGGCGGATATCAGGTTTTTTCGTTGGGCGATATCAGAAAATTAAGCGAGGAGGGAGCAAAGTTTCAATCTCATATCGATGGTTCGTATCATCTGTTTACATCCGAAAAAGTGATGGATATTCAGCGAACAATTGGTGCCGATATTATTATGGCATTCGATGAATGTACTCCGGGAGATGCCGATTTTAACTATGCAAAAAAATCGCTTGAATTAACACAGCGCTGGCTTGCACGTTGTTTTACTCAATTCAATAAAACCGAACCAAAATATGGTTATTCGCAATCGTTGTTCCCAATTGTACAAGGAAATACTTTTGCTGAATTACGAAAAATTGCTGTTAACCATGTTAAAACTTTCGATGCTGATGGGTACGCAATTGGCGGGCTTTCGGTGGGCGAATCGGAAGAGATTATGTACGAAATGACCGAAATTGCAACGGCAGATTTGCCCGAAAACAAACCACGCTATTTGATGGGAGTTGGCACGCCGGTAAATATTCTGGAATCGATTGACCGCGGAATTGATATGTTCGATTGCGTGATGCCAACAAGAAATGGCAGAAACGGAATGCTGTTTACAAGCGAAGGCACAATTAATATCCGTAACGAAAAGTGGAAAAACGACCACTTGCCAATCGACGAAAACGGAACTTCGTTTGTCGATCAATATTCGAAAGCATACCTTCGTCACCTTATAATTTCGAACGAAATGTTGGGTGCGCAAATTGCCAGTCAGCACAACCTTGCATTTTATTTGTGGCTGGTAAAAACTGCACGCGAAAAAATAATAAATGGCGAATTTGTGAGTTGGAAAAAGGAAATGGTTATCAAATTAAAAGTGAGATTGTAATTGAGATATGAAGTTTTATAAAACCATTGACATATATATTACAAAGAAATTTTTGGGTACTTTTTTTTATGCGATTACGCTAATATTAAGTATCGCAATTGTTTTCGATATTTCGGAAAATCTCGATGAATTTCTTTCCAAAGATGTTCCGATGAAAGATATAGTTTTCGATTATTATTTAAATTTCATACCGTATTTTGCTAACCTATTTAGCCCGCTGTTTACATTTATTGCAGTAATATATTTTACATCTAAAATGGCGTTCGACACCGAGATTATTGCTATTCTGAGCAGCGGTGTTTCCTATCGCAGATTAATGCGGCCGTACCTTGTATCTGCTTTTATACTTGCAGCTTTTTCGTTTATTTTGGGAAATTATATTATTCCGCCTGCAAATAAAACCATGAATGATTTCAGGCAGATAAACATAGATAACAGGCGACCGGCAAACGAGCGAAACATCCACCGGCAAATTGAGCCCGGTGTTTATATTTATATGAATAGTTTTAGTAATAATAATGTGGGCTCGCGGTTTACTTTGGAACGTTTTGAAGGTGCAAGATTGGTAGAGAAACTCACAGCCGACAATATTCGCTGGGATAAAAAGAAAGAGAAGTGGGTAATTAATAACTATTGGAAACGTACAATTTTCGACGACCATGAAGTTCTGGAAAAGGGTTATATATTAGACACAACATTAAATATGATGCCAGAGAATTATAAGGTTATTAAAAACGAAATGGAATCTTTAACAACCCCGGCACTAATACGCGAAATTGAATCGAAGAAGATGCGGGGAGTAAATACAATTGAATTTGAAATTGAAAAACACAAAAGACTTGCAGGTCCGTTTTCGGCATTTATTTTAACAATTATTGGTGCGGGTTTGGCTTCGCGAAAAATAAAAGGAGGACTGGGTTTACATCTCGGACTGGGTTTGTTATTAAGTTTCTCGTACATTCTGTTTATGCAAATATCTACAGTGTTTGCTATTAGCGGAACAGCGCCACCTTATGTTGCAGTTTGGATACCCAATGTTTTTTATAGTATTATTGCATTATTTGTTTTCCGATGGGCAGCCAGATAATAAATTATAAGTGTTACTGCTTCGTAACTTTTCAAACAACAAATATTAATATTCGAAACTAATGTATCTTTGAATTGTTATTTACGTAGTACAAAATTGTATTTATCGATGTCAATGAAAAAAAATTATATTTTTGCCCTCGTTCAATAAAATAAATAAAAATACCCTGTAATTTTTGGGTAATTTACAACTTAAAAAAAAACTTTATGTCACTTAGAAGCAACATCCTTGATCTTCGGAAAAGGAAAAAAGAAGTACAAAAAGGTGGTGGAGATAAAGCCATTGAGAAGCAGGCAAAAATGGGTAAACTCACTGCCCGTGAGCGTGTTCTTGCTCTTTTAGATAAAAAATCGTTCCACGAATACGATCTGTTTGCCGAGCACAGTGCAACAGGTTTTGGAATGGAATCGAAAGTATTGCACGGCGACGGTGTAATTATTGGAACCGGTACTATTAACAATAAACCAATATGTATTTATGCTCAGGATTTTACTGTGGCAGGCGGTTCGCTTGGTTTGATGCATGCCCGTAAAATCACAAAAATTATGGATCACGCTCTTAAAATGCGAGTTCCGCTAATTGGAATTAACGATTCGGGTGGTGCACGTATCCAGGAAGGTGTAAATTCGCTTGCAGGTTATGGCGAAATTTTCTTCCGTAATACACTGGCTTCAGGAGTTATTCCTCAGATTTCGGTAATTCTTGGTCCTTGTGCCGGTGGTGCAGTTTATTCGCCTGCGTTAACCGATTTTGTTTTTGTAGTTGAAAATATTTCTAAAATGTTTATTACCGGACCAAGTGTAATTAAATCTGTTCTTGGTGAAGATATTTCGATGGAAGAGCTGGGAGGGGCAAAAGTACACGCCGAAATTACCGGTAAT
>JAJRSD010000095.1 GCA_024278975.1 Bacteroidota bacterium
ATTCACGGCGTGAGTTTTTGCAAATTGCAACGCCGTTATTAATCTTTCTTGCTGTTTGTTTACAACTCACACCGTGAATATTCCAACAAAAATAAAAGGATGCCATCTTTCTCAACTGTGCAGAGAAAGATGGTATCCATATTAAATTTTAATAATACTTTTTACTACTCCTCTTTTTTTATTTGAGGAAGAATAAGATTTAAAATAATTCCAACTGTAGCAGCCAGTCCTATTCCTGCCAACGAGAAGTTTCCGTATTGAATAACTGCTCCACCAATTCCAACTGTCAAAACTACCGAAACAATTACTTGATTTCGGGTCTCCGACAAACTGGATTTTGATTCAACCAATGTTTTAATACCGATAAAAGCAATCATTCCAAAAAGCAGTAACATTATTCCTCCTAAAACAGCAACCGGAATAGTTTTAAGAAAACCACTGATTTTACCAACAAATGCAAACACAATTGCTGTTATTGCCGCAATTCTTAAAATAAACGGATTGGTAATTTTAGTTAATGCAATTGCACCGGTAACCTCGGAGTAAGTAGTATTTGGAACACCTCCGAAAAAGCCTGCAACTGCAGTTGCAATTCCATCGCCAAGCAGTGTGCGATGCAGGCCGGGTTTCTCTATAAAATTTTTATCGCACACTCCTCCAATTGCGTATATATCTCCAACATGCTCAATAATAGGGGCAATTGCAACCGGAATCATATATAAAATTGCCTGCCAGCTAAATTGCGGCATGGTAAACTTAGGCATCGACAACCAGGCTGCTTCCTGAACGGCTGAATAATCAACCTTTCCCCAAATTATTGCTACAACATAACCAACTGCAATGGCTATAAAAACTGGAATTAGTTTAATCATTTTCTTTCCAAAAACAACTACCGAAATAGCAGTTGCTAAAGTAATAACTGCAATTGGCCAATCGTTTTTTGCCATATCAACAGCAACCGATGCCAGCGATAACCCAATAATCATAATAACCGGACCAACTACTGAAGCAGGAAAAAGTCTTTCAATAAATTTTAGTCCGCGCACTTTTACCAAAGCTGAAACTACACCATAAACAACGCCCACGGCAATAATTCCTGAAAGTGTACCCGGCCAGCCAAACAGTCGCGTGGCTTCAATAATTGGGGCAATAAATGCAAAACTGCTTCCTAAAAATACAGGTACTTGTCCTTTAGTAATTAAGTGAAAAATTAGTGTTCCAACACCGGCTGTAAATAGTGCCACTGCCGGATCGATGCCTACAAGTAGCGGGACTAAAACTGTTGCGCCAAATGCAACAAATAGAAATTGAATACCAAGAATAGTGTTTTTTGGTGTTAGTTGTTCGCGAAATGTTTTTTTACTCATTTTAAGTTAGGTTATATATTTGTTGAGTGAAATAGTATCTGTTTTCTATTGCAAAATACCGGAAGGGATCTCCTTAATCGGTTTAACCCGAATTGATTTAATAAATAACTCGCCACCTTCGGATTGTAACTGTATTTTACCCTTTGTAAGTGGTTCAAATTTTCCTTCACCAATATATTTTCCCGATTTATAATTTACCATATTTACCTCTCCGTTAACAACATGAACGGAAGTAGTTCCATAACAATAAATTTCCACCGTATTCCAATCTCCAATTGGTTTTTCGTAATCATTATTTTTAGCAACAATCCTTGTTTCTGTATCTGGGATAGATGGTGTAATTTCTCCATCTTTGCTATAAACATATTTATCTTCGCTATTCTTAATCATTGGTATTTCGCAATACGATCTCCCCATTCTGTAAGAATCTCCGATATTACCCGTCAACAATTGCAGTTCGTGCGAACTCATCCATACTCCTAATCCCACACCAAAATCTCCATAACTGTGGTATAAAAGTCCTGAATTGCGTTTTGAAAAAACCTCATCACCCCATTTAAATTCCATTATAAGGTGATAATTTTCAAATTCTTCTTTTGTTGCAATCGATGCATTTACTTCGCCCGATATTCTTAATACTTTTTCACCATCAAGTTCAACAACCGAAAAAAGGTTTAGCGGATCTTTGTTTAATCCAATAGATTCTCCACCATCTTCTACAGATCCAACCCAAGTGTCCCAACCATCGAGGCTTTCACCATTAAAAAGTTGCTGCCACGGTTTTTGGCACGAATTGAGTGTTAAAAAAATAATGGTGAATAAGAGGATGTAATTTAATTTTTTCATTTTAATATGGTTTTAGTTTTTAGTTTCACTTTAGCTCACGGCTTCATTCTGTACCTGCTTCTGAATTTATTGTTTTTAAGAGATGCTGAAATAAATTCAGCATGACGTAAAAATATTTTTAGTTTTAGTATAACAACAGTTTGTTTTTCATAAAAAAACTGCCCCATAAATATAGGACAGTTTTATTAATATTTTATTGAATAATATACTTTTGTTAAACTGCTTCCAAAATTTCTTTTGCTCTTTCTAAAATTTTAGTGTCGTCGAGGAGAACGATTCCCCCGTTTGGTCCCGGTTCCATATGAATTCCAACTGCATTCCCGTTTGTGTAATTAGCGCCCCCAAAATAATTCCTGACGGTTTCCTCCGTAACATCAAACTCTTGCGCCATCTTTCTAATTGAACCGTCAGGTAAGCTGTCTTTGATTTTACGCAGCTCGTTAAAAGTGATTTTTTTCTCCATCTTGTCTATTTTTATTTTATTAATACTATTGGTTGTTAAAGAACGTGTTGTACGTTATGTAGGTAAAATTATAATTAATAATCTAATAACAAAAGATTTAATAATAGGTTTTTAAACTTTCTGAATATTTCTGATTTAGACACGCAAAATCAAATATGCCAACAATTCTACAAGCATCTAAAATTCAGTTAATAACATTCGATATTAAAATTATAGACAGAAAATTTGATGAAAATAATTAACAATTTTTAATACTCAATTTATTCCGGTTTTTATGCAATCGTAAATTGCCTGATGCATTGCAGTACGAATATTTAATTGGTACAATTTTCGGTTTTCGCGCGTTGGGTAAACCCGGTTCGACATGAAGATAAAAAGCAATCCATTATCGGGGTCGGCCCATGCAAAAGTGCCGGTGTATCCGCTGTGTCCGAAACTATTTTTACTTGTATTTACTGCAGGATACGCATCGCGCAGTTCATTTTTATCGTTATCAATTAATGGTTTATCAAAGCCAAGTCCACGCCGGTTTTTATTATCAGGAAATTGAATTCGTGTAAATTCATTCATTGTTTTTTCCGAAATATATCGCCGCCCGCCAAAATATCCTTTCTGTAAATACATCTGAAATAGTTTTGCTAAATCATTTGCAGAACCAAACAGTCCGGCATTTCCGGAAACTCCTCCCATCATTGCAGCACCTTCGTCGTGTACAAAACCACGCAGTTGTTCCATTCTAAAAAAGTCATCCATTTCAGTCGGAATTATACGTTTTAAAGGATAATGTTTATAAGCATTAAAAGTAATTGTGGAGGCTCCGAGAGGTTTGTAGAAAGTACTCTTCAGATAACTTTCGTATTGCTGTCCGGTTAAATTTGAAATAATTTGGGGATACAAATAAAAACTTAAACCCGAATATATATATCGTTTTCGGGGAAGCAGATCAGAAGTTCGAATAGTATCGAACATCGTTTTCCTGAAATTTTTATTCATATATAAATTATCAGAAACGCGTACACTGAATCTTTCGGAAGGACTATTCCTAAAGACATTTTTATCAAGCTCTCCATTTTCGGTTATTGTCATTGTCCAAAAAGCAATCCACGAAGCCAGCCGCGACTGGTGTGCAAGAACATCGCGAACCTTTAAATCCTTTTTGTTCGAGTCTTCAAAATCTTTCCAATATCTGCTGAATTTAGAGTCGAGGTCGATTTTTCCCTCATCAACTAGCTTCATTAAAGCCGGCAGCGGCCCCGTCACTTTTGTTACCGATGCCCAGTCGTAAATATTATTTTTTTCAACTTTCTGAATTTTATTAAAAGTGTGATAACCGTAGCATTTATGAAAAATAACTTTACCATTTTTTGCAATTAAAACCTGGCAGCCTGGATACGCAGCCGAATCGACTCCAAGATTTGCAATCGAGTCTATTTTATGTTCAAGCAAAACAGATTGTATTCCAACATCTTCTGGTATTGTGTACGAAAAACACTTATTTTTTTTTACCTCTATTCCATCATTTAGTTTAAAACGGTTGTCGATTGTTACCGGCAATTTACCATCAGCATCGAATGCACCGAAAATAAGTTGTGCCGCTAATTCCTGAGTTAAGCGGTTATTCTGATAAGCCAGAATTAAGCCTTTTGAATGATGAATATTGGGAAAATGTTTTAGTACATAGGCATTCCCGAAAAATACAAATATAGAGTTGTACTCGTTTACAATCTCCGAAACTGCCCGTCGCTGAAGTTCGGTGGTTCCATATTTTTTCGATGGATAGATATTTATTGCATTAATTCCGGCAATTACCAAATTATAGTTTTCCAGTTTCCTACGAAGGCTTATCCACTCTTTTTCAGTAGCATTTTTCGATAGGTAGAAATTGTCGGTTTCAGTATAATTACCAACCATTTTCTGGAAAGCAGAGATTTTATTCTCACCAATAATAACAGTGGCAATTTTTAGTTTTTCGAGATTTTGAACAGGTAAAATATTGTCGTTTTTTAAAACTGTTAACGAACCCTTAATTAGTTTTCTACTTGTTAATTCGTAATATGGCGAATTTAATCTTGCAGTTAGATTTTTAGTTTCGGCAGGTTTATATTCATTTAAATTGGTCCACCGTTTAAGAGCCAAAATTGTGCGGCATTTTTTATCAATTTCCGCCTCCTGATAATCTCCACTTTTAACAGCAAGTTTAATTGTTTCGATTGCTTTTTTCAAATCGGGAACAAATTCAATAATATCGTTTCCGGCTTTTAGTGCAATCAATTCTGCTTTACCAGCTTCTTTTCGCACGCCTTTCATATTCATAGCATCGGTTACAACAAAACCTTTAAACCCGATTTCACCCTTCAAATAACCGGTAATTATTTTTTTTGAAAGCGACGAAGGTGTGCCGGAATCATCTAACGAAGGAACATTCAGGTGTGCCGACATAACTCCGCTAACCCCTTTTTCTGACAGAAAGCGGAAAGGATACGACTCGATTTCATCTATTCGCTTTTTTGAATGTTCTACCAAAGGCAGTGTTTTATGCGAGTCGGTTTTTGTGTCGCCGTGCCCTGGAAAATGTTTAGCCACAGGAATTACACCGACATCCTGCATTCCTTTTGCAACCATCCACGCTTTATTTGCTACGTTCTTTTTATCTTCGCCAAACGACCTGAAATTTATAACCGGATTATTCGGATTTGTACTCACATCGGCAACCGGCGCAAAATTCATCTGAATTCCCATCATTTTTAACTGATTACCAAAATCGCGTCCCATCTGATAAATATATGTTGTATCGCGAATTGCGCCAATTGCCTGCGCGTACGGATAAATCATTGTGCTGTCGATACGCATTTTCGGCCCCCACTCAGCATCGGTAGAAACAAGGAGCGGTAAATCAGAAGCTGCCTGAAACTCGTTAATCCACGAAGTAGTTTTTACCGGAGTTCCCTGCATCACAATAATTCCGCCAAGTTTATATGTTTTTATAAGATTTATAACCCTTGTTTTTTCGGTGTCATCACGCTTCGGATAAACCGAAATTACCATCAGTTGAGCTATTTTTTCTTCGAGAGTTAACCCTTGCAGTTGTGTGTTTACCCACTCGCTGTTTAAATATTTTTTGTATGGCGGTTCGGTTGCCGATACATTTAAAACAGTGAACATTAACAACAGAAATAAGCCGGAAAATAATTTTTGAATTGATCTCATTTTAAAGTTTAGTTAAAAAATAGTATCATTAATTCTTTTATCAAAATTGCAATTGATATTTTCGCAACTACAAATGTAATATTTTATAATCATGATAAAGTTTACCGGATTACTATTTCTATTACTCATTTTTGGATTTTGTACAGTTTCGCAAAACGAAAGAATTATAACCGGAGCAGAACAACCTCAGAAGTATCTTCCTCTGTTAAAAAATAAGAATGTTGGTTTGGTTGTAAATCATACATCGGTTGTTGGCAATTTACATTTAGTCGATTTTCTTCTATCTGAAAACATTAATGTGAAAAAGATTTTTGCACCCGAGCATGGTTTTCGTGGCGACACATCGGCAGGTGCTGAAATTGAGGATGGCATCGATAAAACTACCGGTATTCCTGTATTTTCGTTATACGGAAAAACACGAAAACCAACGCATGAACATTTAAAAAATATCGATGTAATTATTTTTGATATTCAGGATGTCGGGTGCAGGTTTTACACCTATATTTCTACTCTGCATTTGGTTATAGAAGCGTGTGCCGAAAACAGTATTCCGCTGATTGTTTTAGACCGCCCCAATCCCAACGGAGATTATGTTGCAGGTCCGATTCGGAAACCCGAATTTAAATCGTTTGTGGGAATGGATCCGATCCCGGTTGTACATGGTTTAACAGTTGGCGAACTTGCCAAAATGATAAACGGCGAAAAGTGGCACAATGCAAAGCAGAGTTGCGATTTGAAAGTTATTCCGGTTAAAAATTATACACACTCAACAAAATACGAGTTACCAATAAATCCATCACCAAACCTACCAAATTATATATCGGTGAGACTTTACGCATCGCTCTGTTTTTTCGAAGCAACCAGTGTAAGTGTGGGGCGCGGAACAGATTTTCCGTTTCAGGTTTTGGGTGGATTAAATCCGAATTTGGGTGATTTTAAATTCACCCCAAAAAGTATTCCCGGAGTTTCAATAAATCCTTTAAATAAAGGGAAAGAGTGTTTCGGAATTGATTTGCGGGAGCTAAAAGAAACTCCAAAACTTACCCTTAAATATTTTTTATATTTTTATTCCCGATATGAAAATGAAGGGGATTTTTTAACCCGCGAAAAGTGGTTAAATAAACTTGCCGGAACCGACGATTTAATCAAACAAATTAGAGAAGGCAAAACAGAAAAAGAGATACTTGCAAGCTGGCAGCCGGAGTTAAAAAAGTATATGAAACTCAGAAAAAAATATTTGTTATATACTGACTTCGAATAAATAATCTTCGGACTTCCGACTTTGGACTTCCGACCAATTTTAAACTTATGAATCCATATTTAGTATTAAGTATAATTTTAGGATATTTTCTTGTGTTAATCGGAATTTCGTGGATAACCTCGCGTGGTGCCGACACACAAGCATTCTTTACGGCAAACAGAAAATCGCCGTGGTATTTGGTGGCATTCGGTATGGTGGGGGCAACACTTTCTGGCGTTACTTTTATTTCGGTACCGGGCGAAGTTGGCAACACCGCATTCTCATACCTGCAATTTATATTTGGCAATATTGTCGGGTTCTGGCTGGTTGCCGCCATTTTATTACCACTCTATTATCGTTTGAATCTGGTATCTATTTACAGTTTTTTAGAACAACGGTTTGGTGTAAAGTCTTATAAAACCGGCTCGTTTTTCTTTTTGATTTCAAAATTAATTGGTGCTGCATTCCGGTTATATCTGGTTGCCGTAGTTTTACAAATTGCACTTTTCGATGCGTTTAATATTCCGTTTACTTTAACAGTAATAGTTACAATTGCACTCATTTGGGTTTATACTTTTAAAGGTGGAATAAAAACCATTGTTTGGACCGATACTCTGCAAACACTTTTTTTGGTGAGTGCAGTAATTTTTACAATTGTTGCTATCTCTAAAAGTCTCGATTTAACTGGAATGGATTTGGTTAAAAAGATTAATGACGACCCCAACTCGAAGATATTTTTCTGGGACTGGCGTTCGGGGAATAACTTTTTTAAACAGTTTATTGCCGGTGTGTTTATTACCATTGTAATGGTTGGAATGGACCAGGACATGATGCAGAAAAACCTAACATGCAAGAATAAAAAAGAGGCTCAAAAGAATATGATTGTTTTCAGTTTAACATTTCTGGTAGCAGTTATTTTGTTTCTCAGTTTAGGTGTGATGCTTTATATTTTTGCCAATAAAAATGGTATCGCAATTCCGCAACAAACCGACAATTTATACCCGACTCTGGCACTCAATTATTTTGGATTGCCTGTTGCAATTGCATTTTTACTGGGTATTACAGCGGCGGCATATTCCAGCGCCGACTCGGCATTAACGGCACTTACTACTTCGTTTAGTGTCGATTTTTTGAGAATCGAAAAGTACGAAGAGAGCAAAAGAAAACAGATGAAAAAGTGGACACATTTAATGTTCTCGGTTCTGCTAATACTTGTTATACTTGGTTTTAAAGCTGTTAATAACGAAAGTATTGTGGTTGCTGTTTTTAAAGTTGCTGGTTATACTTACGGCCCCATTTTAGGGTTGTTTGTTTTTGGTCTCTATTCGAAACGAAAAGTAATTGATAAATGGGTTCCTGTAATTGGGGTTAGTGCACCGGTTATTAGTTATTTTATATCGAAATACTCCGAAGTACTTTTTAACGGGTATAAATTTGGGTTCGAATTGTTGTTGTTAAATGGGTTACTTATGATCTTTGGACTATTTATTATTTCGAAAAAATGAGCAACATAATAACAGATATACTCGCACCAAAAACCAAAATTCACCTAAAAGTAGGTTTATATTTTGGTTCGTATAATCCCGTTCATATCGGGCATTTGGCAATTGCAAATTATATGGTTGAATATACTGATATCGACCAGCTTTGGTTTGTTATTTCGCCACAAAATCCGCATAAAAAAAAGACAAATTTATTAGACGATTATCAGCGTTTGGAAATGGTTTATCGTGCAGTTGAAGGCGACGACCGTTTACGTGCATCGAATATCGAATTCAATCTGCCAAAACCAAGTTATACAATTAATACGCTGGCCTATTTAAGCGAGCAGCACCCCGATTATCAATTCCGGATTTTAATGGGCTCCGACAATCTGGAGCACTTCCATAAATGGAAAAACTATGAAGCCATTGTTGAGAATTACGGTGTAATTGTTTATCCGCGCCCGGGTTTCGATAAATCAAAAGTTAAGATTCATAAAAATATAACCGTTGCAGAGGGTGCACCGCTGATGGAAATATCTTCTTCGTTTATAAGAAAAGCCATTCGCGATGGAAGAGATATTCGCCACTTTTTACCACTAAAATCTTTTGAATATTTAGATGAGATGAATTTCTACAAAAAATAAAAGTTATTACTTTTACTAAATCAATTATAAAACTAATATGCCATTTTTTTCGAATTCAATAAGATTCAACTTAATAGTTCTATTTTCAATACTCTTTTTCAATTCGAATGCCCAAAAATCGCTTCAGGTTTTTCAACTGAAATCGCCCATTATTATCGATGGAGTTTTTGAGCCGGAGAAATGGGCAGAAGCTGACAGTGCAACCAATTTTACACAAATGGAACCACACACCGGTGAACCAGCATCGGAACGAACTGTGGCATACTTTGGTCACGACAAAAAAAACATTTACGCAGCAATTAGATGTTATCAAACTACACCGGTAGTTGCAAAAAACCAGAGCCGCGATGCACTGAGTAAAAACGACGATTTAATTGCTTTGATTATTGACACCTACAACGATAACCGAAGTGGATACGTATTTTTCTCTAACCCGTTGGGAACGCAAATCGACACAAAAATAAACGACGATGGACGAAATATGGATATCAATTGGGATACCGAGTGGAAATGTGAAGCAAAAATATACGACTGGGGATGGTGTGCCGAATTTGAAATTCCGTTTAAAAGCCTTAAATACAAAAAAGGGACTGAAAACTGGGGGATAAATTTTGGTCGAATAATTCGCTCGAATTTCGAGACTTCGTACTGGTCGGGCACTTTGTCTGATGATTTTAGAATTTCGCAGAGTGGCGTTGCAACCGGAATTGAAACTCCCGGCTCGAAAATGAAAGTTTCAATTTTTCCATATATCTCTGTTTTTAAGACAACAGGTGAAAAGATAAGTGCCGATGCAGGTGGCGATGTACGCTGGCAGATAAGTCCGAATGTTTCGTTTAACGGAACAATAAATCCCGATTTTGCAACTGTTGAAGCCGACCAGCACAGAATTAATCTTTCGAGATACGAACTGCGTTACCCCGAGAAACGACTATTTTTTCAGGAGGGAAATGATATGTACAACACACGTATTAAAACATTTTATTCGCGCCGTATTTCGGATATTGATTTCGGAGGCAGGTTAAATGGTAAAATTGGGAAAACACAGTTCAATATTTTAAGTGTAAAAACTCCTGACCTTTCAACCGACTCTATTTACGACCCAACAAAATATTTTACTGCAGCTCGTGCAAAATTCGATTTTTTAAACTCATCATCGTTGGGATTTACGTTTGTCGATAAAAGCTGGAGCGATGGATTTACCCGATCGCTGAGTTTAGATTATCTTTTAAACCTTGGGAAATTCTGGAAATTAACCGGGCAATTTGTTGGCAGTTCACCCGGCGATTTTTGGGATCATTCTGCGTGGTTTATGCGTTTTGCACGCGAAAATAATAAATACCACATCCATTTTCGTTATACCGAAATTGGTAAAGATTTTAGGGAAAATGTTAATCAAACAGGATTTGTTACCGACGACGACCGACGCGAAATGGACGCCGATGTAACATACAAATGGTGGTTGAAAAATAACACCTTCGAATACATACACTTTCAGAATAGAAACAACGCATTTTGGAGCATTGAAAATGGCAATTTGCGAAGTTGGAATTTTACGAATTCGATTAATTTTTATATGAAAAGCAAAATCAATTTTATCTATTCGTACAATAATGAATACAAACTATACGAAAAAGATTTTTATAATTTCAAACATACTTTTGGTCTTGGATACAATACCGACGAGTGGAGTTACGCAACTCTTACATACACCACCGGCGATAATTTCGACCGTAATTTTAATCTGATTTCGGGTGGTGGGCAGGTAAAATTTTTCCAAAATCTATCGTTGAGTTATTCGGGTAATATACTGAAATTTAATCCTGACGATGATAAAAACTCAACATTTATAAATGTGGTAACAGCAAATTACAATTTCACAAAAGATATGTGGGTAAAAGTATTTGCGCAGAACAGCACAAAAAACGATAATATCTATTTTTATGGATTGGCTGGCTGGAGATTTAAACCACCGTTTGGCGCGCTTTATCTTATCTATTCCCACAATCAGTATGGCGAAGATGAGAGTTTGCCAAATACCGATAATTTCTTTATAAAGTTGACTTATCCGATTTCTTTGTTGAATTGAACAACCCGTCAAGCGGTTTAGAACCGCTTGACGGATATGGTTATCGTGTACTTGTCATATTTTCTTCAACACAAATTGTATAATCGGCAGTGCCGGTATTTTCCTCTGTAAGTTTTGTTACATCTTTTTGCGAAACCGTTGTTATTGTAACAATATTCAAATCGGGGTTTGCCTTTTTCAGGTACCAGTAAATACTTTCAAAATTCTCGGAGTGATATGAACCGTGATAATGAATTAACAGTTTCTCTGCCGACCATCCTTTCAACATAAAATGCGCCATGGTAGCGTCTTTTATGGCTTGTGCTTTTGGGAAATTTTCAGTAATATGGGGACCTACTCCTTCCATTTCCATCATACTTTTATAACAGTTTAAGGTAGAATCGTAATCAACCGGCAATGGTGGTAAAAATTCTTTTGCTTCATCAGAAAGCTCCTCAAGACCTTCAAATCCCTTTTTATTTACCAACGAAGCATAACGTCGTGGAACATTTGATGCAATAAAGTGTAATCTGTTTTTATTGGCAAATTCTACCAAAGGTTTATAATCAGTTTTATAATTGGGCCAAAGTTTTGCCTCAGCTTCAAAGTTGTTTTTTGTAATTAAACTATCTAAATATTCATTTAAAATTACCTGATTATCGGTTTCAAACATTTCGGCACCCATGACAAGTTTATTACCTTTTACTTCGAATAGAGATTTAGTAATCTCCAGTTCTAACCAGTGCGAAATGGGATTATCATGAGATTCGCCAAACAAAACAATGTCAGCTTTTTCCAGTTGATTTAGCATTTTTTCATACTTTACTGGCTTGCCTTCTTTGTTAAAAAGTAAATATGCCGGTTTATCTGATTTGAATGCGGCAAAAACAAAAAGTAGCAAAACAAAAAGGACTTGAATTTTTTTCATAACTATTATTTTTAGAATACTATTTACTTAAATCTATATATTTTATTTGATGGTTATACAAATCTGCAAACCATAATGTATCATTAACAAATAAAACTGCTGCAGGTTTATTTAAATTTTCATTTTCCAGAGTAGTTACTTTTTTGTCTGAATTGATTTGTAGTATTTTATTTGCTCCCATATCGGCAATAAACAGCGTGCCATTGTTATTACTGGAAATTCCATGAGGCATTTTTAGTTTTGTATCGAGTTCGAGTTTTATAACCTCTGAATTTAATTTTAAGCGATAGATATTAGAATTTCCGGCATCGCAAATTACAATGTCTTCTCCATCGAAAGCCATGTCGATGGGATATTTAAAATCTGCTCTTACGGGCGACAAACTATCTTTACCTGCAATTGTTGAAACAACACCATTTTTCAGCATTCTAACTTTTACATTCCCAATATCGAGCACATAAATTTCTCCATTTTCACCCAATAAAATCTGGTGGAGCGAATTAAATTTTGCCGATTTTGCAGGTCCGTCCTGAAACCCTTTTTCTTTTTGATTGCCTGCAATGGTTTCAACAAAAAGTTTTCCATCGCGGTTTGTAATTTTCCGAATTACATTGTTACCGGCGCTGACAGTATAAATAATATCATTTTCTTTATCGTAAGCAACTCCGTGTAATCCCGAAAAACGTGCCTGCTCAATTGCTCCGTCACGATATCCTTTCTTTTCAGGACTCCCAAAAAGTGTGGTTACTATTCCGGTTTTATTTACTGTGCGAATAGCATTATTATTAAAATCGACAAACAGTATTGCACCATCTTTATAAGGAGCCATTCTAATGGGTTTGTCTAATTTAGGTGCGTTCCCATCAACAAACCCGGCTTCGGTAGTACCAATTGTTTGCGAAAAACAGTTTAAGGCAATTCCTGAAACTAAAATAAAAGTATAAATCAATCTTTTCATTTTGTATTTTTTCTCAAAGAAAATGTAATTCTTCGGTTTTGAGAAAGAATCTTCCAATATTAATTCGTCTTATATTTGCCGGGGATAATAAATTATAAGACAACTAAATATTTTATTGCTGATTACTTAAATGGTATTGAAAAGAGTTTTCAGAAGTAATCTTATTGTTATATTCGCAAAAATAAAATGAACACTTAAATAATATCTATGTCAGAATCGGGACCATTTTATAGCACATTTATCGATCCACTACTAACTACAATGCGTAAACGTGTTGCTTTAGAAATTCAGGCAAACGAAAAAGTAATTGATATTGCTTGCGGAACAGGGGCGCAGGTTTTTGCGCTGTCGGAAGTTGTAGAAAAAATTACGGGAGTTGACCTTTCTGAATCGATGATTAAATACGCGAAAAAGACCTCTGTAAAAAAGAAAATTACTAATGTTGATTTTTTTATTTGCGATGCTACAGATTTAAAATCATTTAAAAATAACGACTTCGATATTGCATTAATGTCGTTGGCATTACATCAGTTTTCTCCGGAATTACACGCACCTATTTTAAAAGAAATGAAAAGAGTGGCACAAAAAATTATTATTGTTGATTATGCCGTACCACTTCCCAAAAACTATACAGGTTATGGAAGTAAGGTTGCAGAGTTTCTGGCAGGAGGAGAACACAACAGAAATTTCAAAAGCTATTATAAAATGGGAGGTTTAAACGAGATTCTAAAAGCAAATAATCTTAAAATTGAAAAGTCGAAGTTGATAGGGAAAGGTGCATTTCAGATGATGGTTTGCTCTGAAAAGTCATAAGATGAATCATTTAGCAAAAAGCACGGGAAATTCAAACATGGTAATCAGTTGGTTACAAATTCACCAGATGACTAAAAATCCATTTATTTACCTTTCGGAGAGGACTCATTAATTCAAATATTATTTTGAAAAAGGAATATTATGCGCAAAAAATTCAAAAATATTATCCTGATTGCTGGCAGCGGTAGAAATGTTGGTAAAACTACTTTGGGGTGCGAAATTATTCAGGCTAAAAAAAGCTGTGAAGTTATTGCTGTAAAAATTACACCACATTTCCATAAGGCAACTCCGGGATTAGTTGAAATTGACAAAGGAAACGGTTGGATTATTTCGGAAGAGACGAATGAATCAACTCCGAAAGACACATCTTTATTTCTAAAAAACGGAGCTGAGAAAAGCTATTTTATTCAGGCCAAAGAAAATAAATTGGGTTTAGCTTTTAATGCAATAAAAAAACTACTACCGAAAGATAAACTCATAGTAATTGAGTCGGCGGCTTTACACAAAATTATTCAACCTGCACTTTTTTTGTTTGTTCTGCCAAACGGTAAACTAATTGAGAGTAAGATTGAGGCAACTATTGGAGAAGCTGATTTAATAGTTATTTCAACCGGAAAACTATTCTATCCTTCATCTAAAAAGATTACACACAATTTAACAGCTTTAACATCGTTAAAACTTTATTAACAAAACTTTTATCCTATTAAGTCGAGTTAACACAAATAAGAGATATTTTTGAACTGCAACAATTAGTTAGGTATGATAACCACCAAACAGTCATGAAAACAATTAATGCAATCAGGATTCTTCAGAAATGGGGAATCCTTTTTTTTATTTAATCAAGTCAAGTATAAAATGTTGAGGTCGTCATGCTGAATTCATTTCAGCATCTTTTTAGGGGACCTCTATAAATCACTTCGCATCAAGAACGGAATTTTTAGAAGTCTCCTTTAATAAAAACAGATTCCGAAACAAGTTCGGAATGACGAACATTAAACTTGAAACATGAACCCTGCAAATATTCAACTATAACTTTGCTATCTCATCGCGCATCCATTTCGGACGATTTGTTGTAATTGCAACCACACCCATTTCGGTAAGTTCTTTTGCTTTAACAGGATCGTCAACGGTCCATGCAAGTACTTCGATATTATTTTCTTTTGCCAGCTCAACAACATCCTTGTTTATTATTGAATATCGTAAATTTACGCCGGCAAGCCCATTTTCGGCAGCCTGCTTTATTTTTTTTGACAACCCACTTTTTGAAGAACTTAGCCAGTAACACTTGTTATCGGGGAACTCTTTTTGAGTATCGATAATAGTTTTCCACCCAAAACCAATAAAAATAATCTGGTCTGATTTGCCACTCTTTTCGATACACCTTTTTAGTGCCGGTATAACTTCGCTCCCACATTTTATCTCCACAACCAAATTCTTACCTTCCGGCACAGTCTCAATAAGCTCTTTTAAGAATGGAATTCGTTCACCTTTAAACTCCTCTCCTTTCCAAATTCCTGCATCTAAATCGCGTAGTAACATCGAGGGAGAACCTTCGATACTTAAATTCTTTTTACCCGAACAGGTTCGTTTTGTATCTTTATCGTGAATAACCATTACACGATTATCTTTCGAAAGATACACGTCGCACTCAACTGCATCTGCTCCAAGTTCCCATGCAAGGTTTGCCGAGGCTACTGTATTTTCGGGTGCAAGATGCGATGCTCCACGATGGGCTATAATATTTTGTGCCGAAATATTTAGAACCATTAAAAGTATTATTAAGGTAAATTGAATTTTCATACGTTTAAATTTAATTGCTTTTCAAAGGCAACGTATGTAACTCGCATTTTAAACATCACCTTTTAGGTGATTGTATGCCATGCTCGTTTCATAAGTGCAATTTTTTAATCTTATAAAATGTAAAAGAAATTTTAGCCGAATATAACGTTTAAAACTGTAAATTTGGCTTCATTTTAAATTATGAATTCAAAGCTATCGTCAAATATCGGTATTTTTATTTTAAAGCAAATTGCAAAACTTCCTTTTTGGATGATTTATCTGCTTTCAGATTTTTTTTATGTGATTGTTTATTACATAGTTGGCTATCGAAAAAAGGTTGTCCTTGAAAATCTTAAGAACTCATTTCCTGAAAAAAGTGAAAAAGAGATAAAAAAAATATCTAAAAAATATTTTCATCATTTTGGCGATTTAAGTCTCGAAGCGATAAAAATACATGGGATGAACGAAGATGATGCCAATAAACGAATGGTTGTAAAAAATGTTGATATTGTAAATAGGTTTTACGATCGAGGCAAAAGTGTTGTTGTTTTAACAATGCATTATAATAGCTGGGAGTGGAGTAATATTATTAGCAAACACCAGAAACACGAAGTACTGGCAATTTATAAACCCATGACCAGTTTGCCGTTTAATATATTTATGAATGAAGGACGCGAACGTTTTGGCGTAACAGTTGTAAAAGACTCGTTAACTTTAAGTACTGTTATTGATAAAAAAAGAAAAAACGAGCTGGTTTTTATCTGGCTGGCTGCCGACCAAACTCCACCCGGATTCCATAAATTCTGGATGAAATTTTTAAATCAGGATGCTCTGTTTTATCCCGGTCCGGCTTCCATTTCAAAACGTTTTAATTATCCTCTTTTTTTTCAGTCAACAAGAAAAACAAAACGAGGGCATTACGAAACCAGCTACGAATTACTTTTTGAAAACCCATCAGAAGTAAGCGAAGCAAAAATAATGAGGACATTTGTTGAAAAAATGGAAACACTAATTAAAGAGGCTCCCGAATATTACTTATGGTCGCACCGCCGGTGGAAACACAAGCGACCAAATGATGTTCCACTACAATAATAATATCAATTTAATTTTTCGAAAATGGCTAACACAAAATCTAAGCAAAAGGATAAACTGTATAGTGAAAATATTTTCAAAAAAACAGGTAACTCAATTCTTGTTGGTATTCTGATTGGCATTTCACATCTGCCATTTTGGATTTTATATGGGATATCAGATCTTATTTATATTTTAGTTCGTTATGTTGTAAAATACCGATATAATGTAATTACTGAAAACCTCACAAAAGCTTTTCCCGAAAAGAGCAGATCTGAAATTGACAAAATAACTAATAAGTTCTACCACCATTTTTGCGATATTTTTATTGAAACTATCAAATGGCATAGCATTAGCCCAAAAGAGATAAATAAGCGATTGGTTTTCAATAATATGAATATTTTAAACGACTATTTCGAGAAAGGGAAAAGTATAGTTTTATTGGCAATGCACTACAATAATTGGGAGTGGAACACAGCAATGTCACTGCATTGTAAACATAGAGTAAAAGTAATTTATAATACCATGAGGGGAAATGAGGCATTTGAAAAGTTTATGCTTGCTTTACGAACCCGCTGGGGGTGCGAGTTAATCCCAAAACACCAGGCAAGACGTGCCGTTATTGAAATTGCAAAAGGAGAAACTCCTATTATTCTGGCACTTGGTGCAGATCAGACAGCTCCTGCAAATTCAAAATTCTGGAGCACCTTTTTAAATCGCGAGGCACCTTTCTTTTCGGGACCGGAAAAAGTTGCAACTCATTCGAACCTTCCAGTATTTTTTACTTACACACGAAAAATAAAACGGGGAAGGTACGAAGTAGATTATATTCTGCTTTTTGAAAATCCGAAAGAGGTTGATCCCAATGAAATTTTACTCACCTATATTAGAAAAATGGAAGAGTTAATCAGCCGGGAACCTGCATATTATTTATGGTCGCACCGCCGATGGAAACACAAACGCCCCAATGATATTAACTTGCAATAATATTGATAATTAAAATTCATTTAAATGGCTGATAAAAAACTGAAACAAACAGATAAACGATATCACGAAAATATTTTCAAAAAAACAATTAACTCAATTCTTGTTGGAATTATAATAGCCATTTCGCATCTGCCATTTTGGATTTTATTTGGTATATCAGATTTCATTTATATTATTGTAAGGTATGTTGTAAAATACAGATACAAAGTAATTATAGAGAATCTTTCAAACGCTTTTCCCGATAAAAATGAAACTGAAATAAAGAAAATAACAAATAAATTCTATCACCATTTTTGCGATCTTTTTGTTGAAACTATAAAATCGTACAGCATTAATTCGGCAGAGATGAGCAAGCGTATGAAATTCAATAATATTGATATTTTAAATGACCATTTTGACAAGGGGAAGAGTGTGGTTTTATTAGGGATGCATTATAATAATTGGGAGTGGAATAGTTCGATGCCCATAAAATGCAAACATCAGGTGTCAGTAGTTTACAATCCTTTACGAGGGAATAATGCTTTTGAAAAATTTATATTGAAAACCAGAACTCGCTGGGGATGCAAAATGATACCGGTAAATCAAACGAGACGAATTGTTTTAGATATAGCAAAAGCTAAGATTCCGGTTGCACTGGCACTTGGTGCCGACCAGACAGCTCCAGCCACATCAAAATTCTGGACTCCTTTTTTTAATCGCGAGGCTCCTTTCTTTTCGGGACCCGAGAAAATTGCACATAGTTTAGAGTTACCCGTGTTTTTTACATATTCGAGGAAAGTAAAAAGGGGAATGTACGAAGTTGATTATATTCTGCTTTTTGAAAATCCGAAAGAGGTTGATCCCAACGAAATTTTACTCACTTATATTAGAAAAATAGAGGGGTTAGTTAGTGAGGAACCTGCATACTATTTATGGTCGCACCGCCGCTGGAAACACACCCGACCAGAAGGCACTCCTCTGCTTTAATTTACTGAAAAATTACTTTATTTAAAACAACTCCACCATTCCCGTCATCGAGAAGAAGCACTGCAAATCCTTTATAATCATTTAGTTTAAGTACTAATTTATTATCAGTTTTACTTTCAATATTAAAACTGATTTGCTGACCCGAACTATTATAAAGATAAACACCCGGATTAATTAAATTGTGCTCAATATTTATAATTCCATCGCCCGACGGAACCGGGTAAATATGTACAGCTTTATGCTGAGTTTGTTTATAATCGTTAATGGCAGTTGGAATATTGTAACTAAACACGCAGTTTTTTAGACCCAAATATTTTGGCGATAAAGTGTCGTTCATAAATTCTTTTACTCCCCAGCTCCCGTATTTACCGTATGTTCCGTGCGACGAGAAATGGCAAAACATACCAGCCCCTGCATTTTCGTACCAATAATTTAAGTACTCACAATATAAATCTTCCATTTGCGAATTACGATTTGCATCTGTTAATTTATCTACAAAAGCTGCATTATTATAATATTTAGGACTGGCAACAAGATGCTGTCCGCCTTCATAAGTAATCAAATTGGCATCGTGTTTATCGGCAACAATTTTATGAGCATCCATCCAATCAAATGATTTTTGAAGCGATAGTTGCAGCGAATCAAGAATATCTGACACAGTTACTTTTTCTATCAGTCCGACATCGCCAATACTATTTGCAACCGCCCCTCCAAAATACGGTGCAATTGCAACAGCATCTATTTTCACTTGCGAAGGATTATATTTCGACTCTTCGAAACGTTCGATTATATAATTCGTAACCCAACTATTTCCTGCTTGTCCCGAAATAACTTTTACCAATCTGTCGCTACCCTGAAATTCAGTTTCAAAAATTTGCATAACATCTGCTGTCCGCTTTGCATAATATTGCCAACCTTGTTCCCACGAATTACCTGAGTAACCCAAAACATTTCCCATACTGTCGGCATAACTACTTTGAGCAAACTGACCATTCCAGACTTCGTTGCTGTATTCAACATAAATTTTTAATGACTGATCGAGCGAATCCCGAAACAATTTTGCTATTTCGGAAATAAACTGGTCGTCAGCTTTATGAGGAATACAAATCCATGGATTTTTTTGAGTGCGATTACAAATATCAATAATGTGTTCGTAAGCAACTCCATTCTCCAACGTTTGCGTATAGTAACCGGGTTTGTTACGATCTGTCCATTCTGTAACCTGCGAGTTATTTGTTTTCATCCAGTCCATAAAACGAACAACCTGAAAATCGTCAATAAAATCGAGCAAAGCTGGATTGAATGGATTTGTGGAATGTGAATTTTTAAACCCGGGCATTATAAAATGAATATCATGGATTGGATCCGAAACATCGGATGTCTCAATTTCAAAACCAATTCCACCGGCACTGCTATTTACCAAAACAGAAGTATCAACCGGGCAGATGAATGTTCCGGTTGCCGCGCCCCACAAACGAACCTGCCCCGTTCCCAAAACAATTAACTGATAATTTCCTTCGGGATAATCACCTTTTATATTATCGCCGAAAAACAGGAGTGTTCTTATTGCCTGCGGAGGATTTACACCGTTGTTAAACGGAATCTCCAATGGATATCCGTTACTGTCAAGTGGAATATTTACTCCACTCGACCATGGTTTCCCCGACCCAATTTCGTACGAAATCCATTTTCGTGATTGATTAAATACATCGACAAAAACATACTCCGACGACCAGTCTTCTATTCCGGCAAGGTTAGTTCCAACTGGTCGTACAATTTGAGCATTCGATTGAAGAGCCATGCCTGAAAATATAATTATCAGGCAAATAATTTTTTTGAAATTCTTCATTTTCGGAAGATTTAATTTCAGAATGTTATTTTGAACCCGGGAGTATAGATATCGTCTAAAGGTCGGACTGAAAATTTGTGTTTATACTTATCAGGTACCAGATCCCAGTTTTCATAGTAGGTTTCGTTTATATAATAGCCTTTATTTATATGCATTTCAGGGTCGTGATTAAAAATTGGATATGCCACTTCCGGGGCTTTTTCTCCAACAGCATCGCCCTTTAAAATAAGCTCTGTAACACCATCATTGTTAACATCTGCTTCAATCCAATTAAGACCTAAAACCTCGTTGTAAGTTCCATCTTTCAACATAACTTTTATTTTCTTATTGAACTTATTGATTATCTCCTGTGCATTCTCAACATTTTTATTCAATACAAAATGAAGTGTTTTTGTTTTAAAGAAAACCTCCGAAATTGATAGCAACTTATTCACATCATTCATTTCATATTTTAATAAATACTGAATTAACAGATTATCTACCAACAAATAATCTATCTTTTTATCGAATAATTTTTCCAGATTATCTTGGTCGTTCTCGCTAAAAATAAGTTCCAGATTTGGAGCATCGAGAAGTCGACTTCCATAAGCGTAACCTTTTATAATACCTATTTTTTTACCCGCCAATTCGGCTACTGTTTCAATACTCACATCTACACCTTTTAATGCAACCAGAACCAATTCATTTTGTAAATATGGTTCAGAAAAAATTAATGTTTTTTCGCGTTCCTCGCTATACCAGAGTGCTGCACTTCCATCATAAGTATTATTATCGATACCAGCAATAACAGTTTTAAAATCGGTTATAGTAAATTTAGTATCAACATTCACTCTTTCCAAGGCAATTTTTACTAAATCTAATGCAACCGACTTACCCTTTTCGGTATTCGTAAATGGAGGCCAAACATCAGAAGCAAGATTTAATTTCTGATTTTGAGCTAAAACATTTAAACTAAATATAATTAATATTATTGATGTTATCGATTTCATAAATTATTATTTCAATGATTTGTATAGTACGTTGCACACAACAAATATATGGGTACTTCTAATATTTCATTCGCATCAAGATTTTTATAGTTTTTCGTAGGTGACACAAGCTTATGAAGCACTATCGGGATAATGCGAAAGAACTTGAAGAAGAATATGGAAAACTCTGAAAACCCTTTGGGTACAAATATAATAGACAATCTGACTTCGCCAAAATATTTTTATATAACTACGGCGATTAAAAAACATTGGTGGCTCGCCTGCCTAAGGAATACAGGCATCTTATCCATTCTATTTGTTTATTGAAAGAAATGAAATATTAGAAGTGCCCGTATGTATTCAAATGTTTATCGAGTTAATATCGCAACAAGTTTTTTTGATATAAAAAAACCGTTCCATCTATTCTATTAGACATGGAACGGTTTTCTTGTAGTTGTACCAAAAATATATCAAAATGAGCAATAAAAATTGTTACAAATTCCTTAAAAATTCATCAACATTTAAAGCTGCAACTTTTCCTGCCTGGATTGCATGAACAACCAAACTCGCACCTTTTTCCGCATCGCCGGCTGCAAATATTTTCTTAACCGAAGTCTGTTTTTTATCATCAACTTTCACATTTCCACGTTGGTCAAAATCAACACCAAGTTGTTCTAACAAACCAACATGCACGGGTTGTGTAAATCCCATTGAAAGGAAAGCCAAATCGATATCAATAATCTCGTTTGTCCCGGGCACTTCATTCATTACCCAACGTCCGTTTTTATCTTTATTCCACTCTACCTGAACCAATTCAGCTTGTTTTAATTTACCGTTTTCGCCAATAAATCTTTTTGTTGAAAGACTCCATCGCCGCTCGCAACCCTCTTTCTGTGAACTCGAAGTTCGTAGTATTTCCGGCCAATACGGCCACGGATTATTATCAACTCTCTTTTCGGGCGGTTTTGGTAAAATCTCTATCTGAGTAACCGAGTTTGCTTTTTGCCGAATAGATGTTCCAACACAATCGGAACCTGTGTCGCCACCTCCAATTACCAATACATTTTTATCCTTGGCATTAATTATTTCACTCTCCTGAATGGTTTGTTCGCTAATAACTCTATTTTGTTGTGTCAGAAAATTCATGGCAAAATGTACACCTTCCAAATCACGACCTTCAACCGGAAGATTTCGTGGTTGCTCGGCTCCAATTGCCAAAACAACTGCATCGTATTCAGCCAATAATTCCTCTTTGGTAATATCAACCCCAACATTTACATTGGTTTTAAAAATCATTCCTTCCTCGCCAAATATCTCTAACCGACGGTCGATAACACTTTTATTCAACTTAAAATCAGGAATTCCATAACGTAACAAACCGCCAATTGCATCGTTCTTTTCGAACACTGTAACCAAATGCCCGGCACGATTTAACAAGTCGGCAGTTGAAAGCCCGGCAGGACCGGAACCAATTACCGCCACTTTTTTACCCGTACGTTTTCGGGGTGGATTTGCCTTAATAATTCCCTCGTCAAAAGCTTGTTCAACAGTGGCACATTCGTTTTCGCGAATTGTTACTGCCTCTTCGTGAATTGCCAGCACACACGATTTCTCGCATGGAGCGGGACAAATACGCCCGGTAATTTCAGGAAAACTATTTGTTGAATGAAGTATAAAATATGCCTCCTCTTTATTCCCTTTGTAAACAGCATCCTGCCATTCCGGAATTTTGCTCCCCACCGGGCAACCCCAGTGACAAAACGGAACGCCACAATCCATACACCGCGACGCCTGCAAAATCCTATCTTTTTCGTTAAGTGTTTGCTCAACTTCGCCATAATCGTAAATCCTCTCTTTTTTTGGTCGGTATCCCGCTTCTTTTCGGGCAACTGTCATAAATCCTTTTGGATCTGCCATATCTTGTTTCTTTTCTTTCTGTTAATAATTTGGATTTCTACTCGTGACGCGATGGGTCGTCTTCTGTCATTTGCAGCTTCTTTTGCAACTCCTTCAGTTTTTGTTCTTCTAAAACTTTCTTGTACTCAAACGGAATTACTTTAACAAACATCGAGAGATATTCTTCCCAATTTGTTAAAATTTCTGCTGCCAGCGTACTTTGTGTATAAAGCAGGTGGTTATTAATTAACGACTGCAATTCTTTAATATCAGCTTTATCTTCCACCGGAACCAAATCGACCAAACCACGATTACAGTAATAATCGAAATCACCGGATTCATCTAAAACATAAGCAATTCCACCGCTCATTCCGGCTGCAAAATTCCTACCGGTTTTTCCAAGAACAACAACTCGTCCGCCGGTCATGTATTCGCAACAGTGGTCGCCGGTACCTTCGATTACTGCTTTTGCACCAGAATTTCTCACACAGAAACGCTCGCCGGCAACTCCTCTAATATACGCTTCTCCATTGGTTGCACCGTAAAACGAGGTGTTCCCCACAATAATATTTTTTTCGGGTTTGAATGTTGAACCAAGCGGCGGCACAACAATAATTTTACCTCCCGAAAGTCCTTTGCCAATATAATCGTTGGAATCGCCCTCTAATCTGAAAGTAACACCTTTCACCAAAAACGCCCCGAAACTCTGTCCTGCGGTACCATGGAAAGTACAGTTAATTGTATCTTTTGGCAAACCTGCCTCGCCGTATCTTTTTGATATTTCGCCCGAAAGCATTGCCCCGGTAGTTCTGTCAACATTAACAATTTTATGCGAAATCCAAACTTTCTCTGCCCCTTTTATGGCACGTTTCGATTCCTTTATTAAATCAAAATCAATGTGTCCGCTACTTTTCTGTGTATTCGGATGAGTATTAAGAATGTCATACTCTTTTGCCTCTTTGGGTTTATATAATATTTTGGAAAAATCAACTCCTTTCATTTTCCAGTTGATAACATCTTTGTCCACTTCGAGCAATTCGGTGCGGCCAACAATATCATCAAATTTGCTGAATCCCATTTCTGCAAGGTATTCTCTAACTTCCTCTGCAAGAAATCTGAAGAAATTAACTGTGTATTCCGATTTACCAACAAACCTTTTTCGCAGTGTTTTATCTTGTGTTGCAATACCTGCGGGGCAAGTATTCATGTGGCATTTCCGCATCATTACACAACCAAGTACAATTAATGCTGAAGTAGAAAATCCAAACTCCTCGCCGCCCAAACATGCCAGTGAAATTATGTCGCGTCCGGTTTTTAGCTGCCCGTCAACTTGCAGTTTTACCCTACCACGCAAATTATTCAAAACCAATGTTTGTTGCGTTTCGGCAATTCCCAGCTCAACAGGTAAACCTGCATTTTTAATAGAACTTGCCGGACTTGCACCCGTTCCACCATCGGCACCGGCAATAATAATTACATCGGAAAATGCTTTCGAAACCCCCGCTGCAATTGTTCCCACTCCATCTTCGGAAACTAATTTTACTGAAACTTTTGCTCTTGGATTTGTAATTTTCAAATCATAAATTAGCTGTGCAAGGTCTTCAATGGAATAAATATCGTGGTGAGGAGGCGGAGAAATCAGTGTGATTCCCGGAGTAGAACTTCGGGTTTTCGCAATAATTTTATTCACTTTAAAACCGGGTAACTGCCCACCTTCTCCGGGTTTAGCTCCCTGTGCAATTTTAATCTGAAGTTCTTCGGCGTTGGTAAGATAATTATTTGTTACCCCAAAACGCCCCGAAGCAATTTGTTTAATTTTACTGTTTCTGATAGTTCCGAAACGTTCGGGATCCTCGCCTCCCTCTCCTGTATTACTTCTACCACCAATTGTATTCATGGTAACAGCAAGTGCTTCGTGTGCCTCTTTACTAATTGAGCCATACGACATTGCACCCGTTACAAAACGTTTCATAATTTCTTCAACCGACTCTACTTCATCAATAGAAATAGGATTCTTTTTAAACTTAAAACAACTGCGGATAAAAGCAGGTTTTCTGTTTTGAGTATCTACGAGTGTACTGTACTCTTTGAATTTACTGTAATCGTTTGTTCGGGTTGCCCACTGCAATAATCCAATAGTTTCAGGATTCCACGCGTGGTGCTCGCCGTATTTTCTCCACGAACTATTTCCGCCACTTTCGAAACGAAATGGTTCGGGTGTATTATCCACAAAATATGCCTGCTCGTGAAACATTGTTGCCTCTTTGCATATTTCCTCTGTTCCCACGCCTCCAATTTTTGAAGTTGTTCCGGTAAAATACTTATCAATTATCTTCTGACTTACACCTATCGACTCAAAAATTTGCGCCCCCTGATAACTACGCAGAGTCGAAATTCCCATTTTCGAAAGTACTTTCAATAAACCTTTATCAATTGCTTTAATATAATTTTTACGTGCGTCTTTATATTCCAAATCAATTTTACCATTTTTTACCAAATGGTTAATGGCAGCAAAAGCCATATAAGGATTTATAACACTCGCCCCGTATCCCAGCAAAAGTGCAAAATGTGTTACTTCGCGCGCCTCACCGGTTTCAACGATAATACCAATCTGCATTCGTTTTTTTACTTTTATGAGGTGGTGATGAACCGCCGCAACAGCAAGCAACGAAGGAATTGGAGCATGCTCTTCAGAAACTTTTCTATCGGTAAGAATGATATAATTCTTTTTGTCGTCAACTGCTTTTTCGGCATCGGCCAGCATTTTATCCATTGCAGCCTCGAAACCTTTAACACCCTCCTTAACCGGAAACATCATCGGGATTGTTTTGTGAGTAAACATCTCATCCTTTAAATCCTTAAATTTCCCAAGGTCGGTATTTGTTAAAATCGGACTCGTTATTTTCACCATTCTGCAATGTTCCGGACTTTCATCCAGGATATTTGACTGAAGCGCACCAACATAATTTGTCAGAGCCATTACAAGTCCTTCACGAATTGGGTCGATTGGAGGATTGGTTACCTGCGCAAACATCTGTTTAAAATAGTCGAAAAACCGCTTTGGTTTATCAGAGAATACTGCCGGCGGTGCATCATTTCCCATCGAAGCAGTTGGCTCGGCACCAATTTTACTCATCGGCTGAATAACCTCGTACATATCTTCTTTAGAGTACCCAAATATTTTCGACAGAGTTTCAAAACTTTCAATTGAAGAAGAGACACGTTTTTTTACCTTGATATCCTTCATCATCATGCGGTTCTCTTTCAGCCACATTCCGTAGGGATTCCGGCGACTTAATTGTGCTTTTACCTCCTCGTCGGGAATAATAATTCCAAGCTGCGTATCAACCAACAATAATTTTCCGGGACGTAAACGACCTTTCTCTTTTATCTCTTCAGCCGGAAATGTTTGCACACCAACTTCAGAGCCCATCACAATTAAATCGTTTTTGGTAATTACGTATCGCGAGGGGCGTAAACCATTTCTATCCAATGTTCCGCCAATGTATCTTCCGTCGGAAAATACCATTGAAGCAGGTCCGTCCCACGGCTCCATAATTGTGGAGTGATATTCGTAAAATGCTTTTAAACTTTCGGGAATAGGATTTTTCTGGTTGAACGATTCAGGAATCATCATACATAACGAATGTGGCAGTGTGCGCCCTGTTAAATGCAGAAATTCCAATACATTATCAAACGAGGCAGAATCTGATTTTCCGGGTTCAATTACCGGAAGCAGCTTTTTCAAGTCCTCGCCAAAAACCTCCGATTTCATCAACGCTTCGCGGGTTTGCATCCACAACCGGTTACCTTTTACAGTATTTATTTCGCCATTGTGAGCCACCATCCGGAATGGTTGTGCCAAATCCCAGGTAGGAAAAGTGTTTGTGCTAAAACGAGAGTGTACCAACGAAATAGCACTTTTAAAGTTTTCATCTTTAAAATCAATATAGTAATCGTGTAGTTGATCGGGCGTTAACATCCCTTTATAAACAATTATTTTTGCTGATAAACTTGGCTGATAGAAACTTGCTCTATATTTCAGATCAGAATCCTGAATCTCTTTTTCGGTGAGTTTCCGAACAATATAAAGCTTTCTTTCCAGAGCATCTTTTTCGAGATTTGCCTTTACAAAAACCTGTTTAATAAGCGGCTCGGTAGTTTTTGCAATTTGCCCGGGTGCAGAGCTATCAACCGGCACATCGCGGTATCCAACTAATTTTAAACCTTCCGCCTCAATGTGTCGGGTAAGAGTTTCTATGCAAATGTCAGCTTCTTTTTTGTCTTGTGGAAGAAAGATAAGTCCGGTTCCATATTTACCGGCATCACCAACACGCATTTTAAGTACCTTGGTTATAAACTCGTGCGGTATTTGCAGAAGTATTCCGGCTCCGTCGCCCGACGAATTATCGGCTCCCATAGCACCACGGTGATTCATATTACTGAGAACTTCCAGTCCCCGCTTTACAATATCGTGCGAAGGTTTACCTTTTATGTGCGCCACAAAACCGATTCCGCAATTTTCGTGTTCATTTTGAGGGTTGTATAAACCCTGCGCCTCAGGTAATATAGTATGCTTCATTTTTATCATTTTTTTATTGTACTACTTACATATCATGTCAGTTAACCCGTTACCGACAACCAGTTACTGCGAAATTGAAAGTAAAGATTAAAGTTTTTTTACGAAGTGAAACCAAAGTTAATCAATCACTCCAAAATCCACAATTTGCGAAGATAATCTATGTGTTATATAACACATTCTTAACTTTATTATTGAATAAAAAGAAGAGCGTCTGAAGCTAATCTTAACAGCCAAAACTCACAAAAAATAAACTCATCATTACCATGAAATTCATTAGGAATTTTGTTTAGGGTTAAAACTACTCCTTAATTAAGTTACTCAATGCCTCTTCTATTTTATCAAATTTGAAATTTTTAAGCACCTCATTTTTGCTTGCTGAAATTTCGTCGAGACATAAATTTCCGAGACTGCCCGCATGAGAATGCATTACATTTTTTTCGGGTTGAAAAGTACCATTTTCAATTTCGGCGCCCACCTGTTTATATGCCTCACGAAATGGGACTCCTTGTAAAACCAATTTATTAACCTCTTCAACACTAAATAGATAATTATATTTTGAATCGTCGAGAATATTCTCGTTTACCTTCATGTTTTGAAGTGCGAGAGTTGCAATATTCAAACTGTCGTTCATCTCTTTAAACGATGGCAAAAATATCTCTTTTACCATTTGCAAATCGCGAAAATAACCACTTGGCAAATTATTAGTTATCAAAGAAATTTGTCCCGACACACCTTGCAGTTTATTACTTCGTGCACGAATCAGTTCAAAAACATCAGGATTTTTTTTGTGAGGCATAATACTCGACCCTGTTGTAAACTCGGCAGGCAGCGTTACAAAACCAAAATTCTGACTCATAAACAGACAAACATCGTAGGCCAGTTTCGATAGTGTACTTGCCAGATTTCCAATTGCAAAAGTTACAATTTTTTCAACCTTGCCACGTCCCATTTGTGCGTAAATCACGTTGTAATTCATTTTAGCAAAACCAAGCAAATCGGTTGTCAACTGACGGTCGAGCGGAAACGACGAACCGTAACCGGCAGCCGATCCCAGCGGATTTTGATTTGTCACTTTAAATGCGGAAAGCAAAATTTCGAGGTCGTCGATTAAACTTTCGGCATAAGCACTAAACCAAAGCCCGAACGACGATGGCATTGCAACCTGCAAATGTGTGTAGCCGGGCATTAAAATATCTTTAGTCTCGTTGCTGCGGGCAAGTAAAACATCAATTAACCCGGTGGCACTTTCAACAATCTCTTTAATTGCATCTCGTGTAAAAAGTTTCAGGTCGAGCAAAACCTGATCGTTTCGCGAACGCCCGCTATGTATTTTTTTACCCAAATCGCCAAGTTCTTTGGTCAGCAAAAACTCAACCTGCGAATGAACATCTTCAACACCCTCTTCAATTTCGAAGTTCCCTTTTACAGCCTCTGCATATAACTCTTTTAACTTTTTAAGCAGAATTGGCAACTCATCTTTTGCAATTAATCCCACCGATTCGAGCATTGTAACATGTGCCATCGAACCCAAAATATCGTACTGTGCCAAATACAAATCCAGCTCGCGGTCTTTACCCACCGTAAAATCTTCAATTGCTCTATTTGTTGGTATTCCTTTATCCCAAAGTTTCATAGTTTTTATTTTAGTATCAAGACTAAAAGTATCAAGTAATAAGACAAGGAAAATTAAAAATCCTTATCCATCAAAAACAACTCTAATACGATTGTTTATTAATTTCAGCAAATATATTGAATTCAAATTGATTCGGGCTTTTAATGTCTCTATTGATAAAAAAATGTAAAACTGTGTTAATGAAGTTAATTTAAGTGTTTTTAAGGATGTTATCTTTCTCTATACAGTTGAGAGAGATGGCATCCTTTTTTGGGTGCAAAATTCGGAGCGCGACTTTGAGTCGCACCCCGAATGGTAGTAAAACGTATTATTTTTTCACAACAAGTTTACCTGTTAAAATCTCATCAGCTTTCTCTTTGATGCTAAGTTTTACACGTACCGTATAAACTCCCTCTTTCCAACCGGAGGTTTGTATGGTTGTACTGCTGCCACGCAACTTGGTTGTTTTTTGTGTCAGCACCTGCTCTGGGCTGTAAATTTCCATCTCCCACACAGTGCTCTCATCTATTAAAGTTTTTTCAGAACTCGATTTTATCGAAAGTGTTGTTTCTCCGCCCGTTGGGTTGGGGGCAATTACCATAAGCAAACCATCTCCAACAGTTATGTATTTATTTGCCCAACTGCTCCAACTGCCACACATTTTTTGTTTTGCTTTAATGGTGTAATATTGTGCATCATAAAATGTATAACTTAAATGTTTACCGTAAGCAGTATAAGGATAAGTTGTTCGTGTTCCATTTGTTGATTCACTTTGCTGGGCAAACATTTCTAATTCGTATCCCCAAACTTCCCAAACATAATCTGTTGAACTGTTAGAAGGATTACACGTAATCATATCCCAGTCGTAAGTGGTATTGACATCTAAAGGATCTGAAACATAACAGTTACACGCTTCGCTCCAGGTTGAGGAGATGGTGGGAGCTGGAGACCCAACACAAAATGTTTTTTCAGCATCAAATGTTTCGCCGCTTGGCATTTCGAAAAAATAGGTTATTGTGCCTTCTCCCGAATTGCCAGATGCTCTGTTAATTGGTGTAATCTTCCCTGTCTCCGAAGTTGAACCTGAAAATAAATTTGTGGGTGATAGGCTCCATGATATATTTGTTGCATCGGGGTCAACATCCATTACTGCTGTGTCATTTGAACAAATAACAGAAGGACAGGTTATTTCCGGGGCGAGGAAGAACTCCCGGACTTTTACCCAATGAAAATTTGATGTTTGCGGCGTAATTATTCCATAAATGGGTGGGTTGTTTTTATTGGGTATATAAATTGTAATTTGCTGGCTTAATATAACACGTTGTTCATATTGTGGATATAAAGATGTAGGATCACCATTGTTTAAAACAGTATTAAGTTTTGTATTATCCACCCAAAACTCAATTTTACTTGGTTTCCATATACATTTAAAAGTATGTGTACCACCCCATGTAAATGAAGTATCCGTGTCACCATATCCGTCCTGCCCTGAATAACAAGGAAGGGGATAATAGAACATTCCATTATCGATTGTAGGATTAGAATGCTCGTATTTTAGTTCCACAAAGTCGATTTCATCGTTCGGTACACCAATACTACAATCTTCGCCGCTCATCGACCAAAAAGCAGGGAATGAACCTTTTTGATAAGCAAAAATAGCATTGCACTCATAAACACCATAAGTAAAATATTCTTTTGTTTGAACTTCGCCTGCAATAAAGTTGGCAGTAATAGTATAGTCATCCCAGTCTGATGTAGTATAATTAGGGTAGTGCAACATCGAAAGTTTTAAATCTCCGCCACTTTGGCTGACAGTGGCAGTACTGTCAACCCATATAAAAAGATTGATATCATATTTATCTTCTCTAATTTCGTGACCAGAAACATTCCATACTCCTCTATTTAATTGAGAAGAATTAAAACTATCATATAATTTAGTTTGCATGTAGTTCTCATTTTCCATACGCGGGTTAAACTGAGCGAAGGAATTTATACTGAAAAGAACTATGTTTAAAAACGTTATAAAAATTATCTTTTTCATAATTTAAAAATTAAATGTGTAAATTAATTTAACTCCATAATGGAGTTTTTCTATGTGTGTATTGAACCATGTAGTGTTTGCCCTGTATTTTAGAAATGGCGAACAAGCTATTTCTCTCTTTTTACCAATCTGAAAAGCATACCCAACATCAAAATAAATGTCTAAAAAATGAGTATCATCAGAATAACCCTCAATTCGGTCTAAATATTCAATTTCGTACCACGTACCGCTACTACCTACTGATTGTACTCCCTGCAATATCATTATCCCACCATAGATGCCTGTTGTAAAAACTAAACTACCCTTTTCAGTTAAAGAGATATTCTTTTGCAACAATAGCGGAATGCTTATCTCGATAAATTGAAATCTCTGGTTTCCACTAATATTAGAGGATTGCCTTCCTCTCTGATAATTAAATCCTGTTCCTAATCCTATATTATTATTAACAAACCTAAAATAAGTCGCTCCCATACCGATATCTATAGGAAAGCTATAGTAACCAAGTTCCTTATATTTAGAATCTATAGAACGTTTCTTGCTGACATAATGTGCAGCAATTCCACTTATTTTAATGCTGTTTTTCTTCCCCTGCCCCAAAAGTGGAGCGGCAAAGAATAAAACAGTTAACAGAACATATAATTTTTTTCTTTTTTTCATGATTACAAAATGACGTAAAAAATAAATTGTTTTTGTATTCACATTCTCAATGTACATCAAGAATGAGCGTGAGCGTGATTTAACGGGTCAGCTGCATTGTTAGCGGATTAATGGCTAACGATTTTAGGGATTTTGGTAGCCTTGCCACCGCCCTGAGGTTGCTGTTTGTTCGAATTAAGGGTTGTGTCCATATTTATTATAATTGAGTTTAAACTTAATGATGCATAAAGATAGGAAAAGTTTGCGTGGGTATTTGTAAGACTTTTATGTTGCTTAACATTTTGCACATTCGCAGTGCGACTCCAAGTCGCGCCGCAAATAATTTTTCTGTTGACTTTCTTTTTGTATTCACGGTGTGAGTTGTAAACAAACAGCAAGAAAGTTTAATAACAACATCGCAATTTGCAAGAACTCACACCGTGAATTTTTTGGAACTCGAAGTTACTCCGCGAACAAAAAACAGTACTATTTTAGATTCTCTAAAATAATTCCGACTTTTACGCTGAAATTATTTTTATTATGTTCAAAAACAAAACGCTTCGTACAATCTTTTTTATAGTAGTAATTGCAATGGTTGGCAGTTACTTTGCCGGGCTCTCGATTGATGTAACCCGCGATGCTGGTAAATATGCCACGGTTTCGAAAGAGATTTTTCAGAACAACAACTTTATTAATATAACTATTAATGGCGAGGCGTACGACCAAAAACCTCCCATGCTTTTTTGGTTGGGGGCAGCGGGTTTTACAATTGGCAGAGTCTCTAATTTCTGGTTTAAACTTCCAATTTTACTACTTATTTTTCTTGGGTTTTACTGGGCGTTTCGGCTCGGCAAAAGTTTATACAACACAAGAGTTGGTTACCTCACCGCAATTATGCTGGGCTTTTCGTTTATCTATTTTATGTACAGCTCCGACATACACACCGACACGCCGTTGCAGGCTTTTGTTACGCTGGCACTCTGGCAACTTGCAGAGTTTGTACAAACCCGAAAAACAAAAAACATGATTTTTGGTTTTGTAGGAATCGGTTTGGCAATGCTTTCGAAAGGGCCCATTGGCGCGGCTATTCCGGCATTTGCAGTTGTTGGGCATATTTTGCTTAAACGCGATTTTAAATTTCTGTTAGATTACCGTTGGTATGTGGGAATTGTTATTGCATTTGTTGTTGCAACGCCGGCAATGATTGGACTGATGAACCAGTTTGGGTGGGAAGGGATAAAGTTTTTTTTCTGGGATAATAATGTCGGGCGAATTACAGGTTCGTATGTACATTCAATTAACGATCCGTTTTACTATTTTCATAACCTGCTTTACCTGTTTATTCCCTGGAGTTTACTGTTTTTTACATCTGTATTTTTCGAGTTTAAAATGCTCGTTAAAACCAGGTTTCACACAGCCGAATATTTTACATTCTCTGGTATCTGGATTTACTTTATTATCCTTAACTCGGCAAACTTTCAAATGCCCAATTACATTTTTTCCATCGTTCCGTTAATTGCGGTTCTTACAGCAAAATGGGTTGATATTTCGCTTGGCAGCAATCGTAAAATATTTAAAATATTCTTTACCATTCAAAATGTTGTGGTTGGGCTACTTTGGATTTTGGTTTTTGTTTTGGCAATTTATGTTTTTCCGTATCCGGTCTGGTATTTCTGGATTTTTGTTGTGGCTGCATTTGCAGTTACAGGTTTTGCTTATTTCAAAACAACAAACAGCGAAGCACGTATTTTTTTACCTACAATTGTTGTATTTACCGTTTTTTCTATTTTAATGAACACTCACGGATTTCCATATATGTTTAGTTTTCAGGCACCACCAAAGGCAGCCCGCTATTTTAACGAAAATGCAATACAGGGTGATGTACTTTACGATTATATGTACGGACAGTACGAACTCTATTTTTACAGCGAACCACAGGCAACAAAAATCGACTCGGTTTACGAAGTGGTTGCAGCAGCCGAAAAAAGTGGAAGCTGGATTTTTACCAATCCCGATGGCTTTGCAAAAATAGATTCGTTACAGATTGAAATTGATACAATTATTGAATACAAACATTTGTACTTAAATCGGGGTGGTAGGTTTTTAAACCCCAAAACCCGCGACGAGATTTTAAAGCCGATGTATTTGTTAAAATTGTCGGATTAGTATTTTAAAATTTACAGGAAAAAGAGAATGTTCAGCTTTTGATAAATATATTGTTCCACACCATTAAAAAAATACAATGATTCATCTGATAGTTGGGAATACCGGCTCTGGAAAAACGACATACTCAAACCACTTAAAAATAAAAACAAAAGGAATAATATTTTCCATCGATAAATGGAATAAAATATTGTTTCTTCCCGACAAAAAACCAAATGACGGACTTGAATGGTTTCTTGAAAGAATTGACAGAGCCGAATCTATAATTTTGAATCTTATAGAACAATTGGAAAACTCTAAAACAGATTCTATTCTTGATTTAGGACTTTCAAAATTTGAGCATCGCGAAAAGTTCAGAAAGTTTGCGGATTATCACGGGTTTGATTTAACAACTCACTTTTTAGATATTTCGAAAGAGACCAGGTTGAAAAGGATAATGGAAAGAAATAAAGAAAAAGGAGAAACATTTGAATTCGAAGTAACAAAAGAAAATTTCGATTTTATGGAAAATTGGTTTGAAAAACCAAACGAATCGGAAATGATAAACGGAATTCTGATTTCAGTTTAGGGATTATGAAGAAATAACCTAACCGTTTTGACTTGTTCTTTTGCACGCTAACTTCGTTAAAAAGCCTCACCGTATCTATGCTATGCCTGCGTTTTTTGCCTTGTTATCGCACAAAATAACTTCGTCAATTCCAGTCA
>JAJRSD010000096.1 GCA_024278975.1 Bacteroidota bacterium
AGGGGAAATGTCGAAGACAAAGGGGTACAAAAATGAAAGTATATATTAATTAAAAGATGAAATACGAGCAGATAAAACAATTCACTCAAAAACTCAGGAATAATACGACTCATGAGGAAAAAAGATTATGGAAACATCTGCGCCGTAAACAGTTAGAGAGGAGAAAGTTTTTAAGACAACATGCAATAATATATGAATCTGTTGGAGGCGAACATTTTTTTTATGTGCCGGACTTTTACTGTTTTAAAGAAAATATGGCAATTGAGTTAGATGGTAAAATACATGAATTCAGAAAAGGAAAAGATAAAAGACGAGACGGAATATTGAAAGATATGGGGATTAATATTTTGAGATTTAAGAATGAGGAATTAGACGATATTGAAAGAATTTTAGAAAGAATTAAAAATGAGTTTAAAGGATAATTAGTTTACCCTTTCGCCTATCGCCACTTTCTCCGTCAGTTGACGGAGAAAGCCGACAAAATAAACTGTTGCAGAAAAATTAATCTTCTGCACAAAATTAGTTCAAAACGCTTTCCCCTCCCGAGGGGAAATGCCGAAGACAAAAGGGTATAAAAAGAAATTAAAATAAATAATACAAAATATGAGCAACGCAATAGAGTGTAACAATCTAACCCATTATTACGGGAAAAAGATGGTTTACGAAAACCTAAGCATCCATGTTAAAGATGGAAGTATTTTGGGGCTTCTCGGGAAAAATGGAGCCGGTAAAACTACAACCATAAATATTTTAAACGGTTTTTTACAACCCCGAAGTGGCGAATGTCTGATTTATGGCGAAAATACGCAGCACCTAACACCGGCAACAAAAGCCCGCATCGGTTTTTTAATCGAAGGTCATATTCAATATTCGTTTATGAATATTCATCAGATAGAAAAATTCTATTCCGGTTTTTATCCGAAGTGGGACAAAGAACCTTACTGGGAACTGATGTCGAAACTGAAGGTTGGTAAAAATCAGAAAATTTCGTCCATGTCGTGCGGACAACGGTCGCAGGTAGCACTGGGATTAATACTTGCGCAAGACCCCGATTTGTTGATTCTCGATGACTTTTCCATGGGGCTCGACCCCGGTTATCGTCGCCTGTTTATCGACTATCTGCGCGAATATGCAAAAGCAAAAAAGAAAACAATTTTCACAACATCGCATATTATTCAGGATATGGAACGACTGATTGACGATGTGCTGATTATGGATTACAACCGTGTTTTGGCACAACGAAACGTACATGATTTTATGCATGAGTTCAAACAGTTTTATCTCGAAGTTGAAGACCCGGCAATCGACCTTTCCGCCGAAGAGTTTGTTGCCAATTTCGAGAAAGTACATAACAAAGTTGAAATTTACACTTATGAATCGGAGGAGTTTGTAAAAAGTTATTTAAAGAAAAAAGGCATCGCACACAGCAACTTCAAGGAGGTGAAAATGGGATTGGAAGATGCATTTATAGGATTAACAGGAAAATATTAGCAATATGTGGAAATCGATAATTTACAAAGAGTGGTTAAAAATCAAATGGTTTTTTATCATCGCAACTGCACTCGAAATACTGGTTGCAGGGTACATTTTTATAAAAGTACAGCACGACTTCAAATTTAACGAAGCCAACAACTATTGGTACCTTATTTTATTTATGGGCGCACCCTATTTTACCTACCTGAAGTTTGTGCCAATTATCAGCGCACTGGCAATTTCGGTGGCACAGTATTTCCCCGAAACGGTGAATAAAAGAATCAAACTCTCATTTCATCTGCCAATAAACGAAAACAAAATATTGCTGACAATGATGCTTTTCGGAACAATTTGTCTGCTCATCGGGTATTTGGTTTTACTGACTATTTTTTATGGATTCAGCACATTTTATTTCCCGTCAGACATTATTATTCCGGCGTTAACTTCCATTACACCCTGGTTTCTATCAGGCTTTGCGGTGTACTACTTCGTTGCACTAATTGTTTTGGAACCGGTTTGGAAATACCGCTTTTTCTATATCGTTGTCGCCGCAGTTTTTTTGCCGCTTTTTATCGAGTCGGCATCAATCGGCAGTTACGCACCGGCAAATCCGGTACTTTTTGTTTTAGTTATTATTTTAAGTATTTCGTTACTTTTTTCAGGGTATCGATTTAGAAAAGGAGAGATGTAAAAAAGTAAATAGTCTCTGCAAGAAAACTGTCGAACTTTATGAAATGAATTATTTTGGATGAGATTTTTACTTTTTGGAAATGAAGTGATGCCTGAGCATCAGTGAATTGAGAAAAATAAAAATATCGCCAAAAGAAACATTTATAATTTTGTAGAGTTTTCTTGCTGAGACTAAATAAGCGGCAAGTCGCTCTATCCTTTCGGCTTCGCCACTTTCTCCGTCAGCTGACGGAGGAAGACTAATAAAGATATTTTTAGAATTAGAAATAAAATATTTAGAAGAAATAATGTTCAAAGCGTTCTCCCCTCATGAGGGGAGATGTCGAAGACAGAGGGGTACAAAAACATAAAAAGATGTAATCATGGTAAAACTCAGTAGATATTTTTTAATTATTATAGCCATAATCGGCTTCGCAACGGCAATTCCAAAACTGTATTGGATGACTTTTGCAAAACCCATTCGTTCGCCGTTTGTAATGTGGAGTTGTGTTAACAACGATTTTATGATTACCCGCTCGGGCGGCGGAATTAAACGAACATCGCGCAACCTCGAAAAAGAGGGTAAAACGTTAACCCGTAACGAATACGAACAAAAACTGCCATTTCTTTTTGTGCGGCAGTTATTAATGAACGGAACCATGCCCGACTCCATAAAAGGTGAGGAGATAGACATGCACGATATCACGGCAAGTCGTTCAACTTTTAGGGTGCGACCAAAAGATATTCACGCACCGCAGCCCACACTTTTCCCGCTTTTCGAATCGCAATCGGGAAGGGCAAATTTAACCATGCCAAAAGATTTTTTCCGGATTACCTGGCGAATGGAATTTATCGATGCTGAAACAAATAGCATCGACGAAGAGAAGAGCCGGATGTTCTCGGCAGTACTCTATAAAAGAGGTTTCGAATTCCCTGCAAAATCGATTGATGGACTTCCTACAACACGCAAATCGTGCGACGAAGGTTATCTTATAACCGACTCAAAAAACCAGCTTTTTCATGTTAAAATGATTAAAGCAAAACCGTTTGTGGAAAAAGTAAACCTGCCCGAAAATCTTAAATTCAAAACCATAAAGTGTGTCGATTTTAAAAATAAACACTACTACGCCTACCTCTTTTCAACCGATAACGAACTCTATATTTTAACTCAATACGATTATCAATTGGTGAAATTCCCCGTTGAAAATATAAACCCCGATTTAACCGAAATCAGAATTTACAGCGACCTCCTCAACTTCAATATAATATCCACCGGCAACGGTTTTATGAAATCGGATGTGTTAGACAGAAACTACAAATTTATCGACCATTACACCGAAAGCTGGCCAGTAAAAGACGAACGAATTGAAGGTAAAATTGCGCAATTTATTTTCCCCGCCGAGATTGCAATAACCGACCGAAATTCGAAATTTATTAAGTTCAATCTCAACCCCAATAAATCATTTAGTTGGGTAATTTTAAGCGTCATACTATTAATTGTTCAGTTTTACATTTTAACCCGCCGCAACGAAAAACTAAAAAAACATATTATCGATTTGGTTATTATTGCAATAACCGGAATATTCGGATTTATTGCAGTCAACTTTTTCCCGAATAAGTTTTTCGATTGATTATAGCTTTTATGGCTGGCAGCCGGGCTTTCCATTGCCTTCATTACTTTTTGTTTAAAAGCCCAACACGTTTTTTGGCGCAATCCCAACTTCCTGCTCAATTTGGTACTGCTAATTCCTTTCTTGTTTGTACTGACATAATATATGATATAGAAGGCTTTCAGTACCGGAAACTTCAATTTATGAAAAAGGGTTTGGCTAGTGGGGGAAACCGTACGGTTACAACTTGTGCATTGCCTATCGTATTTTCGTGTTGCATCGCAATATTTTGTATGGGCACAATGCGGGCACACAAAACCATTCTCCCATTTTAATTTTACCAAATAATTGAAACACGCGTCATCGCTCGGACAACGCTCTTGAAACTCAAAAATGGCAAGGCTTATAAATTTGTTCTCCATTTGTATTCATATTTTCCTCTAAGATAGCTAATTTTAATGTATCTATAAAGTGCCTAATTTATTGGCAGCAATTCCGAAAAATATAAATCAATATTGTTTACTCTGACACTTAGATAGTTATAAATAGTTGTAAAATATATTTTTCGTGCTAATTTTGTAAATACTATTAATTGTCGGACTGTCTTTGCATTGTACTGATTATCAG
>JAJRSD010000097.1 GCA_024278975.1 Bacteroidota bacterium
AAATCGGGAAGCCCAGGCGGGTCAACAATATAGAAGGAGTTTCGATAACAAATTGAGGCTCCTTTTTTTATAGATTATTTTTGGCGAGAAGTTTATCCCGATGACGCAGGAAATCGGGAAGCCCAGGCGGGTCAACAATATGGAAGGAGTTTCGATAACAAATTGAGGCTCCTTTTTTGTAGATTATTTTTGGCGAGAAGTTTATGGCTCATAATTTATTAGTTTTTTACTCGTAACGCAAAGATTCAATCGGATCCATTCGGGAAGCTTTTTGTGCCGGATAATATCCTGATACAATTCCAACAACAAAACAGAGCGCAACACCCGAAATTATCCACATCCACGGAATTACAAATGCCGACCCAATTAACACCGAAACCAAATTTCCCATTAAAATGCCAAGCACTATTCCGAGGTAACCACCAATCTGTCCGATAACAACTGCTTCTATTAAAAACTGTTGTTTAACGGTTGTCCCTTTTGCACCGATTGCTTTTCGTACTCCAATCTCTTTGGTACGCTCAGTTACTGATACCAACATTATATTCATTAAGCCCACAGCGGCTCCAAACAATGTAATAAAACCAATTATGGTCGCAACAAGAGTGATATTCTTAATGTTCTCCAATAAAATATTTGCGATATTATCACTTTTCTCAATATTGAAATCGGTCTCGTCGAGCGGGTCTAAATTTCTAACTACCCTAAAAGTTGCTTCCGCCTGTCCAACTGCGGCTTCCATTAATTCCGGCTGGTCAACTTTTATCTGCACCCCAAAATTCATATTTGGTCGCGAAAAATAGTTACGTGTATTTGTGTAAGGAATAAAGCAGACTAAATCGCTGCTACCTCCAAAACCGCTGCCCTTTTCTTTTAAAACTCCAACAACCTTATATTTTCCGCCGCCAATACTAATTACTTTACCAACCGGATTTTCGCCGCCCTTAAAAAGTCGTTTTGCAAGTTCGCTTCCTATTAGCGCCATGCTTCTCCCCGAAATAATATCCGGCTCGCTAAAACTTCTGCCTTTGCCAATTTCGTATCCTGCGGTAAATAAATAGTCTTCATCAATTCCTTTGACTGTAATATTCGGATTTGTTTTTTCGCCACCATATTTTAAAGTTGCAGTACCGGTTGCATGAACCGAAATTGCAGTTGTTGCCGGAAATTCAAATTTTTCTTTAAACTCTTTTGCCTGATAATATGAAATGTATGAATGATTTTTTGTTCGATACCTATTATTGCCAACCTGCACACGCATTCCCCTGCTACTAATAGAAAATGTGTTTGCACCCATAAAAGTAAACTCCTTTGTAATGGAGCTTTTTATAGAATCTATGGCAGTTAAAATGCCCACCAACGCAGTAATTCCAACTGCAATAATTAGTACAGTTAATATTGTTCGCAATAGGTTTGTTCTGATAGATTGCAACGCAATCTTTACATTCTCGATAAATAAAGTAGTACCACGCATTTCACCTTTTTATAGCATATAAATATAGTACAATATAGTATTTAGTAGCATTAGTTTTAAAAAGTATTAATGAATTACAGATTGGTTATATTAATGTCGGAATTTGCGTTTTTTTACGAACGTCTGACGTTTCTGTTCGATATTTTTCCTGCCTTAATAATTTTTAACATTTTTTAAGGCGCACTGTTTATATTAAAAATAAGCATAAAAATAGCATTAAATAAACTTCCGAAAATTGTTATCAATCAGAATTTTGCGAAGAATACATTAACAAATATATATTCGTTTTTAGTGAATAAATATAGATTTTATCTAAAAGGATACTTTTATTTTTCTTGCATTTTGTAAAAATTCCTTTAAAATTTGGACTCAATTGTTTGTGGAAGTTATGATTTATCATTTTCAAATCAGTTCTCAAGAATCCCAAAATTTCCGACTAGAAGTTGAATTAGACGGAAAACATTCGTTTTTTGATTTTCATTCAATCATTCAAAAAAGTTTAGGTTTTGAATCTCACCAGTTGGCATCGTTTTTTATATCAGATAAAAAATGGATGAAATTGAAAGAGATTTCGATGCTAGACATGGGAATTAATGGGTCGCCGTTTTTTATAATGCAAAAAACGAAACTTGCTGAATTGATAAAACCAACAGGTCAGAAACTTATTTACACTTTTGATTTTTTAAATGACAGATCTTTTTTTATCGAACTAACAGGAATTATTATGAAGAAGAATCTTAATGAATCGTTAGTCACTCTTAAACAGGGTGACACCCCTGTACAAGTCATTGGCGAAGAAGTTATCGAACAAGAACCAGCAGTTCTCATTGAAGAAGAAGTTTATATGGACTTCGGCGAGCTGGACGATTACACCGAAATTTTTGGTGAAATGGATGATTTCTGACCAACCGACCTTTAATTACGAAATTCCAAAGACTGTTCAAATTATTTTGAACAGTCTTTTTTTTATGTCGGGCATGATAATAATCTAGTGAGGTGAGAGTCCTTGTACGTGCCGGGTTGATAGGAACAATTGTTGATTGACAAGGGTGTTGCAGGCGACTGCAAATCTTATATAACACTTGTTATCCTTTTAAACTATAAAGAGTTTTTTTATAAATTGCAATCCTATATTTAAATGATTCATAAACAATAATATCATGAAAAATCAAACTTTGGCAAAACTGTACACTAATTCATTTCACGAAAATTGGGATAATCTTGCATTTTCCGATTTCGAAGGAGACGATTTTAAATACTCTGAGATTGCAAAAATTATCAAATCGTTACATCTATTTTATCAAATCTCGGGACTTCAACGAGGAGATAAAATTGCTGTTTTTGGGCGCAATTCGGCTCACTGGGGAACAATTTTTCTTTCGGCAATTTCAGCAGGATTAGTAGTAGTTCCTATTATGCCTGATTTTAATAAAAAAGATACCAATTATATTATTAATCATTCGGAGTCGAAAATTGTTATTGGTGCAAAATCATTGCTCGATAAAGTAGATATTGATGAGTCGCCGGGTTTAAAAGTAGTTCTGGCGTTGGAGGATTTTTCGTTGCACGCAGCAAGAGATGAAAATATTCAATTTAAATTAACAGATTCGTTTCAGTATTATGATGATAATCAACTCACAAAAAAGGGTTTTCAATTTGAGGAGTGGGAGAGGGAAGAGATGTGCGTAATTTCATACACTTCAGGAACATCAGGGTTTACAAAAGGAGTAATGATTCCGGAGCGCAGTTTGGTTTCAAATATTATTTTTGCCCGCGAACACATGCCACTAAAATCAGGAGATAAAATTGTTTCGTTTTTACCAATGGCACATGTTTACGGTTTGCTTTTTGAGTTTCTATTTCCGGTAACTTTAGGTTGCCACATTACATTTCTCAGCAAAATTCCATCGCCGGCAATTATCACAAAAGTTTTTGGCGAAGTAAAACCTCATCTGGTACTTTCTGTTCCACTGGTAATCGAGAAAATATATAAAAAGAAATTACTGCCCACAATACAAAAACCGTTGATAAAAGTGCTGTTGGCAACACCAATCATCTCAACAATTATATTGAAAAAAATTAAAGCCAAGTTGGTAGATACTTTTGGTGGGCGATTTTTCGAGATTGTAATTGGCGCAGCTCAGTTAAGTGCCGATGTTGAGAAATTTTTTAAACGAATAAATTTTCCATTTACAATTGGTTACGGGATGACCGAGTGCGGACCACTGATTAGTTATGAGGCGTGGAATAAAACTATGCCTTTATCGGCAGGTAAATTGGTTGACAGAATGGAAGTTCGGATTGACTCGGAAGACCAATTTAATACTGTTGGCGAAATTCAGGTAAAAGGCGAAAATGTGATGCTTGGTTATTTTAAAAATGAAGAGGCCACAAAAGATACATTTACCGAGGATGGGTGGTTGAAAACCGGTGATTTGGGAGTGATAGACCAGAATAATTTTATTTACATCAGAGGGCGATCAAAAAATATGTTGCTTGGCCCATCGGGACAAAATATATACCCCGAAGAAATTGAGGCTAAAGTTTCTAATCAGTATTGTGTTGCCGAATGTGTTGTTAAAATGGACGACACAAAACTAATTGCGTTGGTTTATCCCGACGTTGAAACAATGAAACTCGAAAAAGTTGTGGAATCTGATTTGGATAAAATAATGGAAGCTAACCGAAAAAAGGTAAATAATGAGCTTCCTAAATACGAACAATTAAGTAAAATTGAGTTGGTAAAAGAGGAGTTTGAGAAAACCCCGAAGAAGAATATTAAAAGATATAAATACGTGTAAATAAAAATAGATGTCAAACAGATTAAAACTGGATGACATCTATTTTAAGTATAGAAATTATTTGCCCATGTGAACATCCACCTGTGGAAATGGAATTGTAATACCGGCTTCATCGAGTGCAATTTTCCCCTCTTCGTAAACATCAAAATAAACATTCCAATAATCTTGTGGGGCAGAAAATGGACGGACTGCAAGATTTACCGAACTGTCTGCCAACTCTTTTACTCCAACAAAAGGGGCTGGTTCTTTTAAAACTTTCGGATGAGTTTCTAATATCTTTAATAAAATGTCTTTTGCATCTTTAATATTCGATTCGTAGGATATTCCAAATACCAAATCGACACGCATTAATCCTTCCGTTGTATAATTTACAATGTCGTTGTTAGAAACGGCTGCATTAGGTATAATTACCGTTTTATTTTCGGGAGTTAAAAGTATTGTAACAAAAATGTGAATCTCTTTTACAGTTCCCAAATGTCCCTGCGACTCGATTAAATCGCCAACTTTAAATGGTTTGAAAAGCAAAATCATAACTCCGCCTGCAAAATTGGCGAGTGTTCCCTGCAACGCTAAACCTACTGCCAAACCAAGTGCTCCGAGAACAGCAATAAACGATGTGGTTTGTATTCCAACCATTTGGGCGATACTAATTAAAAGCATAACCTTTAGTAAAATACTAATCAGTGCTTTTAAAAATCCACGAAGCGAACCACTCACTTCGCGCTTTTCCATCATTTTGTCGGTTACTTTTACTATGCGCTTGATTATCCATAATCCAACTAAAAGCACAATAATTGCCATAACCACTTTTACTCCGTATGCTACTATTAAATTGTAGGCCATGTCTAAGAAATCCTGAAACTTTTCATTCATAATAATTTGTTTTTTGGTTATTTAGTCTCAGCAAGAAAACTCTACAAAATTAGTCCCGATATATCGGGATGGCGAGATTTTTTTTTCTCAATTCACTGATGCTCAGGCATCACTTCATTTCCAAAAAGTAAAAATCTCATCCAAAGTAATTCATTTCATAAAATTCGACAGTTTTCTTGCAGAGACTTTAATTTATGAATTCTTTAACAACAAATAACTATTTTTGTTCAGTTTATTAAAATGTCAAACTCTTCAGCAATCTTTTTTATTAATTGTGAGTTTTAATGGTTTAGTGAATTTGCTCGCATTTTAAACATCACCTTTTGTGAAAATCTTCTCCATACTCGTTTCATTGGTAAGAATGATTATATTTGTTTATCGATTACAAATAATTTAATCTAATTACTATGAATAGTACAAATCGTCGAAATTTCCTGAGAACAGCAATTGCAGCTACTACTGGAACAATTCTAGTATCGCCTGTACTTGCAGGTATTGCAGAAAAAAAATCTCCATTTAAGATTTCGTTGGCCGAGTGGTCGTACCACAAAGCTTTGCGTGCCAACGAGATGACAAACCTTGAGTTTCCGGTGATAGCCAGAAAAATGGGAATTGGAGGTGTTGAATATGTAAATCAGTTTTTTAAAGACAAAGCAAAAGATGAAAACTATTTGGGCGAATTGAAAAAGATTTGCAAAAACGAAGGTGTTGAAAGTGTGCTAATTATGTGCGATGGCGAAGGAATGATGGGGCATCCTGAAAAAGCAGAACGTTTAAAAACTGTTGAAAATCATAAAAGATGGGTTGATGCAGCAGCGTTTCTTGGATGCCATTCAATACGGGTAAACGCTGCCAGCCGCGGTGAATATGAGGAGCAACAAAAACTCGCAGCCGATGGTTTACGTATGTTATGCGAATATGGCGACACAAAAAAAATTAATATTATTGTAGAAAACCATGGCGGACTTTCGAGCAATGGAAATTGGCTTGCAGGTGTTATGAAAATGGTTGATCATAAACGGGTCGGAACACTACCTGACTTTGGGAATTTCTATATTAACAGAAAAACCGGCGAGGAGTTCGATAGGTACGAAGGAATGGAATTGTTAATGCCTTTTGCAAAAGGTGTTAGTGCAAAATCGAATGTTTTTGATGCCGAAGGAAACGAGAGAAATATGGATTATTACCGTATTATGCGAATTGTAAAAGATGCCGGTTATAAAGGTTTTGTTGGTGTTGAATACGAAGGTAGCGAGCTCTCGGAAAAAGAGGGGATAATTGCAACAAAAAAACTGCTCGAAAAAGTTTTTGCAACGCTGTAAAAAGAACTCCGAGGTGGTTTCAATTCTTGATTCGCATTAGAAAATAACAGGTTAATATTTGTTAATTATTGTGTTGTTTTGAAACTATCAATTTCTCATTTCGTAACCCTAGGTTGACTCTGTATAATTTTATATGTTTGTTGTGAACTTGATGTAATTGATTGGTTTCAAAGTTATACATAGTTTTTAAAAGGTTATTAGTTGGTTGTTTTTCATGGATAAAGCGGTGGATTTCCTACCGCTTTATTTTTGTAAAAGAATCCTGAAAAATTTCGATTCGTAACCATTAATTTCAGAAGTACCGTTTTTAACCGGTTCTCCCAAAACATTTACCTGTTGTAATTTTATTGCTGCTCCGGTAATTTCGTTTTTCAGTTTTAGAGTAACTTTTTTACCCCCGGTTTCGCGAATATGAATTACTGACGATCTCCCATCGGCGGAAGAAAAAGAACTAACCAATAAAATATTTTCGGGCCAACCTGAAATAAAAGAGTTACCCCAGTTTTTATCTCCAACACCACCGCCCGGCAATACACGGGTTAAAAATGGAACGCGGTTTCCCCACCCGAATTGCGTAGCAGTTTCCTGTGTGTTATTTTTTGAACTCGAAATGGAATAACTCCAGGTAATTCCACCGTGTTGTTCGGCATTAAAATTTGTAGTCCAATAGTTGTTCATTGGCCAGCCGTAAATATGCGTTGTTTCGGGAGTTGCGCCCGCTTTGTACCGCCCGGTATTTATTCCGCCAAATTGCATCAGCGGGATTTCTCGTGAACTCAATAATATTTGTGAATTTTTGTTTTTTAACCGCGCATAATTTTGAACCGTATTCCAGTCGTTTGCCGAGCCGGGAATTTGGTCAACACCAGCTTCCATTTCTCCACCCTGCACATCGAAAAACAGTTTTCCGTTTTCGAGAGCAAACGGAAAAGCGATATAAATTCCCTCGGGTTTGGTAACCATTTTTTTATTGATTGAATAGACCAAGTCAATCCGTTTCGACGATTTAAAGAGCCTGATTTCCATTGAATAAGAGCCATCGGAAATAGCAGCTTTTGTGTTACCTTTAAACTTTATTGTGTTCCATATTTGTTCTTCATAATAACTGTCGAGCCAAACCGAATCGAGCGGTTCGCGCGTAAAATCCTCCAATTTAAACGCTTCCATTTGTGCACGGTTATCCAACAGTTCGTAAATAAACTCACCCGGTTTGTATTCTGCATTTTGGTCAACAAGTTCTTTTTGCAACTCCTTATCAAATATTCCCGAAATCGCTCCCCTTTCGGTATCTATTGTAATTTTGTACCACCGGTTTTCAATTACGTTATTTTCAAAAACTACATTATTGTTTTGCTGAACGACTTCGTCTTCGTTGGTTTTCACTATATATTTTTTAAAGCCGAAAGCCGGAATATCATCAACCCAAATTGCCCAATATGCACCATCCGAAAACTTTTCGATGGGTTGTGCTTTTGCTTCATTTCCATTTTCGTCAACAATCTTGAAATCTATATCGCGGGGCAAAGTTTCGTTATCGATATAAGTTGTAAGAACCCCGCTACGTTTCCAGTTTAACGTGTTATAAACTAAAATCGACGGCTCTTTTTCGCGCTGAACGTGGCTTTGTAAAAGTCCCATTGCCTCTTCACCAATCATTTTTGCACGGCGACTTGCTTCCCATGCGTACGACTCTTTTAAAGCCCGCTGCTCCATAGTATTTTTCGAAAAAGGTTCGCGCACGCTTCCATGATAACCAACCGTGTGTTCGGTATAAAAGAGCAGGGCACTGTTTGCGGTTTCAATGCGGTCGTTTATTTTTTCGGGCATTTTTGAACCCTGCAAAGCAGCCATTGTTAATCCTGCTGAATTGGCAATCAAATCGGTTTGTGCAGTTCGTATTGTCGATGCTTCGCGTGCCGATGCACCAAAACCATCGGTCCACCAGTCGGGCCAGGCACCGCGAATTATCGGTAAATCATCGCTGTGTTTCGCCTCCATCTTTTCAAAAAACCCGGAAACGGTAGCCGTTTTTAATTTCGGCCATACAAATTTTTCGTTCCACTCTTTTATCATTTCCGAAGCTAAAGTTGAAGGTGGCGAATTGTCGGTTAAAAAACCGGAATGCTGGATGGCAATCAAATCATATTTGTAACCCTTTTTTTCGAGATTGGTTAAATACGAAAGCAGTTCGTTTTCAAAAGTATTTATATCGCCGCCATCGATTTTAAACACGGTATTTCCGGTCATATAATGTTCTGCCCTGAAAGTCAGCATCCGTTTTCCCGAAGGTGATTCCCACCAGAAGAGTGTTGGCTTGTCGAATGGAATGAGTGCCCGGTGACCGTGAGTTCCCATATTCAGGTATCGAATTCCCAGCTCGTTGAAATAGTCGTTCATACACCAGCCAATTCCATTAACATCGTTTTGCATGGCAACTTTTACATTTAGCCCGTTTTCCCGAAAACGTTTAATCGGTTGAAGCGAGGCAGCGAGAATTTGCTCGTCGGGCAGCCCATCGAAATTAAAATACATTCCGGCAAGCTCAATCCGTTTCTCTTCAACCCGCTTTTTTAGACGTTTAACCTGCGATTCCGGGCGGCTTCTTAAATATTCGTCAACCGGCCAGGCTGCTTCGCACGTCCAGCGGAATTTAGAATCTTCGGGATAATCGTCGGTGTTGTCGCAATAGTCGAGCGCATAATCGATATACCGTAAATGTTCGGCAAGAATTTCGGTTTGTGGGCGCGTGTAACCAATGTCGGTGTGGGAGTGTTGTACAAAATTTACCCGCCATTTTCGAACCGGTTTTACGGTAATTTCTCCCTCATCGGAAAAATCGCCAATTTCCAATTTGTACGCAATTTTTTTACTCTTTTCAACAAGGGGCAAATTAACTTTTACATAGTTGTATCCGAAGTTAATTCTGGTCTCTTTAATTAATCTGTTATTCAGGAATATTTTTGCTTTTGCAGGTTTCCCAAAATGTAAAATTCCTGCTGCTCCCAACTGGTACTCTTTCCCATTTTCAGTAATTATTGCCGGAAACGGTTTAAACGATAAACCCGGTTTCAGATGAAATTTAAAGGTCATATACCACGATGTTTTATTCATTGCAGCACCGATAACTTTTAACCGGAGCGGCTCCCCTTTATGGAGTAGTTTTGTTGGAATTTTAAGATACATAAAACCATAACTGTCACCATTTTGGTCGGCCATATCTTTTTGAAACGATAGTGTTGAGCCATCTTCGGAGTCTTGTTTCCATTCATTTAAATCATCAACCCAGAACGAAAACTTTTGAATACCATTTATTTGTAAATCGAACCGGACACGACCGGGCGAAGAGCCTAAACCTGCCAGCCATACAAATGTTACGTAGTCGCTATCGAGTTTTGTGGGAACCGGATCTGTTTCCCATTCCATTGTCGATTTGCCGTTGGTTGCACGAATTATCAGACACGCTTTTACAGTAGGTATTGATGAGGTGTAACTAAAATCGTTTCCCGAAATTTTTTCGGCATAACCGTTAATCACCTCTGTATTTGTGAAATCAGGTGTTTGTGCAAAACTGCCAAACGTTAAAATCATTAAAATCAACGTTGAAATTGTTTGATAATTCATTCTAATATTTTTTAAATTAATACAACAATATTTATATGTGTTCAACCCAAACAGGACTTGACCATGCCAATGCTTTATTTTTCTGGGTAGCGCGGACATAATAATATAAAACTTCTTTTTCGTCCTTGTAATTAGGGTCAGAAAAGGTTTGCCTAAAATCTAAAGTATCTTCATCAATATCAAACTTGTGTATCACTTTACTATTTCTAAGAATCTCAACTTTTTCTAATGGATATTGGCCGATTACATTTATTTCTATTTTGGGGATTCCCTTCCCGGCTGTTGTTGTGCCCATCAAAGCGTTATTTACTTTAAAATCAATAACTATTTTATCCCCGGTTGTAGCAAAAGTCCTTCTGCTTTGTAATGCTTCGATAATTCCAGCACGACTTATCTCTTTTACCCAGAGAGCTGCCAGTCCAATCCCCATGCTGTTGTGATCCCCGCTTCCGATAAAACCCATTTTATATTTCTTTGTTTTTAATGCAAAATCGATATATGCATGTTTGTGACTCGTGGGCGTGTGCCTTTTAAGATTTCTTTCTCTTGGGCATCCCGGGTACTCATTATTCCCCCTGCACTGGAATATCTCCACAGTTGTTACATATTTGGTATTGGTAACATTCCAATCTACCGGATGCACTTTGTCTGCCGGATGATGTGGTATGGTAACACAATTTATTTCCTTTTCTTCCAGCATTTCCCATAGCATTGGTGCTATTTTAGTTTCAGGTGTTCGAGGACAAAATATTTCATGTTTGTTGCGAATGTATTTCCGGGCATCTTCTGTGCTGGCAAAGATTATATTATAATGTCCTGCTCCATATTGAATATCATCCAGATTGGGATCTGATTGAAGTGTCCATTCAACGGCAGGAATTGCAATGAATTTATCAGATTATGTATAAAAATCAGCTATTCGTATATTTCTTCTCCAGTGTATTTCACTTGTACTGCCGGCATGATCTGTCATACCTACAAAATCATACCCTTCAGAAAATATTCCAAACCGGTAATCTTCGTGCAAAGTGCCATCTGTTCCGGCCGGCCAGCAAAACGAGCTATTCGAATGTTCATGAAGATTACCATAAATTAAAGTATAGGTTTCTCCATCAATAGTAATTTTTCGTCTCTCCATTTTAGGGTGTCCGCTTAAACTACTGATTGTTTGTTCGTTCGGCAAAAACCCCCTAATCTGTGTTTCTTTGAATGTAACAGGCTCATATTTTTCCGATAATCTTGGGGCTGTAAATTGCATTACGTTCAGCTCTGTTAAACGCGATTGTGTAAAATTATCAGCGTTTGCCTTATCATCGTTAAGAGATACTTTTTCATTATTGGTAGCCAGCCAAAAGTTGCCTTTTTCATCAAAAGCGATGGCAGGAGGAATTAGCACTCCCTTAATTTTTGTATTAAATAAAGTGACTGGTTCTTGCCACCCGTTTTGGGGGTCTAACCAGGCAAGACGATATTTCCAGCCTGAGTCAATAAAATTACCTCCACAATGTGTAGCTAAATACAAATTTCCTTGTATGTCTTTGATAAATGAAGGTTTATGATCATTTTGTCCTTTAAATAACCATTTTCCCTTATTATTAATCTCAACAATTTTCCCATTCTGATATGATAAAATGGCACAACAACGATCACCGGTGTAATTATCGCCATCGTCAACCCTGGTTTTATCCCGGTTACTCTCATAACTGATCCATAAATTATCATGAGCATCAAATTCCAATACGGGTCTGGCATTAATATTAACACGATTTTTATGTTTACCACCAATGGCAACTGGTATCGTTTCCTGTACTTCCAGTGTTTTGCCATCTATTATTGTCATCTCTATGTCTTGATGAAATCCATTTGTCAATCCATAGATTATATAGAGATCCCCATTTTTAGCTTCTGCAATACCGGGGTCAAAACAACTGTTTTTACCTTTATCGATCTTAATTGGCTCCAACCATTTTCCATGTTCATATTTACTGATATAAATAGTAAACTTCCCATTATGCAGGTTTTCCCACGCAATCCAATTTCGATTTTTATCAGGAGCAGTCAATACAGGATTTATTGATTTTCCTCCTTCTACAATGAATCTATGGGGTTTTCTATAACTACTTCCATCCATTTGCGAAACATTGATTCCCCAATCTTTCCCTTTTATTTCAGTCCAGGCTACAATAGGTTTGCCTCCAATTGCGCATGCTGAAGTTGGAGTTTCATATTGGCTGGTTGATTTTGTTACAGGATCTGTTTCTGTCCATTTTTTTCCATCAAAATGAAAGGAGGATATCAATTCAGTATTTTCAGGAAAATCAATTCTTCTAAGCGAAAACATCCATATATTACCATTCCCATCTGTAACCAAAGTAGGACTTTCCTCCTGTACACTATTAAAATCTCTTAAAATTAGACTTTGATTTAAAAGGAGTTCTTTCTTTTCTGAAATTGATGAATATCCTGCCATTGGCATAATCGACAATGCAATTGATGCTGTAGTTGTTGTTTTTACAAATTGTCTTCTTTTCATATTTCTTTGTTTTTTGATATTTGTCTTGGTAGATTTTAATTTGTAATCGGTATTATTTTACAAATGCTTTGATAGTCCACGCTTCATTTTTACCGTCGTTAATAATTTTATACTTGCCTGCCGCAGCCGGAACAACAAAAGTCTCGGCATAATTAAACCGCTGTGTAACTCCATTTTTTGTCTCAACCAAAATACTGGTACCTTCAACTAAACTCAGAACATGGCATATATTTTTAGTTTGAATTTCAATTTCGTTTTTTAGATGAATACGATGTACATCATACAAATGATTTTTGTGGGTAGGAAGATGGAATAGCTTCCAATCGTTTTCTTGTTCAATTAAAACAGGTTTCGAAATCAATTTCTCTTTTACATAGTCTCCTTTGCGTCCAAAGCAGAGGTTGTACATTCCCCGCTGAATATTCATTGGACGTGGTTTGCCATCGAAATCTAACCGCAGCCAATCGTACATTTTAAAGGTAAAAATATAGGGAGTTGAACTAATTTCGAGTACCAGATTGTTAATTCCCGAACCATGAATTGTGCCTGGTGGAATAAGGAACAGATCGTGCTTTTTCGCGGTGTGTTTTTGGACGTATTTTGTTATATCTATCTCCTCTGAATCCTGATAGCTTTTAATCAGCGCTTTTTCGAATTTCCCCGGTTGAATATCTTCCTGAAACCCCAAATACACATCTGCATTTTCTTTTGTGTCAAGAATGTAATAGGTCTCTTCCTGAGTTATATTTTCGTTGAAAAACTGTTTTGTATAATTTTTGGTTGGATGACACTGAATGGAAAGATTCCCCCCATCAAATGTATCGAGAAAATCGAACCGGATTGGAAATTCAACTCCAAACTCTTTAAATGCTTTTCCCAAAACATTCTCTCCCTCCTGAAACATCAACGAATCGAACGAAACTTCCAAAAGATTTCCCGAGCTTTCGAAAAGCAGTCCGTTTTCGGGAACAATCAATTCGAACGACCAGGCGTAATTGGGTACATTTTTATTTAGTCCATTGATGTTTTTCAGACACCAGTTTCCACCCCACGCACCCGGCTCGAACCACGGTCGCACCCTGAAAATATTTTCGCTTATCTGTTTCAGTCCCTGTCGCAAATCGTTGCCTTTTATCCAGGTAATTTCATCGGGGCGCTGCTCGTCAACAACAATGTCGATTTTAGGTAAAATAGTTTGTTTGTGCCTGTTTAGCACTACCCAATCGACAAAATAAAAACGTTTGTACACCGGTTTTGGTTCATCGGGTTGCGACGCTCCCAGATTGGTTGCCGACTTTGCCCGCGCCCTGAATTGCAACTCGTTTTTGGGCAGATCGATGTAAATAAGAGTTCCCTTAAAACCGCTTAAACTTGCACCAATACCGTAAATAATATTCAGGTCGGCAGTTTCATCTAACTTTATATTACTTAGCTTTTCGGATTGAAATAAATCGACCAAATTTAAAGTTGTGCGCGAACCAAAAACGGGGTCGTTGCCACCCAAAAACGGAGCAATTAATTCATCAATTTCATCTTCTGCTTTTAATATCTGCGAAAAATCTATCCAGTTGGTTTTTATCGCTTTCTTTTCGAAAATGGCTTGCATTTTTGTTTTTACATTCTCGAAAAACACCCCTTGAAAACCATCGATAATTACTGTTTTATGCGATTGAATTTCGTTAACAAGTATTTCGAAACCGACAAATATTTTATTATCTCCAACTGAATGTGTTGGGTACAAACCGTATGCTCCTGCTACCTCTTTTTGCTTTTTAGGGGGCATTAAAAACTGAGTGGTATTTCTAAAGTTATTATTCATTTTACTCCAACTCCTCGAACATTAAAATAGCTTTATATAAAACGCCTGCCGAGCCACGGAAAGTCCCCGAGCCGCGTGGTTCGTTGTTTACCGAGTACCACTCGTAAAAACCATCGTTATCTTTTACCCGTTTTACCATCGGTTGTATTTCGCGATACGCCTCTTCAACAAAACCATTTTTAATGAGTTCCTGAATCATGCGCCCGCCAAACCAGGTCCAGTCGCCACCATTTTGATAGCTGTATTCGGGGTTCATAATTTTGTTTACAAAATAACCGTCCGGGTATGGCGGATAAAGTGTTACCCCAATTGAGGGTGCTCCCGCCTGTTTAACTCTTTTTACCATTTCGTCGATCGAGGCTTTTATCTGTTCTTTATTTAATAATCCCGCTTCAATTGCAATTGCTGTTCCACCAAAATAGTAAATCTCGTTTTCATTAAAATCATCGGGGAAAGGCGAGCCGTTTAAATAAATATGTGGAATGAATTTTTGGTCTTTTTCGTCCCATAAATATTTCATGCAGTTTTCGGTAATCTCATTTTTAATTTTTCCCCATTTTGCTTTTGTTGAAGGAATAATTTCGATAAGGTTATTGAGTGCGATTATAAACATTGCATTGTCGTAAATGTCTATTGCATAGTGTGTGTTGTTATCCAGATCAACACCCCAGCCGTGTTCGGGCTGAACGTCGCCCCAGTCGGCAGTGGTTGCCCCAATTATCAATCCGTATTTTTCGTTGTACCGTTCGTTCATCAAAAATTCCATTGCCCACTCCATACGTTCGGCAACCGTTTTATCACCAATCATTTCATCTAAAATAGTTTTGTCTCCGGTAACCTGAATATACTTATAAACGGCTTGTATCAAAGAACTTTCCTGATCGGTTTCAACTGTATTTTTGTGAGCTGCATAGCGAGGTTCCAATTCGGAATATGCAAAATCGGGAGTGTCTTTCCCAACTTTTTCGATGGGCGAAAAACCATCAATTATATTTCCATCGTCGCCCTGCATTCTAAAAAATACCAGTAAATTTTCCTTTAATAATGAGTCGGGAAAAACTTCAGCCGAAAGTTCGATAAATGTGTTGTAGTCGCGAATCCAAACTTCGCCATAACCATCGCCGGCATTAAAACCGGTTTTTACAATTTCGAGCGCTTTCTGTTTTGTAAAAGCAAAATACTCATTGGATTTAATTTGCTTAATCAACTCCTGATTTTGAGTTGATTTTGGGGTGCAACTTGTAATTGCGAGTAGAATAATTAAGAAGAAAGTAGTTTTCATTATTGTTGTTTTTTAATTTTATTTTTTCCTACCTAATATGGAATCTTTTATTTCTTGTCATATTATCACAATAGAATGCATTATAAATCTTTTTTAATTACCGGGCTGTTCCAGGCTTCTATTTCCAACTGCGAATTGCCTGCTCTTATTTCCTGCGATAAATGCGACAAATCAATCTCAATTTTCTTCTGTTCACCATGAAATAAAGTGATGTAATTATCTTCGAAAAATACCGGAAGAACCAGTTCGTTTGTTCGTTTATCGCTTACTTTTAACCGGACGAAAAAAGCGGTCTCGTCACTGTTATTATTTATAATTGCATACTTTTTGCCTTGTTTGTTTTTTTCAATTCGAACTTGAAGTGATACCGGTTTGAGTGTTTCCAACTGCTGCATGTCGGAATCTTTATTTGTAAGCCAATACAAATTTTCATCAATCACTTTTTCTTGTTCATTTTTCAAGATTAAACGAGCAAAATAGAGTCCTTTAGGTTTTTCTCCGCTGAATAACTTTCCGGCTATTTTATAAGTATTTGTTGCAACATCAAGTTGAAATTGTTGCTGACTTAATTTATTTCCATGCAGATCAAACAGTTGCATTTCAACAACTAAATTATTTGCATTGAATAAAGTTTGGTTCACCACACATACACTTGAATCGTTTAAATTAAGCTGAACATGCAGCGGAACAGCTCCATGTTGGTAACCGTAAAATCCTCCGGTTTGGTCTAAAAAAACATCGTAAAACTGACCTCGCAACGAAGTCCATGGATTTTGGTTTTTCCATACCAACATCCCAGTGTACAAATTCCACATCCCTGCATTAAAACCTTCCTGCAAAGCCCGGTACTGCTCGTAATTTACAAGCTGTGCCTTTTTGCAAAAATCTTCAATTCCTTTTATTTCACCAAAACGTTTAATATGATCGCCGTATCCAATATACTTGTGATACTGCCAAACTCTGTTCGCACGATCATTTTTTGGAACATGCAAATCTTTTTCTGCCATCATTTTACGCATGGTCTCCACATTTGGCATTCCCACAGAACCAAGTTCCGGGTTAAAAGGATATGACCGGGTTACAAAAAACCGCAGCGGATTTTGTATTGAATAGGGACCGTCGCCATTTCCTCCAATCGTGTTTCGAAGGAGACTATCAGAAGTCGATTCATTTAAATAATAGCGCGTGCCATCGTATCCCGGGAAAATTTTCTCTTCCAATTGTTGATTAATATCTCTGGAAGGCGGGAATTCGTTTCCTCCGCACCAGAGATAAAGACTGGGATGATTACGCAACATTTTTATTTGATCTATTACTGATTTTAAAAACAACGAATGGTTGTCGGGATATGCCTGTCGTCTAACTTGCGATTCTTTCTTTTTGGGATCGTACCAACGTCCGTTACAATCGCCCGACACCCACAAATCCTGCCAAACCAGAAGTCCATATTTATCGCAAGCATCGTAAAATTCAGGTCGTTCTGTCATCGATCCTCCCCAAATTCGAATCATATTCATATTCATTTGTGCGTGCATATAAACTTCGGCTTCGTACCTTTCGGGAGAAAGGCGCAATAAAGCATCGGACGCAATCCAGTTGCCTCCTTTTATAAATATTTTTTGCCCATTAATTAGAAATACGCGCGCTCCTACAATCTTGTCAAAATAAGAGTCGGTTTGACGAATGCCAAAATTAAGAGACTCTTTATCTGAAATAATTTCATCCTGTTCAAAACTTAATTCCAATTGATATAAAACAGGTTCTCCCATACCATTTGGCCACCATAATTTCGGATGATCGAATTTTATTTTGGGAAACGAAACAGTTATTTTTTCTCCCGGTTTAACAGTTGCAGGAAGAGTCCATTTTGTGTCGCCAATATTAGCAACCAAAATTCCTTTTTGAGTTTCTTTTGATGCATTAATCAAATCAGCAGAAATAGAGATAAAAGCTGGCTCCTGATTTTTCCCCGATATTCTTTTACCGGGAACTCTTGTTCTAATAAAAGGATCTCGTATATCTATCGATCCTGTTATTTCAATTGCAACCTTGTCCCATATTCCGGTATTTCTGTCTCGTATTGGGCAAATCCAATCCCAACCGGCAGTATATTGTTGAGTTATTGAACGGGCAATAGTTCCATCTCCTCCCTGACCGCCATTGGCTTTTCCTACCGGATTTGGCGGTTCAACAATTACCGCTAAATTATTTTTTATTGAACTATTCAGAAAAGGAGTAATCAAATATTTTTCGCGCAAAAACATACTTTCGTGAGTATCCTGATTAACACGATTCCCATTTAAGAAAATGTTCGCGGAATAATTAATGCCCCTAAACTTCAGCCAAACTTGCTGATTGGATTTTAATACGGGCAAAGCAAAATTATTGTGAAACCAAAAGGTATAATAATCAGCTCCTGTTTCATAAATATCAGGTATCAGTTCATTGTTCAAACCAAAAAATGGATCGGGCACTTTTTCGTTATGTAATAAAGTAGTTAAAACGGTTCCTGGAACCACTGCATCCATCCAGTCGTAAAACTCAAAGTCAGGTGAAGAAATTACTGTGCCGTCAACAGGAACTTCGTTGGCGCGTTTGGCTTTCCACCCAGTATTTAAAACAATCTCCTGCTTTTGGGCGAAAACATTGAACCCGAAAAGAGTCAGGATTATAATAAATTTAGTTTTCATCTCATTATAATTTTAATTTCGAAGGTATTCGATGGAACTCGCTACATAATGATTCTCCTGTGTGATAACCATTTGTCATGCTCGTTTCATCTCCTTTCAATTTTAAATTTTCAACAGTATTTGTATCATTGATAATTAATGAATTATCTGAATCTCAATCTTATTCGAATACTTTTTATCGAGTTTTATATTTCGTTGGTAATTACCCCAGCCAATATTGAAATAGTCAATCCGGTTATTAATAAATAACGAAATGTTTTTCCCGTTTTTTGAAAGCCGGCAATTTTCATTTCCACTTCCAATAACCGATGCAATAATACTGTTTCCGTTAAAAAGATTATACATGAAAATATTCTCTTTTGTAGCTTTGGCAATGTAGGTAAGTTCTTCTTTAATATTCTCTTTTGCCGTACCGTTGTAGTAAAAACTTTTTGTATCTAAAACCCACTCTTTTTCAGGTTTTTTGCGATATTCATTGGCGATACCGGAATATAACGATACTTTTCCCTCCGGTGCCGAAAGGTGATTCTCGGGGTAGTAACTCCAGTATGCATCCCGTTTCCAGGAAATGGAATCTATTATATTATCGAAATCAAATTTTACACCCACTTCACGAATTCGCCTCGAAGGAACTCCTTCAATGGTGTACTGAACATCAATCTTTCCCGAATAATATATAGTGATATCGAAACTAACTTCTGGAAGTTTTGCAGTTCTTCCTTTTGAAGAGATAATAATTTTATTGCCACTGTTATTATAATTGAAACTTTTTAGATGCCACCCCTTGCCATAATCGTCAATGTGTCTTCGCATAAAATCTATCTCTTTTCCCTCCATTCTAAGGTTCAGATATGGCCCCGAGAGATTAAAATTCCCAACGGGTTTTTGTATTTGTTCAATTAATCCGGTGGTTTTATCGAATACAACTTTAACATTGCGGTTACAAATAACGGTGAGCTTATCTTTTGTTTCCGAAATCTCTGTTTTGCCATCTGTTTTATTTTGAGGAGTTGTTTCTATTCTACTTTTTAACCGCAGATTATACTTGTCAATAAGTCTGTTTTCGTTGTCGAAAGCTTCAAGAACGATTATTTCACCTGCCTTTAAATATTTTACCGGAAGAGATAAAAAACCTTTGGAATGAGGTTTTATGTTTACAGAGTTCAACGTGTACTCTTTATTCCGGTATTTATATCTAATTGAAATTTCACTAAAATTGGTATGGTTAAACCTGTTGTAAACGGGAACAGACAAATTGCCCCGGCTGTTATAATCTTCAAATTCGGTTTGAAGTACTTTAAAAGGTGAATAGGCTTTTTTTATACTCCAAAACTCAGGCTTTTTCCGCCGCCACACATCCACCATTCCCCACTCTCCGGAGCCGACTGTTCGTCCCTGAAATTTTTGCAGTGCAGGTTCCGAATCAAATCCCCACCATTCCCGGAATCCGGACAACGTGTCGGGCAACATAAATATTTCATCGATCATTGCCCAGTTGGCGCCTCCCAAACCACCGTCAGAGTCAAAAATATTCGCCCACATTGTATCGAGACTCTGCCCCCAAAAATCTCTCACATTGGGATCTTCTTTTATTGTCCCGAAATTGTAACAGGGACTGTGTACCCATTCATCGCAAAGTACAGGCATCCCCATATTACTGTTAAAGTTTTCAACTTTATTTCCGAATTCATCTTTTGTGCCATTTAGCGGCGGGTAGTGTAAACTAACTATATCATAAAGTTTTACACTGTCGGGAGCAAAGCCGGGGTAACTGAAAATAACAGGGCGGGTTGTATCTACATGTTTTACCAAATTGTACGACTTTTTGAAATTATCGCCCGATCTGTTTTCATTTCCAATCGACCACATAATTACTGAGGGGTGATTGAAATGATTTAAAACCATCTCGTTTAATTGCGATAAATACCTTTCGGTAAAAAGTGTGTCGTTTTGCGTTGCCCCGGGGAAATAGGGTTTACGGCGCCAGGTATCTACAAAACAAACAGCTGTTTCATCTTCAACATAAATACCGTACTCATCACATAATTTCAAGAAATTTTCGAAGTGCGGATAATGCGAAGTGCGGATAAAATTAATATTCGCCTCTTTGGCAAGCATCACATCCTGCAAGTCGTATTCGGGAGTTGACACTCTGCCCAACAGCGGGTGAACATCGTGATGACAGGTTCCGCGTAGTTTTATTTCAGTTCCGTTTACAAAGACCTTATTGCCTAAAACTTTTATTTCTCTGAAACCGACATCGTAAATTTTGCTGTATATTTTTTTATTCTGTTCGTAAAATGAAATGTTCAGCTTGTATAAATTCGGATGTTCGGCATCCCAATTATAAGGCGAACGAATAAGATTTTTTATGCTGAATGAATTACTTCCATTTAACAAAATCTTAGGATTTTCGAGAGAGATATTTTTGTTGCTTTTATCTGTCAACTCAAGTGTAATGTAAGAATCATCTGAAGTTTTTCCTGTCAGTTCTCCCGAAACTTCAAGAGTTGCATCTTTATAATTCACATCAAAGTCGGTAACAATTTTTATCTTTTCAGGATATATTTTGGGCAAAGCCATCAACCTCACATCCCGTAAAATTCCGCCAATCAGGTGCAGCGTGTATCCGCTTCCATACGAGATGTCATCAACCCTGTCGGTTACTTCAACGGTAAGAACCGCTGTCTCTCCGGGTGTAACAAAGTTGGTTACATCACACTTCCAGCGCGTAAAACCACCGGAGTGATCGCGGATATAATGACCGTTTATCCAAACACGTGCAAAGCTGTAAACACCGTCAAACTGTATAATTATCTTCTTGTCTTTATAATCATCCGGAATTTCGAGATGTTTTAAATACGCAAAAGGTTTATCGTGTTTTATTGCAAATCCCTGCATCTGGCACTCGCCGGGTACTTTTATATCTTTCCATTTACCCGAAAGCGTGTCGCGTTTCCAAAACTCGTTTTGCGGTTGCAGGTTTATTTTCCAGATTCCGTTTAGGTTGATGACCGGCTTTGAAACATCTTTTACAAAATAATCGGGATGTTTTTTATTGTTGCAACTAATTAAAAAAGTGATAGAAAACAAAAGGATAATTATATTTTTCATTGACAAAAAAGATTTATTGATTAATTTTTATTTCTTCACTGTAAAAGAAGTTTTTATAAGATTTATGGAATTGCCCCCTACCATCACTTCAAATTTTCCGGGTTCTACCACTCTTTTCATTTCCCTGTTCCATATTGCAAGTTCGTCAGGGGTCAGTTCAAAAGAGACCGTTTTGGTTTCTCCTTTTTTAATATTCACTCTTTTAAAACCTTTTAAAGTTTTACGGGGAGTGGTCACACTGCTGTACACATCGTTAATATACAACTGAACCACTTCTTCACCATCCTGATTTCCTGTATTCTTTACATCAACGCTAACCCTTACGGTACCATCCGGTTTGATGTTTTTTTTATCCAATCTTAAATTATTGTAAGAAAAATTGGTATAACTCAATCCGTAGCCAAAGGGATACAACGGAGTATCTTTTTCACTCACATAGCGATGTATGGTAGAAGGTTTCATATTGTAATAATAGGGCAACTGTCCTACCGACCTCGGCACCGTAATGGGTAGCCTTCCTGCCGGATTATAGTTCCCAAACAGCACATCGGCAACCGCATATCCACCCGCCTCACCCGGGAACCACGCTTCTAAAATGGCAGGCACATGGTCTTCAATCCAATTAATCGACAGCGGCCGCCCGTTTAACAGTACACAAACTACCGGCGTTCCCGTTTTTTGGATAGCTTGGATCAAGGCTCTTTGATTCCCTTTCAGATTCAGGGAGGCGACATCCCTGTTTTCTTCCACCAACTCTCTTGATTCGCCCAGTACCACAACCGCCACATCGGCTTGTCGGGCGATTGTTATGGCCGGTTGTAAATCTACTTTATGATAATTCCATCGCAAATGGGCTCGGGCTCCCCATTGGCCTTCATAGGTTTCCAGGCGGACTTTATATTTTTTCCCTGCATCAAGATGTATCTGTTTTTTAAGAATAATGGCTCCTTTACTCCAACTGTCGATAAAAAGTTCATCGTCAATCCATAAACGAATACCGTCATCGGTGCTTAAACCAATCCAGCCGTCAAAATTTTTCTTCGGCACAAGATAACCTGTCCAACGCACCGAAAAGAAATCCTCTCCAATGCCGTCTGCCGGAAACCATGGCCAGTCAAATGCCACCTCTTTATCAATCCTGACCACATCGGGTTTCCCTTCAAACTTTGTGTTATTAAAATATTCTCCCTTCAGTCCGGGGGTTTTACCGTCAGGTGCCAGCAAAAATTCGGATGAAATGACTTCTCCTTTATCAATCAGATTTACCCCTCTTTCATACAATACTTTTATATCGGAACCCGCAACTTTTTTGATTCCTTCCAGAACGGTTACTCCTTTCTTATTCTTTACTGAATAACCACCAAGTCTGGAAGCATCGGCATTGGGACCTATCACGGCAATGGTTTTGATATCCTTCTTAAAAGGTAACAGATGATCTTCATTTTTTAGCAAAACAATTGATTTTCTTGCCGCTTCAAGGGCGATCTCCTGATTTTCCTTTGAATGGAAACGCTCATCAATAAGTTTTTGACGGGTATAGGGATTCTCGAACAAACCGAGTAAAAACTTTAATCTCAGGACGTTTCCTGCCGAACGGTTGACAACCGACACCGGGATCTCACCCGACCGGACCATCTCAATAATGGAGTTTTGCCAAAAATCATAGCTGAAATCGTAGAACTGCATATCCATCCCTGCAATAAGGGCCTGCCGGATGGCATCTTTAGGTGAATTTGTTACATAATGAGTTGTTTGTGTATATTTGATAGCACCAAGATCGGAAATTACGATTCCTTTAAAACCCCATTCGTTACGCAAAACATCGGTAAGCAGCCATTTGTTAACGGCGCAGGGCACGCCGTCCAGTTCGGTATAAGCAGCCATCGTCCCCAGGGCTCCGCCTTTTTTAAAAGCTTTTTCAAAAACCGGCAGAAAATCCTCACGGGCGGTTCGTTCTCCTACCAGTATCGGCGAAGAATTACTACCTGTTTGGGGTACGCTGTGTACGGCAAAATGCTTGGGCTCGGCAATCATCGACTTGTCGGAGGCGAGCGTATCACCCTGAGTGCCTTTAATCATAGCAACGCCTATTTCACTTGCCAGATAGGCATCTTCGCCAAAGGTCTCTGCCACCCTTCCCCAACGGGGTTCGCGACCAATCCCCAGCACCGGGCCCAGACCGTAATGTACTCCGTGTGCTCTGCCTTCCATACCAATCACTTCACCCACTTTCTTCATCAGCTCCGTATCCCAGGTTGAACCCAAACCGATACTCATCGGAAAAGCTGTTGCTCCTTCCCCAAGATAGCCGTGCAACATTTCACACATAATCAATGCCGGAATTCCCCATCGATTATTTGCAATTACATAGGTTTGCAAATCGTTGATCATTTTTGCCGATTTGGGATAGATATCGTGAATAGCACCTACACCTAATTTACCGATGGTCTCTTTTGCTTTTTTAGCCGAAAATTCTTCGTTTTCCTTAAACTCACCGCCCCGGTACATATCCATTTGCCTGACTTTTTCTTCGAGTGACATTCTGCTTAATAGATCGTTAACTCTTTTTTCTACCGGCAGTTGTGAACTTTGATATGGATATTGTTCTTTTTGACCATAGGTTAAGTTTACTGCCGAAAACATTACAGCAAGCATTAAAATAAGATTTGATTTTAAGATATTCATTTTGGAATTTTATTTGTTTAATTTTCCTTTGTTATTTTTACGCCACCGGTATTGCTTGTTATGGCGTAAAGTCCGTTATGAAACGGAATATGTATCAGTTTCCCATTGAATCCACGAGGTGTATTTGGGGATAAAACAACAGGTTTATCTCCAAAGAGTATCGGTTGAAAGCCAAAAAATGACCTTACAATAACATCAGCAAATGCTGCTCCGCCATCATTGTAATTCTGTTGTCCTCTTCTGGCAATTCTCAAATACATTTTATCGCCTTTGCCTAAAAACTCATGAGATTGAGCAAAAGGCCCTTCGTATGTAACCTTTTCGGTACGGTGAAGAAAATCAAGAGCTTTATCAAATTCGCCAAACAAACACATAACTTCCATGGAAAGTGGCGGCCAGGCATCGTACGAACCCATCGGCCCATGATCCGGCCGGTCTGAATTAGCAGCAGCAATATCTTGCAACGATTGTGCTCTCATCCAATTTTTTGTTAAAAGCTCTTTTTCAACAAAATTCATCATCTCTTTTTTGGTTGTCGGGGTCAAATCGTTTGAAAGGGTTTTTCCTACCATAATAAAATCTATTACATGACGCATCTCTGCCTTTTTGTTGTCTCTGTGTAAACTCGTCCAAACACCTTGCCCCGGTACGTATAATTTTAAAACCGCATTTACAAGTTTATCGGCCTCGTTTTGTAACTTTCTGGCTTTATCCGGATCACCATATTGTTGATATATTTCAGCCATGCGGCGAAGCATCCATACATTGGCTGCGTTAAAAGAAGGAACTCTGTTAATGTATGTAGGTACACACTCCAGCAAATTATTGGCTCCGCCGTAATCGGCTAAAATATTATCCTTCCTTACAAATTTCCTATAGTTAGTTGCAAGCCCTTCTAAATGCTTTAAGACTGTTTTTCCAGCAATTACTTCATCGAGAAATTCCTTATCTCCGGTAACTCGCAAATACCCGTCAATACATCTGTATATAGACCAGTCGTTGGCAGAATACCACGGTCCGGATTCTTGACCCGAGAGGTAATCTTCCGCATAGCAATTATGATAATCTAAAGATAGCCAACTCTTTAAATGCGCTTTCATCGAAGCCGGTTCTAACATTGCCCAAATAGTTGGCCACATTTCCAAATTCCAGAAATACATTAAAGTAACACCCCATTCGGGACCGTTTGTAGCAAACACGCGGTTAGATTTAGGTAAATTTGTGCGGTATAACTGAAGCGTGGAAGCAATATCCATATAATAAATACGCCTTAATTTGCTATCATCTGTAACCAGCGTTGGCAAATGGCCTGAGAAGTGCTTATTGTCCGGAGTAAAGACATCGCGCCAGCGGTTTTCCCATAACGATTTTGCCTGTTGAAATACTTTTTCAAAGTTTTGTGCCCACTGTTTTGCCTCCTTTTTAATATTAATATCCTTATCTCCTATGGCCATTACATAATTTAAAGTAATACTGTCGTTACCCGGAATGGTTAAATCCCAGGTTGCAACTCCCTTATTATCAATAATGGTGAGATTATTTGGTAAGACAGAAAAGGTGTACACCGTTTCTGTACTGCTCTTTTGGTCGCTAATAATTAAACAGCGAGTTTTTTCAGATTTAATATCAAAATTATCGTCATTCACACGTGGATATCCCCATTCCCACTTTTTATTAAACTTTCGTGCTTTCCCAAAAAGTTGAAGCTTAAACTGAATGTTCTTAGGTTGTTTAGCGCTGTTTTTGAATTTTAGGTGTAATAATACTCCCTGTTTTTCAAAAACCATACGAGTTGTTGATGTTACTTCCACGCCATTGTAATTTGCCTTGCGCAAGGCCTGATAAGGATACCAGCGAGAATATTGAGCATTGAATTTTTCTCCATTTATAAAACTTTTGCAGCTTGGTTTGTTTTGAACAAAAGGGGGAAAGGTTAATAGTTCTACCGAAGATATATCTTTGGTAATGGCCAAACCACCATGAAAATTATTGACAGAAGGCATATTTCGCAAACTATCCATATTCATCCATTCGCCGGCCAACTCGTCTAATGTCGGAATAGATTCTTCTACTTTCGTTCCTGTTTTTGTATCTGGTTTGTGATTACAACTTACCGTCGTTAGTAATACAAAACTTAAAAGCATATAAAATGTAATGCTATACTGTTTGTGTTTTTTCATAATTTATGTTTTTATAATTTTTGATATAGTTTTAATTCAATACTTATTCTGTAATAATATCGTTTTTCTTTATGATTTTCAGAATAACTCCGGATAATATTTTGCTATGAGCAATTTATCTTCTTCTCTAAGTTCGTGCAACGGTAGCGGTTTATCCTGCGGACGTAATCTTTTCTGATTCATTACGTTCATCAGACTCCAGTCCTTTTTGGGATTTTCAGGAGTGGCACCATGTGGCTCGTTGGCAGGAATATCATACCGGGTAAAATCAATCACTTTTTCAGGAGTGTTCCGATGCCAGTTCCGAAGCAGGGCAAGCCTGAAATTTTTGTTCATAAACCACTTGATTTCTTTATCGGGATACGAATTGGCAATACCCAATCCTTTTTCTTCAAACCGGTAATTCCATTTATCGTTGTTGGTATAATGATTCCTCCAGATTTCTCCAAATTCACCAAAGGTAATAAACTGAACATCTTCCCATCTTTTTTTTGTTTCACCAACCCATTTTTTCAACATGTCTAAAATATACTGGTCTCCCCAATCTTTCCTTGCAGGCTGTTTTACCAAAATAGCTTCCCAGATATTCGGCACAAAACCAAAACCGTTGAGTTCAAATCCGCTGTCAAAATGAAGTGATTGCGTAAACATTACCGATAAATGTCCAATTTCAGGTCCAAGATCACAATAGGTTTCTATGGGACCAACTCCCCGTCTGCTTGATATCCCGTTGTATGGAGTTGTACCCTGAAATCCGCCACTATGTATAGCCGACAAAAAATCAACACTCCAGCCGTCCAGGTTCACACAATCTATAAAATCACTTTTCCCCTGGGCAGGTTTACAGAAATGCTCAGTAGAAGGGTAAAACGGATAGCTTGGCGAACCATCTGCTCCTCCGCCATCTACAGCATGCTGACTCCATATGGTTGCATGGGCTACATGAATATCTTCTTTTTCAGCAAGATATTTTAAACTGTCTGCCGCCAGAAATCCGCCCATAATGGATTGAGGACGATATCCATTCCCCACAAAATCTGAAATAATTTCTATGGCTTCTGACATTTCTTTGTTTACCCTTTCTCTTGGCAGATACATTGCCGGAAAGTAACCGGGGAAATAGGAAACTTCATCACCATATTTTTCATAACACTCTTTTACATATTTCCTTATGTCACTGTAATTTGATCGTTTATCTTCTAATGCGTTAAGCGTAAATCCCCAGGTCAATCGTCCCTCCGGGTTATTTTCGGCAAAAGCCTCCCGCATGTCTCTTACAACCTCCAGAGTATGATACGGCGACTCATCATCTGGAAGCAATTTAACATCTCTGGAAACTTCCCATGGCGTTACTCTAATCATAATGCAAAAGGTGACAAAACGCCCGCCCATTAAGGATGCGATTTTGTTACTGTTTTTAGTGAATACACTGGTAAAGTAAGGACTTAAAGTCAGTCCGGCACTTGTTGCCGTTGTTTTTTTTATAAAGTTTCGTCTGTCCATGTTGTAGTATTTAAATGTAATTAAGACTCTAATAAATGTAATTCAATAAAAGCTAAATAAGTTGCTTTACTTATCTTATCTCATAGTAAAAGAAAAAATACCCAGATTTTGTTTTTGTTTCAATCATTATTCAGCCAAAGGAATTATTGTTTTTTTGAATATAACAGGATTCTGGTTTGGTGAATTTATCGTTACTATTATTGGATAAGAAACACCTTTTTGAAATACATTTTTATAATTTAATTTTAAGCTTGTTTTTTGAAAAGGAGCTAATTTTGGTATAGTTCCAGATGAAATCTCAATTTCTTTATTATTATTAATATAACTCACTTTGATTTTACTCGGTTTGGATGGAATTTGCCCAAAATTTTCAACTTCAATTTCCATATTTGAACCATTTTCAGCAAAAACCGGCATACGAGCAGATCGAATAGGTTCTATATAAACCACCTTGGGGAGCCTGGCATAACCAAACAGTAATTTACCATCCTTTGTTTTTCCTGTCAGTTTGGCTACAAAATTGTCTTTTGTAAGTCCATTACCCTGACCGTCAAAAATAAGTTGTAAATTTTTCCCTCTTTTGATTGTTTTAACAACTGAACTTCCCTTACCGTAATTCACTACTTCAGATGCGCCAAAACGAAGTGAGTTAATATCTATATCTGTATGTGGATCAAAACCATCCTCTGCTGCTATTTCAACTTTAATTTTTTTGGTGCTTTTTGTGATCGTTTTCTTGTTTAAAATAGTTAACAACCTTCCTTTAGTCAAAGGAATAATAATTTGTTTTGAACTGTGCCTGTCACTTCCCTTATCCTCTCCTTTTATAGTGTCAATAACTGCAAAATGCGCCTGTGTAGCTCTTCCATACTTATCTTGTAACACCTTAATCCGTTCAAATTTATACCAATCTACTTTTGTGCCATCTTCATATACAGAAATACCGGGAATATACGCTTCTCCGGGTTCTACTTTCCAGTTTACTCCATTTTTTGATCTTAAGTGATATGCAATTCTTCCTTTCCAATCATTAACAATCATATGGTATTGTACATTTGTTCTCCAAACTACAGGATCCTCATATTCACCATCATAGGGAGGATAAACACTACCATCAGAAACTAAATTATATGGGGAAACTCCTGTTTGACTAAACCACACTCCTCCTCCTCTGCATATCATTAAAAAAGAACCATCTTCTCTTTTTGCAAAAGTTAAATTTGATAATCCTTCCGGAATTTTTCTGTCGCGTTTGTTAAATTTAAACTTTTTCTTTTCCCACGGGCCATCCAAACTATTGCTTATATAATAACTGCCAATTACATAAACTACAAATCTGCCATCTTTCAACTGGAAAAATTCTGGATTATGCCCATAGCCAACCGTATTTTTTACTTTATACGGACCAAATGGATTTTTTGAAACCGCATGAACTACAATTGAATTTGGCCATTCATAATGCCCTTTTTCAGAATCTTCGCGCCATCTGCAAACAATAAGGTGATAATTACCGTCTTTACCCAGCTTTGCATTACCTCCCCAATAGGACCAAGTGTTATCTTCTATACCATTATCGGTATAACGGGGTAAAACATAATTAGCTCCCCAGGCATCATCTGTTAAAGCCCCTTGAACATGCATAGGTAAAAATCGATCCACGAATCGCCCACCATCAATCAGGCTATCCCATTCTTTTGGTCTTTCCCTTTCTGTAATTTGAGCATATAAGCCCGAAGCCATAAAACATAGCACTAAAATAATTGCATATTTGTTTTTCATATCATTCGTATTTATTTTCAATTTATAAAAATTTAACCTTTACTTTGGTCTTTGTATTTTTTTTCTTATTCAGAAGTTTTACAAGCACACACTTATCTTGTATCGTATAATTTGCTTTTATTCTTTCTCCTGTTACTTTTATTTTTGATGTATTTGTTCCTTCCGGTACGGCAATATATACATGCATCTCTTCGTCTCTGGTCAGTTCTACATTAAATGTAACCGTTTTATCTGCTTCGTTCCACTTCTCATCCGATATTTCAAACATTCCGCACATTATGTTCCTGTTGGTTCCAATTATTAAAGGATGATTTTTTACCACATTTAGTGAATATACCAATGCTTCATTTGGCCTTATTTTTTGGGAGAGTGTTCCGTTTCCTGCTATTTTCCCTAAAGGTTTCTGATTCCAGAAATCAAAAACATAATACTCTTTTGAAGCATCAAGCCCCATTGCCCCGTTGTTTATCATATCTCCCGAAAGATTAGCTGAAACAGTACTTGGATTTTTAGTATCGGTATTGTAAAGTATTGTTACGTATTTTTCCCTATTCACCTTATACAGGTAAATTTCAGGATGCTTTTTTCCGGTAAGGAAATCCACAGGGCGAAATGATTTGCCGTTGGGAAGCGTAGGAAACATCCGTGTAAGATCGTAAAACATATTATCGGTCATACTTCCAATGCTTGTTCCGAGCTCTATCCTGCCCGACAGCAGCCCGATGAGTGTAAGCATTGTTCTTCTGTCTTTTTGTGAAAGCGCTTTCCCTTTGTAGTAGAAGCTTTTTCCATCGGGATAATAACGAAATGCCTTGCCCTGCTTGTACCACCTGAGTCCGATGCGCGAAGCCATCTCCGGTTCAAAATGACTTGCATCGGTCCAAACACGCTGAAGATCAACGATACCAACCGCGCAATCAAGGCGGGGAACGCTCTCGTGTGTTCTACCGCCAAGGATACGTTCATGAATATAAGCATCTTTACCTAAACCTTCCCGGCAAAGCTTAAATACTTCACGGTAAGCAGATGTTGTAGTGTATGTTTTATCATCAAATCCGCCATACCTTGCCCAGGCAGTTTCCGGATAATCGAACTTAATACCAACCACACCGTCATTTCCCAGCCTTTTCCACATTTTCAGCATATAATTCTGAAATTCAGGGTTTGTATAATCGTATCTTACCAGTGGACGGTGATGAGGATGGTCAATGTGTAAAAGTGAAATATCATCATTCAGCATCCAGTCGGGATGTGCAACGGCAAAATCATTTGAGGGTAATGATGACTGAAAGTAGGTAAATACCTGTCCGCCAAGCTCATTCACCGACTTGCAAAACTTCGCAAAAGTTTCGAATGGCGGTTTCAGCGAACCATATTTTGCCCAGTGCTTATCATCCCACCATCCTTGTTGGGTATTGCCTTCGTCCTTATAACAGTAGTAGTCGGGCTCAAGCCGAACGGCCAGCGATGTGTACCGATTAAGATCGCGCTCCTTTGCCAAACGCATTTGTTCAACAAGACCCGGTGAGTTGTTAATTTCTTTTCCTTCACCGAGATATTTGGTTGAAACCATCCAGCCACAAAGTGTCGGAAAATTATATCGGTTGGGATTGGCGTTGTTAGCTTTAGCCAGTGCGTCACCGTACATTTCAAGTGATTTGAAAGGATTGGTAGTGCTGAAATCAATATAAAATGAGTCATCGGATTTCCATTCTGATTCCGGAGGTATTCGTTTCCCCTGAGGGTCCCATATCGACAAAGTCAGTTTCCACTTATTCTCGTTTGCCTTGCTGCCTTTTTTTAATTCCGAATCAACTTTCCGGGCATATTCCTTATACTTTAATCCACCGGCTACTATTGTTTTTCTTTTACCTGTCAATTCGTCAATATAAGTTATCATTGCACTGTTCAATGCGGATATTCCTACCGTATCTTCTACAAAATTGGGTTCTGCTCCGGCTCCGCCTCTCAAGCACTTGGGATGAACAGGTTTTTGACCGTTAAAAAGTAAACCGTCCTGAAGAACCTCTGCATTGCGTACCCTTAGCTCGTATTTAAAAGGATTGCGAATGCCCCACTCCATAATGAGGAAAGGTTCGTCAGTTACAACAATCAGGTCAAGAAACCGATCCGGATCATAACTCTTTTTGGGTAAATACCAAATCCGAAGCCTTTTTCCTGAACCGAAAGTGGTATTCACATCTTTAATTTCATCACATTTGTATTCGTATAAAGGTAACTTCCATTCGGAGATTCCGGGATCAATAGCAAAACGGGCATCTTTGAACATAACAGTACCATCACGGGTTACTCCTGTAAAAGTACCATCGGTTGTGTTTACCACTATTTTGTAAAATTTGTTGCCGGTTTCTACTTTTTGTGCATTGGAAATGTTTACTGCCGAAAACATTACAGCAAGCATTAAAAAAAGGTTTGATTTTAAGATATTCATTTTTGAATTTTATTTGTTTAATGTTCCTTTGTTATTTTTACGCCACCTGTATTGCTTGTTATAGAGTAAAGTCCATTATTAAATGGAATATGTAGCAGTTGCCCATTGAAATCACGAGGTGTATTTGGGGATAAAAGTTTAGGATTATCCTCAAACAGCTCCGGCTGAAAGCCAAAAAACGACCTTACAATAACATCAGCAAATGTTGCTCCGCAAATCGAATTATTATCTTGTCCACCTCGATTTGCCACTCTGACAACAGGGTTGTAACCGCGACTATCATCTCCCAAAAACTCGTGTGATTGCGACCAGGGACCTTCGTGAGTAAGTGTTTCGGTAGCACGTAAGAAATCTATTGCCTCTTTATAATTTCCAAAACGACACATCACATCCATCGTCAAAGGGGGCCAGCCGTCATAACTTCCCATGGGCCCGTGATCCGGCCTATCCGATTGTAATGCTGCCGGATCTTTAAACGACATTGCACGCATCCAGGATTTGGTACGCAATTCGGTATTTACAAAGTTGTTCATCTCATTCTTTATTGTATCTGTCAAATCATTATCAAGTGATTGACCAATCATAATATAATCAAAACAATGCCGGAGGGGAACTTTGTGCCCATTAGTATCTATTGCACTCCAGACTCCTTGCCCCGGTTCGTATAACGAAAGAACGGCGGGTAGAAGTTTTTCTGCTTGTGCCAAGAGCTCTTTTGCACGGTTAGGGTTTCCTGATTTTTTGTAATATTCCGCTGTTTTACGGAGCATATAAACATTGGCTGCATTTAACGACGGTACACCGTGTATGTAGCTTGGTGAACATTCGAGTAAATTCTCGGCAGTTCCATAATCGGCAAGTGGATTTCCTTCTGTTAACGGACGGCTTTGATAATATGTTGCCATATTGTTTAAGTGTTGCAACACCGTTTTATCTTTAATTTTTATGTTTAAAAACGAGGTATCTCCCGTTACATTAAGGTAGGCTTCTATTGTTTTAAATATTGACCAATCGTTGGCGCCATACCAAGGTCCTGCACCATTACCGGTCATACAATCAACGGCATAACATTGATGATAATCTACCGACAACCAATGTATAATAAGCTCCTTCATTTCTTTGGGTTCCAACATTGCCCATATATTTGCCCACATTTCCGAGTCCCAAAAATATGTTAATGTGGTTGCCCATTGAGGACTGGCTGTAACGAAACAGCGTTTACTTATTGGAAGATTGGTTCGGCAAAGTAACATAGGAACAAGTGCACTATGATAATAAACTCGTTTTACTTTTGCATCATTTGTTACTAAAGTAGGAAAATGTCCCGAAAAATGTTTATTGTCAGGAATAAAAGCAGCTTGCCAGCGTTCTTCCCATTTTGTCTTTGCATTATCGAAAATTTTATTAAAATCTGAAGCCCAAATTTTCGCACTATTCAATACTGAGGTACTATCCACATCGACAGCAAAAGCACAATTAATAATTTTGCTTTCTCCGGGAGCTAGTACAATCTCCCAATTTATGTTGGTGGCTTTGTTATTGACTTCTATTTTATCAGGCGTTTGTGTAAATGTATAAGAGATATAAGCCGACGATAATTTATCGGATATCATCAAAGTTTTGTTGTCATACACTTTGGCCACAAAACTTGTGTCCCAAGGGCGTAGATTGTCCCATCGATTCCATTCTTCCGTTGCATATTTACGTAAACGGCTTAGGTCGTTTATCGAGACATTTACAGTACGTTTGTCGGTTGATTGATTAGATATTGTCAGGTGTAATAGCATACCGTTCTGTTCAAAAGGCATACGTATTGCCGATTCCAATAAGACATTATTAACTTCTGTTTTTCTACGCACTTCGTACGGCAACCATTTGGATTTGGTTGCATCCAATGATTTACCATCTAATAATAGTTCAAATGCCATTCCTCCCTGTGCATAAGCCTGCGCAAAAGGGGGAAGTGTCATGTTTTTGAATGCTGTTAAATTTTGGGTGGTTTGCAAACCACCATAGAAATTGTTGACCGATGGAAAATTCCGGAGTGTTTTAACTGCCATCCATTCGCCGGCCAACTCGTCTAATGTCGGAATAGCTTCTTCTACTTTGGTTCCTGTTTTTGTATCCGGTTTGTGATTACAACTTACCGTCGTTAGTAATACAAAACTTAAAAGCATATAAAATGTAACGCGATACTGTTTGTGTGTTTTCATAATTTATGTTTTTATAATTTTTGATATAGTTTTAATTCAATACTTGTTTTGCAACAATTTCTATTTTTTGTTCAATTGTTGTCGAAATGACTATCGTATTCTCAAGCATTTTGTATTCTGTATTACATTTGAAATTGTTTTTTCCAAAAGGGGTCTTCAATTTTAAAATACCTCCCTTTTCCGATATAATTTCCACTTTTATCACTTCGCCATTTTCCATCTTTGCCGAAACCAAGAAAGCACCCTGCGCCCGCAATTGATTGAAACTCACATTTTGCCATGACTCAGGGATAGCCGGAAATATCCGGACAATACCGGTATGACTCTGAATCAGCATTTCCTGCATTCCGGCAGCAAAGGCAAAGTTGCCTTCCAATGTAAATATCCGGTAGTTGGATCTTGTGTACCCACGGTTATGTTGTTCTCCGTTTACATGAAAACTGTTTGGCAGGCAAAAATTATCCGCAAATATCCGGAGTGTTTTTGCCGCACCTTCCCCGTCAAAAAACCTTGCCTGTAAATTTGCCAGCCAGCTAAAAGAATATCCCACATACAGACTGGAGCCTACTTTTAATAAATGATTTAATGAATGGTCGATCAGTTTTTTGTTTGCTTCCCCATTTGAATAGTCGATAATTCCTAAAGGATGGATGGCTAACAGATGAGAAAAATGGCGATGTGATTCCTCATATTTATATCCGGGTGCAAGCATCAAACCCTCTTCAGGGTCAACGGCAAAATAAGGCCACTCTTTTAAGATTTTATTCCACTTTTCAGCTTCTTCATTTTTACTTAGTTCCTGTGCCAGCTCTGCCGCTTTTTCATAGGTCCAGCGAATATTTGCCAAATCGAAATTGGTTGTGTTTCCAAACCACGCATCTCTGGCGTTACCATGAAATTCAGGACTGGCACTAATCGGCAATTTCCGCATTCCGTTTTTATCTCTTACCGAAATCTCATCGAAAAATACGGCAACATCGCGAATCCATGGATAAGCTTTGTCCTTTAAGAATTCCCTGTCCATAGAATATTTCCAGTGCAGATAAAAATGCTGGCCGAGCCATCCCGAAACTGTGGGTCCGAATGCATATTGAATCCACCCTCCCATAGGGTCTCCGGTAAGAGTAGATACACCGGGGACAGCCAAACCATCAACTCCAAAATAATCTTTTGTATACTTTTTGAACGTCTTCTTGTTTTTTAACAGCCATTCGATATAACCATTTCCCAAATCCAGATGATTGGCCGAATAAGCCGGCCAGTAACTTAATTGCGTATTCAGATCGTGATGAAAATCGCCTTTCCATGGTGGTAATTTCCCGTTATCTGCTGTCCATACTGCTTGTAACGAGATGGGTGGCGCTCCATTACGGGCTGCCGAACCAAACTTATATTGCTCCAGATACCATTGTTTTTCCAGGATTGAGTCGGGAATGTTAATCGATGATTTCGCCCAGAAGCCAGCCCACCATTTTTTATGTGAATTAAAAGCATTAAAATAGCCTTTCTTTAATTCTTCTTTAACGGCAGCACTTGCTTTTTTTGTTTTTTTCCATTCCGGAAAATCTGAACTAATACTCCAGCAGCCTTCCAAAACATCGCCTTTTTGTATCCAGGTTACATTTACCTCATAAGTAAATCCGCCCCATCCCTCCTGAGTGTAGGTAATGCTGTTCTTTTCTTCCGATACTTTCCCTCGCGAATATCCTAAACGGCGCAGGTCGAAATTTTGTCCTGCAGCCAAAGTGTCCGCCTCATTTTTTCCTTTGGTATTGTATGCAGGAGGTATCAGTATAGGTTTAAAATCTTTATCCACACCTTTAAAACGAAACCAACCTACGGGTTCCGAACCGTGTACAAAAGAGTTAAACCGTATTCCGTTTTCCCATTTCACTTCACAGACTGCATCCGTTACCGATAACCTCGATGATATAATTTTGCCGAGATTCTTTATATCGAATTCAAGTGTGGCTCCCGGTATTTTAGAGGGAGCAGGCAATTTATCATAAGGAACATCAAATCGTTTTTGTACTTCTTTATAATTGTCATTTTTCCATTGTTCATACACCCAGGAGAACTTGTAATCAGGGGTATTTAAACTTTGCATGGGGCGCAAATCCCACAGGTCGGCCCTGTCGAGAGACATACGCAAATGATCTCCTTTTTGCCAAACCAAGGCGCCGATAATTCCGTTTCCCAGCGGAATTGCTTCATCCCAGTTTTTTGCCAGTGAATTACTGACAAGATCGTGTTTCCCAAAGGATATACCGGCATCTTTTTCTTTTTCAGCACATGACACGAATAAGATGATACTTAAAAGCAATAAAATGTTTTTCATAATAATAGATTGTAGTTATAAAAGTGGGCTATCTATAAATTTTAATTTGTCTGACATATAATCTTTATCACCCTTAGTTGCTATTTCAATATAAACGAAACTGGTTGGTATGCCCGGATAAAAAAATGAAATGTGTCATTCAAAATTGGCAATCCTTTTTTGTCGATAATTTCACCTCTTAGATTACAGGCAAACGCTCTTTTAAAATTGCCTCCTTTAGGAAGTCTCACCTCACAATTACCGTCTTTACCGGTTTTTTCCCAAAACCGCAGGATATAACCATCTCCATCTCTGTTTTTACCAAATGCGGTAATAATAATTCCTTTTCTGCTCAACGATACTCCTTCCCCGGTAACAGGAAATGCACCTTTCGCACCATCGTAAAAAACTCCTTTTAATGGAACTCTTGTTTCTTCAGAAGGTGTAACAAAAGTCTTATCCGCATCATAACTGTTATAGCTCCAGATATAAAACTTTGAGGAGAATGAGCCTTCTATCCATTCTGTAAAATTGGTGCCCCATTGTGTATTAAAAAGATTGACAAAAACTTTTCCGGAGGTCAGTTTTTTATTTATTGAATATTTATATAATCCGGTCTGATCAATACTGATTCCGGGTGAAGCGGGGCAGTTTAATACAATTCCTCTCCCCTTATTATCGAACATGGCCATAGATGTATTTAAAAAATAGTAATCGTGATTTGACCCATCTACCAATTCTCTTTGCGGATCAACAATTCCTCCAATACGGTTCAACCTGTACTCGGGATTATTAATGGCAAAAGGAAACGAGAGCCAGCCGGCTTCGGGTAAAGCTTTCGGTTTTTTCCCGTTAATACCCCAGTCAATCTCAACATAGGGTTCGTCTTTATAAAGAGTATAAGTAACCATATATTGCTGCTCACCTGAGTTTTTTAATTTTCCGAATAGAGTTGCCCGGATGGAATTCCCCATATCCAGATAGACGATTTTATCTTTAATCCCAAAATCGGTTATTGTTTTTTTGTTTGTCACCGAAGGCCTTCCCATCTCCTGATTGGCCCAGCGTTCAGCTCCCGGTTTTACATAAGCTTTATTATAAGCATCCAAATCTTCCTGTCCAAATTGTTCATAATAGTATTGGGCAAAACCTATATCACTTTGCTTGTCAACAAGTTCCTTACTGTTTTTTTGTCGTAAACTGAGGATAATACTCCGGTTACAGAATCGATGGAGAGTTTAAAGAAGCTATTTTCAAGAATATGATTTTCTTCATCTAAAACAAGGGTGCTCTCTGTTTTAACCGGCTTAAGTATGGGCAGGTAAGTTTTATAGCCTAACGAAGGGATATCTTCTGCTTTGAAAGAAACAAGATTATAATCATTATACACCGGAATGATCTTACCCGTTTTCACATCTTTTAATCCATATATCTGAAAACCTTTTTGATATACTCCGGCAAAAAACTTTACCATTCCGCTTCTTCTCCATGGCAAAGGGTTATATACAACCACTCTCTTGCCCTCAACAGCAACAGATGCTGCTAATTTTTTTAATTCGCGCTTCATCAACGGAACGATAATCCTTTCGGCCGTGTTGATACGATTTGCCTTTTCTGTCCACGATTTTTCTATAAAGTCGTAATTGCCAAGAGATTTGTTAATTTTAAACTCATCGTTATATGTCCACTTTTGCTGGTCTCCATGAGTCATCGCAACGCCAAAAGTATGCTCATCATATAGTATCATATTTTCAAACGCCTTATCAATAAACGGCTCAACGGAATTGTTTGTGCCAAACCAGATATTCATTTGAGTATTTAAAATTTCGGTGGAATAAGTTTCCCTCTGCATTTTTTTACTCAGTTTTGTTTCCCGGGGCATTGACATATAACCATGTATCCATGTATCCGGCATATCTCCGGTAATGACCGGCAGTACCGGATTTTCTTTCATTAACAGATCATAAAAATCAGATATACGACCTATCTTGATTCTTGCATCAGGCATCTTTTCTTTTGCCTCTTTAAGAACTTCAGCTACTTGTTCGGGAGTGGGGGCCCCTGAGTTTTCATGTGTCATAATCAGCGCCAACCATGTTTTATGGTTCCAGTTTTCAGGAGGCAGTACCCCCGAGCCATAATATTTAGCCCAATAAAAAGTAAGAATCTTTGAACCGTCAGGCCCCTGCCACCAGAACAGGGGAGGAACATCGGGGGCCGCCGAGCCGGGATTACATCCGATATGAAGAATATCAATGCCTGCATTTTTTAATATCGTAGGTAAAACCCTCGAATGACTCGGCACATCGGTCAATTTAGCTTCCCGTGAAAGAGGCTGTCCGTATTTTCGGTTAAGATAGGAATTAACATGAAGTCCTCTGACGAGATTTTCTTCATCACATGCTTCCGTTTCGTATGTTAAAGGAAGTGCGTGCGGTATTATCCGGCCATCTCTTATTGCCTTCTCCAGTTTTATTTTATCTTCTGTCGAACAGTTCTCCAACATATATTTTAACGGCCAACCGGGAACTGTCCATTTAAACTGTTCTGATTTTGTTAACTCCGATGTTTGCTCAATGGATAACAATGTTCTCTTTAACATTTGGTTACTGTATTGTTGAAGAACTCCCTCTGCCCAATTGGTGTAACCAATATCGAAGTGCATCTTAAAAACAATTACAATATCTGTTACTTTATTTGATGCTGCTCCGTCATCTGTATCAACAGCCTCAATTTGTGCTGTTAAAATTAAAGTTGCTAAAAAAAACAGCAGACTAAAAATTAACTTTTTCATATGTTTATAATTATTTATTTTTTAACGGCAACATATGTATCTCGCTTATAATCATCCACCTCCCGCTGAATCGGGACAAGTTGTGTGCCAAATTTTGCCATGCTCGTTTCATTTTGTTTTTTTTATTGGTAATTAGCTTTTCTACTCACCACTCATCGAAGGTGGCGGGATTTTAACTCCCCAGTTTTTATTTGGAACAGAATCCATTTTAAAAATTATTGTTCCGCCATTCATCAATTCTGCTCTGTTAATCCAGCAGTTTTCAATTGTTTTATTATTGAATTGAACACTCTGAACAAACATATTTTGCATTGAATTATTTGTAGTTTCTATAACAAGTTTTTTTTCAGGATTATTTTCGAGTTGAATAGTAACCTTATCAAAAACCGGGCTGCCAAACTGAAATGTGGGGTTTGCCGAGGCGTGTCCCTGAACATCGAACAAACCGAGTGCATTCATAACATACCACGCACCAAGTTGTCCCTGGTCTTCGTCTTGCCCAAAACCGTAACCGTGTAGAGGTTCGATCCCATAAAATTCATCACAAATTATTCGTGTCCATTTTTGTGTCAGCCAGGGTTTTCCCGAATAGTTAAACAGCCACGACTGATGTAAACAGGGTTGATTTCCCTGATTATAAAGTTTCTGTAATCCCGAAAAACTGTCAATCTCTTTTCCGCCGCCAAAAACAGTTTTCCGGCTTTCGGTAAATGTCTTTTCAAGTCGGGTGTTAAAAAGATTGAGTCCCATTTTCTTAATCAATCCGGCAGGGTCGTGGGGTACGTACCAAGAAAATTGAAAAGCATTTCCCTCCTGAAAACCGTCCCAGGGTTTCATCGGGTCGACTCCTTAATAAATTTTCCGTTGGGAAGTTTGGGTCGAATAAATTTGGTTTCATCATCAAAAATATTTTTCCAGTAATCAGCCTGATTCATCAATTTTTTATAATCGTTTTCGTGCCCTAAACCTTTTGCCATTTGCGCCACTGCATACGAGCTAAAGCTGTATTCCAGCGTGTGCGATGCCCCGAAATTGTAAACCCACCCGTTGGAAATTGTTGTGTCTTCGTATGGAACGTAACCCAGTTTTACGAAACGGTGCAGATCGTATTTTCCGTTTCCGAGATTCCGTCCATTATAGTCAATTTCATTTTTCAAAGCTGCTTTGTATCCTGTTTCCCAGTCGAAGTTGCGAATTCCACAGTTGTATGCCGAGGCAATCAGCAATCCCTGAAAATTTGTTTGAACTCCGTTTGTATAAACTCCGGCAGCCTCTCCATCGTGCAGCCAACCGGTCTCTTTGTAAAAATCGATGTTCGACTGTAAATATTCGGCAAAATAATCGGGATAAACCATTGCCCAAAGTTGACTGAGATTCCAGAAACCACCCCACATTCCGTCTGTATTGTAATGATGATATCTGGGATTCCCGTTTTTATCTGACGGAATTTGCCCGGTTCCGTCACCATTTAATTTATATTGTCCGTTTACATCGCTGGCAAGTCCGCGGCCCAAAAGTGCGTGGTACAGCCCTGTATAAAACTTTGTTTTGTTTATGTCATTTTCATCCTCAACCTGAATTCGCCCCAGCATTTCGTTCCATCGTTTTGTTGCCGAAACGTGAATATCATCAAACGAAACTGATTTTGCTTCGGTCTCTAAATTTAATCTGGCATTTTCGATGCTCGTGTACGAAAGCCCAACCTGCATCTCAACAACTTCGTTTTCAGTAGTTTTAAATTCGAGATAAATGCCGTTGTTAACTCCTTTTGTCGATGTTGTATTTTTATGAATTATTGAGTCGGTAAAAGTTCCAACTGTTTCGGGGATTTTATTTAGGCGAGCAATAAAATACATTTTTACATGGTTTCCCGGGTCGCAAAAAGTGGCATAAACAGGATAAGTTTCCACAAACCCCTCCACTTCGTTTTTATTGACCAACTCTGCAAAGGCTTCTATAACTGTAGAACTTTCGCCCTGTTTATGACCGATATCAAAAATAATCCTTGATTTTTCAGATTTCGGAAAAGTATATCGATGAAATCCAACGCGCTCGGTGGCAGTAATTTCTGTCTTAATATTGTAATCTTTTAAAAGAACGGAATAGTATCCCGGTTCTGAGTGTTCATCAATTTTATCGAAACGCGAGCGATAACCGGTATCGGGATTTTCGAGTGTGCCGGGAATAGTTTTTAATTCGCCAACTGTTGGCATTACAACAACACCGCCAATCTGGAACTCATGAAAATGACCAAATCCTTCGATTGAAGTCTGGCGGTCGTCGTAACCATTTGGCATCCAACTGCCCATACTTCCGGCTGCATTTGTGTGAGGTGCAAGTTTTGCCATCCCAAAGGGCAGTGCCGCCGGGGTATAAAAAAACCAGCGCCCGTGTACCGAACCAATTTGCGGATCGACATATTGAACGGCGTTAAAAATATTCTTTTCTATTTTTTGTTTACACGAGAATAACAGAGTTAAACTAATTAGTAAAATGAATTTGTTCATTTTAATTTTTTTTTGATGAATAAAAAGAGAGAAACAATAAAAATATTGCACCAACCACAAAAACATACATTCCGGCGGCAATATTAAAAGTGTCGGTAATTTTACCAACAATTGGCGGAATAAATGCGCCACCCGATACAGCCATTATCATTAAGCCTGATATTTCGTTTGCACGGTTTGCATACTTTTTAACGGTTATCGAATAAATTAATGGGAATATATTTGACGATGCTAATCCCATTGAAAACATTAATACCAAAGCAATTAGCGGAGCTGGCGAAACTATAAAAGCAAGAATGGTTGCTAAAGTTGCAATTGCCGAGCCTATTAAAAATTTTGTTGACGAAATACGAGTTAAAAGTAATGCTCCAGCAAATGTTCCCAACATTTTTCCGAAAAAATAGAGACTTCGTCCTTGCATTGCCGGCTCGGCATCCATTCCAACTTTTTCCATTAAAAACTGCCCGGAAGATGAGTTTATTCCCACATCGATTCCCACCAAAAAGAAAATTCCGAGAACCATTAAAGCAATGTATTTTACATTTAGCAATTTCAGGCACGAACCAATTGTTGCCTTTTTGCCTTCAGATTGTGTCTCCTCTATTTTGGTGAAATTCAACCAGACAACCGAAAGAATTGAAATGCCTCCAAATACGAGGAAAAGAATTTTCCAATCGCCAAACCGCACAGCAAAAAAAGTTGCCAGATACGGTGCAACCATTGAACCTACTGCTTTTACAAACTGCGAGAAACTTAAAAAACTTGACGTTCTGTTGGTCGGAACAACATCGACTAAAAGTGGATTTGCCGAGACCTGAATAATTGTATTTCCAATGCCAAGTAGTGCAAAACCGACTAAAAGAGTTGGGAATGAATAGATAAAAAATGGAAGAATTAATCCAAAGGCAGTTAGAATCATTCCAATGTTTAGCATATTTTGTTTTCCGATGCGGTCTTGTAAAATGCCAACCGGCACCGAAAGAATAAAAAACCATGCAAAAACTGCCAGCGGAATTAACTGAGCTAACGTGTTGCTTAATTCAAAATCGGCTTTTGCATTGTCAACCCCGATACCCACGAGGTCGCAAAAACTCATTACAAAAAATGAGATTAATACGGGAGTTACGTATGAAATCGAAAGTTTTTTTGTGCTCATAAAATTTTAGATAGTTATTACTGTTGAATAAAATTTGAATAAAATTCATTATCACAAAGTTTAGCACTTCCTATTAAAGCTGCATCTTCATCGAGTGAAGATTTACAAATGGAGATACTAATTCCTTCAATATTAAATTGCTTTTTCATTTCCTTTTCAAAAAGCGAAAAACTTTTCGAAATATTCCCGCCGAAAACGATACATTCTGCATCAAATTTATTAATCCAGGGAATTAAAAAATTTCCCAAATTATTACCGAAAATAGAAAACATGCGGTCTGCATTTTTATCCGTTTCAGCCAATTTTACCAGCTCTTTTACACCTAAAACGATTTCTCCTGTTAGCTTTTTGTATTCCCCCAAAAACCAGCGAGTTGAAAAATAGTCGTCGGCAATTCCGTTTTGAAATTGAATGTGATACAAAAATCCATCATCCGGAATTCCATTTATACCGGCAACCGGTAGTCCTTTTTTTATAAATGTGGATCCAAATCCGGTACCAATTGTCAGTGCAATTATCTGGTTAAATTCTGAAACTGGTTTTACATTAGCTTCGCCAACGGCAAAAGCGGCTGCGTCGTTTATAAAACGAACCGGGAAATTAGAGGGCAATCCGAGACGTTGTATAATTTCTGCCCGCACATCAACTCCATTCAGCTTTTGAAATTTCAGTACATTTTTATCGAACCATGCAATTCCATTTTTATAATCGAACGGCCCGGGCATGGCAAAACCAATTCCTGCAAATTCGCTAATCTTTCTTTTTGAAATGGTCTGTCGGATGGTATCAACCCAACTTTCCAAAATCGAATTTTTAGAGTCTCCACTATCAACAGCAACCCTTAATTTTGAACCTTCGATTAAACGGTTTGTGTTCAAATTAAAAAGCTGGCAGGTAATGTGGCTACCGCCAATATCTATTCCAACTGCTATCCTTTTTTTCATCTTCTTATTTCAATTGAATAGGTAAATTTTTCAGCAATATAAAAGCCAATATTGTACTCAACCGGGCGGTTTCCGGGGTCGCTGACAAATCGTTCGCGAATTAATACCGGTTCTCCTTTTTTTATTTTTAGCCTTTTGGCAGTAATTTCTGTGGCGAGTCGTGCCTTAATTTTCTCTTGCGAAAGTGCCACCGGAGTTTTGTATTTTGTCTCTAAAATTTCGTAAAGTGGCAAACTGAAATCTTCGTTGGCAGAGATCCCAATTCGTGGATGAAAGTAGCTTTCGAAATAGACAAACGGCCCTTTTTCATCGCCCCGTAAACGGGTTAGTTTTACAACTTCTGTTTTTTTGGGTATGTTGAAAAAGAGAGCAATTTTTTCGTTGCATTGTACCCGCTCGGTATTAATCAGAAAATTTCTGAATGCAATGCCTTTCTTATTCATCTCTTGTGTAAACGAGTGCCAACTGGCTAATTGAGTTGTAACTGTTTGGGCAGCGACTTTTGTCCCCAGTCCTTTTTTTCGCACCAACAAACCTTCGTATTCCAGTTTGTTGGTTGCCTGTCGCAAGGTATTTCTGCTGATGCCGAGTTGCTTTGCCAAATCAACTTCACCCGGCAAAAACTCACCTTTTTGATATTTTGGTTGTTCAATTAACTTTCTCAACAACTCTTCAACCTGAGCATGTAACGGAACAGAACTCGAATGATTAATTTGTAAATTCATATATTGTTCAAATGTTCGTACATTTGCAAATATATTGATTTTTTTTTGAAAAACATCTGCTAATTTGAGCTAATTTGGGTGTGGCTTCTATCCACGCCTCGAATAGTAATAAATTACCTGCGGTGTTTTACCTCTTTCGAATCAACCATTTTATATAGTTTATCGGCGCGGCGGATTCTGTCGTCAATCTGAATAGAAATCTGTTCCCCTTTTTTAGCCTCTTCAACAGGTTTTAGATCAACCCGAATCTCTTTTACAACAGTTTCAACAACTCCGGTAGTTGGTCCGGTAATAACAATCTCATCGCCAACTTGCAGGTTGCTTGTTTGCAATTCAAACTCTGCTACTTTTATTTTTGTGAAGTAGTTTGTGGCTTTCCCAATATAAAGTTTTCGTTTTGTAGCCTGCGAACCGTAGTTTTTACTCCACTCGCCCAAACGCTGTCCCAGATAATAACCGTCCCAAAAACCACGGTTAAATACGCGGCTCAACCGGCTGTTCCAATCGTCAATTTTCTTATCGGTAAAATCATCTTCGAAATAAGCAGAAACGGCTTCGCTGTAACATTGCGATGTTGTTTTTACATATTCGGGAGAACGGGCACGCCCTTCAATTTTCAGAACCGAAACACCGGCATCGAGTATTTTATTCAGAAAATGAATGGTTTTCAAATCTTTGGGCGACATAATATATTCGTTGTCAATCTCCAGTTCGGCACCGGTCTCTTTGTCGGTAACTGTGTATGCACGCCGGCAGGTTTGCAGACACGCCCCACGGTTTGCCGACGAATTCATTTCGTGCAGACTGAGGTAACATTTTCCGCTGGTTGCCATACAAAGTGCACCGTGTACAAACATCTCCAGACGTATTAATTCGCCCGAAGGTCCTTTTATTTGCTCCTCTTTTATTTGATTACTGATTTCGTAAACCCGCCCCAAATTCATCTCGCGGGCAAGCACAACAACATCGGCAAAAAGCGAATAAAATTTAACCGCCTCGATATTTGTAATATTAACCTGAGTTGAGATATGCACTTCCAAACCAATTGAACGGGCAAATTGAATAACTGAAACATCGGCGGCGATTACGGCAGAAACTCCCGCCTCTTTTGCCGTAGAAACAACTTCGTGCATCAACTGAATTTCGCCATCAAAAATCTCGACATTTAAAGTAAGGTAAGTTTTTACTTTGTTTTCAGAGGCAATTTCAACTATCTTTTTTAAGTCGTCGAGGGTGAAATTGTTTGATGAACGCGAACGCATATTCAGATGCTCGATACCAAAATAAACTGACCCCGCACCTCCCTGAATAGCAGCCATTAACGATTCGTACGAACCGACCGGAGCCATTATCTCGATATCTTTTTTCTCCATCAGTATTAATAATTTTGAGCGGCAAAGTTAAAATATTTTGGATAATGATTAGAAAAGGAAAAATAAGTTACTGTTTTATCAGCCGAACCATGCGGAGTGCGGTGTCGAGAAAAATGATCTTTGGGTTTCCATTCATGGAAATATGTTTTATTGCAAGTTCGAACTCATTAAAAAATTGTACAATATTCCGTTCGTTTATAAATGGCGCGAACCGGGCTCCCCACTCTTTTTCCTCTTGTTTCAGATAAACCAAACTGCTCTGTTTCATATTCATAACAAAATATTCTCGAATTAGCCGGAGCGCAAAATTGAAAAATGCTTTTTGTTTGTCGCGACCAATTTGAGCCATTTCATCTGCCCATTTAATTTGTTCGAGCACTTCTCTTTTATATGCGTAACGCATCATATCCTGAAATTTCTGAAAATAGAACTGCTCGTCTTCGTTGGGATTCAGATATTCGAGAGCTTTTATATAATTTCCGTTTGCAAGATGTACAGCATCGGGAATAATTTCCTCGTTAATTCCTTCAATATTTTGCAGTGCACTTTCAATTGATTTCTTATCGATTAAAGGGAAATTAATCAGCTGCGCCCGCGAGCGGATTGTGCCAATAACCGACTCCTCATTTTCGGTAACTAATAAAAAAAGTGTTTTGTTGGGTGGCTCTTCAATTAGTTTTAAAAGTTTGTTAGAACAGGCTGCGTGCATCTTTTCGGGTAGCCAGATAATCATTACCTTAAATTCCGACTCGAAAGATTTCAGGTTTAATTTTTTTATAATCGAATCACTCTCTCGCTCATAAATTAAACCCTGTGCATTTTCTGCATCGATATTATTTAGCCACTGCCCTAAATTGAAATAGGGATTTTTTTGAATCATTTCGCGCCAGTCGGGAAGAAAGTTGTCGCTAACAGGTTTATTGAATTTTTTAGAATTGAATACCGGAAATATAAAATGCAAATCGGGGTGTGCCAGTTTCTGATATTTGTGGCACGACGGACAGATTCCGCACGAATCGATTTCGGTGCGATTGTGGCACGAAACATACTGTGCATACGCAATTGCCATTGCAACTTTCCCTGTTCCTTCGGGCCCCGAAAAAAGTTGTGCATGGCTAATTCGTTCTTCCTGTACCGATTTAATCAGCCTCTTTTTTAATTCTTCCTGTCCAATTACATCTTTAAAAAACATGCCCCAAAAATAATGTTTTAAATAACAAATTATACTAAAGGAATAATATTTATAATTTTTTGAACCTTGAACCAGGAACTCTAATCACAGAGTTACCACAACATTAAATTATTTTCAGCTAAAAAAATCTCTGAAATAGCACGAAGATTTATTTTTACCTTTGGTTAGTTTTTAAAAATTCAATAAAAATATAATACTATGCAAACAATTAGCAACTACAATTTTAAAGGTAAAAGAGCACTTATTCGTGTTGACTTTAACGTTCCGTTAAACGATAAGTTTGAAATAACTGACGATACCAGAATGCGGGCAGCTTTGCCAACAATTAAGAAAGTACTGGATGATGGAGGTTCTCCAATTATCATGTCACATCTTGGTCGCCCAAAAAACGGACCGGAAGATAAATTTTCGTTAAAACCGTTGGTAAATCATTTGTCGGAATTATTGGGTGGAGTAACTGTAAAAATTGCTCCAGATTGTATTGGCGATGAAGTAAAAGAGATGGCAAACAACGTTGAGCCGGGAGAAGTTTTAATTTTGGAAAACCTGCGTTTTTACAAAGAGGAGACAAAAGGAGATGAGGGGTTTGCTGAGAAGTTGGCCGAAAATGGCGACTGCTGGGTAAACGATGCTTTTGGAACTGCTCACCGCGCACACGCTTCTACCGCGATAATTGCCAAGTTTTTCCCGAACGATAAAATGTTTGGATTTTTGATAGAGAGTGAAGTTAATAGTTTGGATAAAGTTATAAAAGAGCCGCAGCGTCCGTTTACCGCAATTATGGGCGGAGCAAAAGTTTCGTCAAAAATTACAATCATCGAAAACTTACTCGATAAAGTTGACAACCTGATTTTGGGAGGTGGAATGACTTTTACGTTTGTGAAAGCAAATGGAGGTAAAATTGGTGGTTCTATTTGTGAAGACGATTTTCTTGAGACTGCAAAAAATATTCAAAAACTTGCTGTTGAAAAAGGTGTTAATTTAATAATTGCAACCGATGTTCTGGCTGCCGACGATTTTAGTCAGGATGCAAATACGCAGGTTATTCCTGCAGGAGAAATTCCTGATGGATGGGAAGGTTTGGATGCCGGTCCGGAAAGTATTAAGCGATTTAAAGAGGTAATAGAAAAATCGGGTACTATTCTTTGGAACGGTCCGGTGGGAGTTTTCGAAATAGAAAAATTTGCAGGTGGTTCAATCGCGATTGGCGAAGCAGTTGTTAAGGCAACAAAAAAAGGTGCTTTCTCGCTTGTTGGCGGCGGCGATTCTGTTGCACTTGTTAATCAGTTTGGTTTTGCCGATGGTGTTTCGTACATCTCAACTGCCGGCGGTGCTTTGCTGGAATATTTAGAAGGTAAAGTTCTTCCGGGTATTGCAGCGGTTCGAGGAGAATAATAATTTAACACTACAATGCTGCATTAAATCTATATCTTTTGCACAGGCGAGTTGTTGAAATATTTTGACTCGACTTTTGCATTTTCTTTGCTTCGTTTCTTTTCTTCAAGGAAAAGAAATGAAGTAGAGTTTGTAGTAAAGTCTCATTCTTCCAGATAACCAGTTGGTTATAATGCCGATTCAAAAATCAAATCAGGGTTCTATTTCCCAAAAATCAGGATTATCAACATTGCTAACTTTTATATATCGTCGGCTTTTTAATATTTCGGTTGAACCATTTTTTACAAATTCAGCTAAAACTAAATACCCACCTTGTTTTTGGGGCAGGGTAAAAAATGCCGGAATATTAATTCGTTGGTATGGTGGGATTTCTATCTCTTTTATTAATTCAGAAACCAAATTTCCTTTTGAATCTATAAGTTTTGCAGTTACTGTTCCAGGCACTTTTTTATTTAAATCGTTAATACCAATCAGATTAAAAACCAACTGTTCGCCGGGTCTATAAAAACCATTTGGGAAATAGCGCTGGTCAGCCAAATCGATAAAAACATTAGTTGGCGCAAACGAGTGTTTAAACCATTTTAACGAAGGTCCGATTTCTAAATCTTTAATGTTATTGATGTACCAGTCGCCGGTGTAACCATAATTATTTGTAAGATGGCAAAAAGCAAGTACCCCTGCCATTGTACGTTCGCCGCGTATCCACTCGGTTTCGCACGACAACCAATACGACTGCAACCTGCGTCTCTCTTTTACAGTTGCATTTTCGCCCACCAAATTATCGTAAATATTTTTGGTGAGTTTTGCGGGTTGTCCATCGCGCCAAAGCCAGTTCCATCCATATTCGTTTACAAGTTGTGTTGCCGATGCTTCGAGATATTTTAGTTGATTTTGTTCCCAGTCGTCCATTTTTCCAAGTCGATATGGGTTTTCTGTTAAATATTTAATTGGATCTTTCTCTTGCATTAATTGCCACCCGGCGCGATACAAATGAGGTTCATCCAAAGGATCGACACCCACAAGATCTTTTTCCTGCATGTACCCGGCATCCCAAATTCGGGTGGGGTCGAGTTTTTGTAATTCAGGAATTAAAGTGTTGCCGATGTAACTGTTTACGTTTTCGTTAATTGCATCCCAAATTACGATACCCGGATGATTTCCATCGCTCCAAACCCAGTCGGTAAACTCTTCACGAATCTGTTCGTTCCAACCATGATTTTGCCAGTATAACCACTCGTTTTGCAAAACCATTCCATATTCATCGGCCAAATCGTACCAGAAATCAGGAACTATTCCAACGCAAATTCGCATGGCATTCCAGTCGATTGATTTCGGGTCGTCAATCAAAAGTTTTTTCACCCACTCTCTGTTCCATGGTAAAGCCTGACAGTCGGGATCTTCAAAAAACCGATGCAGTGTAATGTTACTTCCCCGCAAATAATATTTCTCGCTATTCAAATAAAAATATTTTCCTCTACGCTCAAAATCGCGCATCCCGAACTTTTCGACAACCACATCAGAAAATTTGTTACCATCGTAAAGTTTTATTTCTGCTTCGTATAAAAATGGAGTTTCAGGAGACCATTTCTTGAAATTATTTATGGGAATTTCAACTGTTAACTGAGTTTCGTTATCTCGTGTAGTTTCTCCGCTGATTACACCTTTTGCAACTTGTTTACCCGAAACCTTCTCTTTTATAATAACCTCAGCTTTTACGCTGTCAGTCATTGGGTCGCCATACATTATTTGTTGCGGGTAAAAATTGCGAACCAATAATTTAACCGTTACTTTTTTATTTTTCACCGAAGGCAGAATCAGGTTTTTATAGATTTTCTGTTTTCCTGAAAACGATAGAAAAACATCGTCCCAAATACCGGGAATATAATGAACTTTCTCTTTGTCGGTGCTACCTGCAGCTTGTGGAGGTAACCAAATTCGTTCGCCAACGCGGATTAATATTTCATTTTCCTCTCCAAATTTTAGTGCATTAGTAACTTTGAAATCTATTGGTGTGTAGCACGAAACAGATTGCCCTACATCCTGACCATTTATATAAACTTGCGTAACATATTTACTTTTTAAAACTGTAAGCATTGCCTCGCTTCCATTCAACTCAGCAGGGATTTTAACCATTTTTTTGTACCAACTGTATTTTGGTTCGTAGTCGAGTTCACGGTAGTCATACGAATCGTCGGCTAAAACCTGGTTGGGTTTTTTAAAGAGTTTATCGTAGTCTTTGGCTCTCGGCTCAGCCAGATGAATTAGTCCCGGTACCGGGCAGGTTCGTGTAAATTCATGTGGCGGAAAAGCATTTATTGTTTGGTCGAAATCCCATTTGCCGTTAAGGTTAATTATTCTTCCTTCGTTTTGAGCAAACACAGAAACAGAGATGAAAAGGGTTATAAAAAAGATGGTTAGGTTTTTCATAGGAATATAGTTTTTTTCAATATTTATTTTTCATAAACTTCCAGATGCAAGGTTCCTTGTTTTGGTTTAATTTCAAGAAATAATATACTCAACCCAAATAGCTTTTTGATTTTTATGCTCTCCCTGGTTATTCCCAAAATGGTAATATTTTAAAACTAATCGACTTTTTTTCTCTTTGGGTTGAACCCGATAGAGAGTGATAACATTAACATACTTTTTGTTAGCTTTTGCTCATCTTCAACAATATGGTCGTCGTAAATTACTGCATAATTTGGCATAAACGATAACTCTACTGTTGGCACGAAAAGAGAGCTCGAATTGTTGCCAAGAGGTTTAATCCCGAAGATAAATCCCATATAAGCTGAGTTAAAAAAATGGTTGCCACTCCTATCAACTTCTGTAGTACCCGAACGATTATTATTTTGATACATCTGCCACCATGATTTAGTACCCGTTGTATTGGAGTAGAGATATAAACCCGAAACAAATCCAAGGTATAAATTAGTGGATTTCACCGATTTAAAGTTCCACTCGTAAATAAATTTACCATACAAGCTAACAGCTTGATGTTTTAATGTTTTCGAATTACCACCACCAAGTCCACCTCCACTTCCATTTTCATTAAAAAGGAAATAACCAACTCCGGGAGTAATGTATAAACTCTCGCTATTCAGTTTGAATAGTCCGGGCTTTTCAATAAAAGCATTAATTTTTTTATTGGAGATGGAGTGTGTCCCTCCCGATTCTTTGTTAAAATTTGATTGGAAGAAAAAAGGATATCCTCCTCCTAAACTAATTGCTGAATGATTCTGACTTTTTGAAATTGTAAAAGTCGAAACAAATAGTAAAACAATAATTATACGTTTCATGACTTTAGTTTACTCTAATTAAATAACTTCAAATAACGTTATAATAGCCCTACTCTCAAAAAAAACTTATTAATTTACAATTGCAGCAATTGCCGCACCGAGTAAACTGGAATTTTCAACCTCCACAATTTCGTAATACCGCTTGTTTTCGCCTGATAAAAACTCTTGCAGAAACTCTTCGAACATCTTTTGGAAATTATTTAATTTGTAAAATGTTGTTCCTTCGATGGTCATTAAAACAGGTTTTTCGGCTGATTTTGCCTTGTCGGTTTTTAATATAACCGCAGCAATATTTATGGCTACTAATTTTGCGGCACGTTCTATTAATCCGTTAATTATTTCTGCTGCTGTCGATTTATCCTCGTTAGAAGTTAATACTGTTGTCAGTGTATTTTCAGCTAAATCAATTCCACAAACAAATTTGTTAATCTCTTCTGATGACAGCTCAGACAGGCTTTCAATTTTAGTTTTTGAATCTGCTGAAAACACATTCTCTGAGGCTGCAATTTTTAATGCAACGGTACAAAGTCCGCCCAGATAACCACCCGAGAACATTTTTTCGAACAGATAACGACCCGGATCTTTTGTAGTTTTACCAAAGGCAACATCAATATCAGTAGCTTCTATTCCACCATAATTCCCAGATTCGATATTTATTATCTGACTGCCTCCCAAGTCTAAATCAGAAGTTTTGGTGATATTTTTATTATCTTCGATATAACTTGTGTTTGTTCCGGTTCCGAGAATAAACCCGATGTAAGTATCGTAAACTTTTCCGGCAGTTGCAGCTTTCCCTGCCAATAAAGTAGAGACTGTGTCGTTCATTAAAACAACTTGTTTTTCGGGTGTTCCCATAGCAGCCAGAAGTTGCTCGCCAATCATTTCTCCAATTACGCCGGGTGCTTTTACCTCTTTACTCCACTCAATTAATTTACCATCTTTATTGGGGAAAATTTCGGCAGCATACGAAAAACAGAATCCTATTTTATCCGAAACCGTTTTATAATCTTCCATATAATTGGCGAAGGTGTCGAAGAACTCTTTTTTTGAAAGTTCTTTATCGGTTGCCGGCATTTTATTCATCTGAATATTTTCGGTAATCAGTTTTAGGTTTTCATCGAAATAAACTTTTGCTGCCCTAAAATTTGTGCCACCTGCATCAATTGCAATTACCGGCTCGTTTGCTTTAACTTCACCTTCGGCTTCAATATAAGTCGGAAGCATCAGTAGCGAACTCTCTTTTCCGGCAAGTCCGTCTTCCATTTCGGTAATAAATAAAGAAACAATTTCGTTGATATTATAATCAGCGGCTGTCATTTTGTGTACTTTTAAAAACTCTTTTGCTTTTGTCATAATCTATTTTTTGGTTTTATTTTTGTTTTGTTTCAAATTAAAATACTCAGACTTTTGAATTTTGCTCATAAAAATAGTCTATTCATCTTAAATAATTGCGAAGGTTAGCCATCTTTTACTATCCCACTGCAATACAACTGTGGGTTACAGCACTCTTTCAATCATCGACATACTATTTAATATGCAATGTGCAATAATTAATGGCCATAAATTTCGTCCAGATTTCACATACGCAATTCCCATAATCAGACCAATAATTCTAACTGTTATCGATCTTTCCGATAAATCGTGTGAATGTCTGAATCCGAATATCATTGCCTGTAACGGTTTGGCTATGCGTAGTTTGGGATTTTGAAACGATTAATTTTCAATTTACTACTAAACTTGCATAATGCTAAAAACTTCAATATCAGTACAATACCCAAATTACGTATAGCCTTTGTTATATGCTGGCTGTTTTCTTCTTTCAATTCAAATGTTTCTATTTTACTGCAATGTTTCACGGTCAGTACGATGGTGTGGGACGGGCTGGAAGGCTTTTTTAGCATTTTGGGTTTGAGGGCAAGCCTTGTGTGAATGCTAAATGTGCCTGACAGCGAAGGGACGGTTTGTGGTAAATTTCTCATTATTTCCCTTTTATCCTTTTTATCTCTTTGTCAAAGTCCGATTCAAAGTCATCATCCTGTATAACTCTAAATTTTTCATATTGCTCTGTCGCCAGTTTCTTTGCAATTTCAGCCGATATTGAACCTGCACTTTTCAATACTGAGTAATCATAAAATTGCAGAAATGCATCAAGTCTTTCAGCCCAATCTTTCATGTTCATTGGTATTTGTCGAGAAGCTTGTTTTTCGGCAAAGTCAAGGTACATGGTTACAATTTTATTAAGTTCATCAATTTCTTTTTTGTTCAGATAGTTTTTGGCAATGGAAATATCTGATTTTAACACCTTTCCTTTGGGTGAATTTTTCCAGGTTGTAAGTCCCATGTTAGGCAACTCAGCTTTTGCCCTCGATGAAATTATTTCGGCAGCCGTTTGTCCTGTAATTGCCCAATGTAATTTGTTTTGTACGGTTTTATAAAAGACCTTTGTTGTCTCTGCTTTCGGTTGATAATCAATACTGCACTCCGAATAGATGTCAGTAATCTTTTGGTAAAATCTTCGTTCGCTTGCACGGATTTCGCGAATCCGTTCCAGTAATTCATCGAAATAATCTTTACCAAAAAGTTTTTTCCCTTGTTTCAGTCGCTCATCATCTAAAACAAAACCTTTAATGATAAATTCTTTTAAAGTTTTTGTAGCCCAAATCCTAAATTGAGTTGCCTGATGCGAATTTACCCGGTAGCCAACCGAAATTATAGCATCGAGATTATAAAAGTCAAGGTTTCTGCTAACCTCTCGACCAGCTTCTTTTTGAACTGTTCGGATTTTCCGAACAGTTGCCTCTTTTTCCAGTTCACCACTTTTATAAATGTTTGAAAGGTGTTCGCTTATGGTAGATTTTACAACACCAAACAATTCACCCATTGCACGCTGGGTAAGCCAAACTGTTTCGTCTTGCAGAAATACTTCTATTTTGATTTCCCCTTGCGGAGTGGTGTATAATATGATTTCTGAGTTGGTCATTTGGTTGTCCCCTCCACAATTTTAATCTCCTCCTCACTCAAACCATACAACTCATAAACCATTTGGTCTATTTCTTTATCGGTTTTTTCTATTTCGGATTTTATGATTTGGGCTTTTTCTTTTTGCTCATTGAAATATAGCATCCATTCTGCTTCTTCGGATAAACCAAGTTCAATCTTTGCTTTTTTGAGTTCTTTGAGGAAATCTTTGAATTCTATCTCGTACCAATTTTGAAGCTTCTTGCTTAATTTTCCTATTTCATATTTATTCAGTAGAAGATTAATAAACTGCTTTCTTAAATTGGTTAAATTTGAAGACTCTGAAATTATTAATTCTGCAAGAGATATAAATTGTTCTTGTTCTTCTTTGCCAACAATTCTAATTGGAAGTGGGTCAATATAAATTATTTTTACTTGGGCAAATACTTTGCCTGATTCATTAATTGAGTTTTCATACAAAAATCTTAAAAGCTTACTGTTCAGGAGGGTTAAAAGATACTTCAAATCATAATTTGAATCAATTAACAATCCATTATGTACAGTATCCAAAGTATAATATCTTTCAGTATCTATTGCACAAATTGGGTAAGCTCCAGTTTGGCGTAATAATATTTTTTCTTGGACTTCAAATATTTCTTTTTTTCTTGGACGATGGAGCTTTTCTTTATCGTAAATAATATAATTATCGCTTGGAACAATTGAGTATCTGTTAAAATCACTACCTGTAATTATTTTTTTGGTTAATTCACTTTTTACTGGTGTAATGAATTTTTTATTTCCACCTGTAATAATTCCCTGATTAAAATTTATAATCTCTTTTAATGATTTACAATTTTTCGAAATTCTTTTTATGAGCTTATCGTTTAATGAAACATTAAATGATAAATCGTCACTTTTAAGAATATCATTTTGAAAAGTATCTGCTACTTGATATTGATTTGTTTGAAAATCCTTAATATTGAATATTGAAGTAAATTTATTATTATCATTAAGCTTTTTTCGTAAAGTCAAAATAATAGAATCCACTGCGGCATCTTCAAAAACAGTAATTCCCTTAAAGTCAACTAAAACACTTATAGTTGATTTTTCTAATATATATTTTCGAGCTTCTTTATAATACTGGTTTTTTAGAATTGTATAAGGTGTAATAAATGACAATAAACCATCTTGTTTAAGAACAAGAAGTCCCTTTTCGTAAAAAACTGGAAAAAGATTTATCCTTCCAAACGCTGATTGATATGTTTTTTCTAAATATATTTTGTCATGCTCATGAATATACTCTGTTGGAACATACGGCGGATTCCCAATAACCACATCAAAACCGCCGGTATATTCAGTTCGGAAAGCATGTTCTTTAGTGCATAAAAATTCTTCTTTTATTTTTTCTATTCTTTCACTTATCGGCAGTTTGTGCTTAGTCCTGTTATTTCGGATATACTCTATCGCATTATTCAGATACTCATCGTCTTTTATTTCGCCTTTTCCGAATTTTTGCGTCCAAAGCGAATTATACTTTTTCTTTTCTTTTTTAGCTTCGGTATCGGTATCGGACAAGGGGACATGTCCCCTTGTTATATCGCTTTCGCTCTTTCCTTTCGGAATAGTATATCCTTTTTTTATATTATACTCTCTGGCACTTACAGCCTTTATTTTCCCTACTATTTTAGTTAGCTTTTTCTCTTCACATATTAGTAGCAGATGCATATGGTCGCCACAGATATTATATTCTACTACATTCAGCTTATCTTCTTTTATTATTCCTGCAATAATTTCGGTTATTAATATTTCATCATTTTCAGATAGCCAGCTTGCATCATCCGTTTTAATATGATAATCCAACATCCGTTGCGAATATCTCGAATTATGTATTGCAGTTGTAATATGCCACGCTTTTTTCTTCTTTTTACTGAATATATGAGGAAACTCATTATGCCAATTAAATGCTTTATCCCCGGCAATTTCGGGGTCGTCAATCAACGAGTTTCCACATTTTATGTTATTGCTCAGGGTGTTTAGTTTTCTGCCTTTTTGCGCGGTACGCAACCAAAGCGAGAGTTTAGCAATTTCAACAGATTCTTCGTTAAGGTCAACACCAAATATGTTTTTTTCAAGAATATCGGTTGTTATGTCGGAAAACACAATTGCGCCGCCAAAAAGCTGTGTTCGCAGTTCGTCAATTTTTTGGTGTTCGTTTATTAGAAATTCCAGTGCCTGATTAAGAAAAGCCCCCGAACCACAAGCAGGGTCGAGAATGGTTAGCGTTAAAAGCCAGTTTCGGTAATCATCCAGTTTTTTATCAAGAGTACGGACAATTTCCTTTTTACGGTTTTTCCTGCCCTTTGCATAATCTTCGTCAATAATTTGCAGTTCATTCCGTTTTTCGTTGCACAATTTCCCAACCGTATTTTCAACAATGTATTTGGTAATATATTTCGGGGTGTAAAAAATACCGTCCTTTTTGCGTCTGGTTTTTTGGCTGTCAACTTTCTCGCCTTTAATTTCTGCCTGAACATTCTCAATTTCGCCCAACGAATGCTCGAAAATATGTCCAAGAATATTTACATCAACATCGGTTTCAAAATCGTAATTGCTTAATTTTATTGTGTGTTCATGCAAAATATCATCGTCAATTAAAATGTTGTCCAGTATTTCATCGGGTTTAAAAAGTCCGCCGTTGTATGCGTAAATATCATATTTCTTCCCCTTAAAACCAGTGTTCATATAACCAAAATACTTTTTGAAACGTGCATACAAAGGAACGTACTCGTCCAGTTCGTCTTTTAAGGTTGTCCACTGTTTTACAATTTCGCTTATTGAATTTGGCGGAAGTAACAACCTGTCTTCAGCAAAAAAGATAAACAGGAAACGGTCTAACAGTTTTTGCGTTTTTTTAAAAAGCAACAGTTTGTCAGTATCGATGTTGTTTTTTATGAGGTTATTGAAAATTGCTGTCCTGAATCTGGAATAATCGGCATACAATTTTTTAGTAATATTTTCTTCTTGCAGTACCGACGAGTCTTTTATTTTTAGGGGCAAATCGTTTAACAGGTTCTCTTTTGCCAAACAAAGCCACATTAACGAAAACTGTTCTCTTGTGAGGTTGAATAAATCAAAATCAATATGGTCAACAGCATTCTGTATGTAAAACCGAAGTTTCTCAAAATTCGATGTTATCACGTAAACACATTTCGGATGATGGTTTTTATATCCGAATGCTTGTGTTTCTATTGAATCGAGGTCGGTTGTATTTGTTGATTTCAATTCGATTACTGCATGTGCATTTTCATTTTTTAAAATTGCCCCGTCAGCTTTTCTACTGTTCGAGATGTTTTTTAATTCGGTAGTTAGATTAAAATTAAGTTCAGGATTTAAAGTGTAACCAAAAATATTTACAAACAATTCCCTTAAAAATCCTTCCTGAAATTGTTCCTCTTTTGCATTTCTTATGTTTTTCTGCCTCTCAGGGTTACCAAAATAGTTTTGAAAATCAGCATATTTATTTTCGATAAATGACGAGTCAAGTTCATTTAAGTACTTCTTTTCTACCGATTTCTGAAACATGCTCATATTTTGATTTTTCTCTGTCTAATTATAAAACCTCTAAAATACTACTTTCATTTTAGTTCTAAACATTCAATTTGTAATAAAGTGTGCGATGGCAAAAAAGCATGTGTTTGACAGCGAAGGGACAGCCTGTCCCGATTCTTTATCGGGAGTTGCAGGGAAGGGCTGGAAAACTTATGCTTTGTGCGTTGGCATTTCTAATATTTCACTTTTTTTGATGCAGTAAAATATCATTATTTCGGTCTTTTTTCAGCTTGCATATAACACCACTGCAATTACTGTTGCAAAAGAGGTTTTAGAAAATAGCCGTTCAATCCAGTTCATTAAAAACCCCCTGTCTAATAACTCTTCTAACATCGATTCAACCCAAATGAATGGGATAATTAAAAGAAAATGCACCCAGTTTCCTCTTATGTTTCCAAATTTAGAAACTGCACTTTCTGATGAATTATCCGAAGCCAAAGAGAACGGTAAATGGTCTTTTAATATCTCGAAGGTTATTATTGAAATTATCACAGTTGCAAGAATTATAGCTGATATCCCAATTGTTTTTCCGAAATTCTCAGGTTTTCTCAAACCTAAATCTTTCCATGACACTCCCCTTACTTTCATTCTCCAAATTGCGACTAACAAAGTGGTAAACGACCAAAAAAGTCCGTTTGCAATAAATCCAACTTCTGGTATATAAATCTCTCTTACCAAAAACATTATAGAGATATAAATAATCAAATCGATTAAAAATCCTTTATAATTATTTTGTTTTGAAATTGTATTTTCGATATTTAGTTTATTCACTTATATTCCTGGTTGTCTTAATTTCTATAGTTGCTGTTTGCTGATACTCTATTGTACTGCGTTCCTTAAAAGTTTACAAAACCAACAACCAGCTAAAAAGCATTTTCAATTTTAAATACCCATGCAAATTCGCTGGGGTTATTTTTGGGTGAAATGTCTGGAATTGAAATCGTAATTTTCTTTCCCCTCTTTTTCACCTTAACGTTGCCTGATACACCCAACATTTTAATCGTTGGTTTTTTCTTGATGCCAGAAATTACGATTGGTTTTTCGGGAAATTCGGTACAAAGAACATATAAATCATTTCCCATTTTTGTGAAGAAAACATTGTCTTGTTTGTTTGCTGCTGCTCCTTCCCATTTTCGGGTTTTGTAAATTGCCTCGCCGTTAATGCCTAACCACGCTCCAATATCCAATAAACGTTGTTGCTGAATTACCGGAATTCTGCCATCGGCTGTCGGTCCGATATCGAGTAACAGACTGCCACCCGCCGCTACCTTTTCAACTAACATATCTATCAGCGCATCCGACGACATATAATTATCTAAGGTTTCCATTTGGTTATAACCAAATGAAGTTCCAATTCCGCGACACTCTTCCCATGGATGATCAATTTCACCGATTCCTTTGCTGTCGTGAATCATGTCATACTCGGTAGTAAAATAGCCACCGAGTTTTCCACGTGTCTCACTGCCCCAGCGATCGTTAACACAAACACTCTCTTTTACCGGCGATTCGTTGTAGAGCCAGGCTAAAAACTCTGTGCTTTTCCAATCTTTACTCGGATGATCCCACTCTCCGTCGGTCCATAAAACATCGGGTTCGTAGCGTGTTATTAAATCCTTCATTTGCGGAATCATGTGGTCGTCAACATATTTTTCAAGATTATTTTTATACAGCGGATTGTACCATTCGTAAAGCGAATAATAGAAACCCATCCGTAATCCGGCATCTTTTACGGCTTTACTTAAATCGCCACATAAATCGCGGTGCGGACCAATGTCAACACTGTTCCAGTTCCAGCTTTGTTCACTCGGCCAAAGTGTAAAACCTTCGTGATGTTTCGATGTTAGCACAACATATTTAGCTCCCGACTTCTTAAAAACATCCGCCCACTGTTCAGGGTTCCAGTGTTCGGCTTTAAAATCTGCTGCAAAATCCTGATACTGAGAATCCTCGCCATACATTTTATTGTGATAAGCACGAAAGAGTTTGCCAGCATCGCTGTCTTCATTTATTCTCCACCAGTACCATTCGGCATATTTTGCATAAACTCCAATATCGGCATCGGCAGGTGCCCAGGCAGGAACGGAATAGACTCCCCAGTGAATAAAAATTCCAAACTTGGCATCGGTAAACCATTCGGGTATTGGACGACTATTTATCGACTCCCAGTTACTTTCGTATTTCTGCGAAAAACCTGAGATCGTAAATACAGTTAAGAAAAGAATAAAGATTGATTTTTTCATTTTACATTAATTTAGATATTTGTATCTCTTTTTGCCCTTGCATAGTATTGCAAAGTTCTATAATCCGGGCAGATAGAAATCAAAATAAAGAGATAGATATTAACACTTCTACCTGCGAAGGGCATACTTTATCAACAAAAAATAGTATTTCTTTAAGTTTCAGAAAAATGTACTAATTTAGATCTGAACATTTACAAAATCTGATATCTAAATCAATATTTTAAGTGATGCAAAAACCTAATCAACTTTTATCGCGAAGAAAATTTATTGGAACAACAACTACCGCAACTGCAGCTATTTGTTTAACGCCCCTTGCATTTAGCTGTACAAATTCGGGTTCTAAATTTGGCAACGTTCAAATTGGAGCAATTACTTATAGTTGGCGAAGTATGCCATCCGGCGCTGAAGACATTATAAAATATTGCACCGAAGCCGGTATCAGCTCGCTGGAATTAATGGGAAATGTTGCCGAAGAGTTTGCAGGAATCCCAACGATGCCACCTCGGGTAAAACGTGGTACAAAACAAACTGATACAGAACGAGAATTATTTCTGATTGAAAAGAACAGAGCGATGGCACTGCAAAAACAGTGGCGTATTTCTAACAATTTAGAAAAATACAAAAAGCTTCGAAAGATGTTCGACAATGCCGGAATTGATATTCACATTGTTAAGTTTTCGCCGGCAAAATGGAGCGATGCCGAAATTGATTACGCTTTTAAAGCAGCTAAAATATTAGGCGCTAAAGGCATTTCGAACGAAATTGGAGAACAAGCTTGCCAGCGGTTGGGTAAATTTGCCGAAAAACATAAAATGTACGCCATCTTTCACAACCATCTACAACCCGGTCAACCCGGTTTTAGCTTCGATAAGTTTTTGGCATATTCGCCCAACAACAGATTAAATTTCGATGCCGGGCACTATTTTGGTGCAACTGGTATTCACCCAAATAAAATAATTGAACGTTTACACGATCAGATTTTTAGTATTCATTTAAAAGATAAAACAGGAAAAAATTCTAATCCTGCAAATACAAATATGCCGTGGGGAGAAGGAGAAACTCCTATTGCCGACATGTTACTTCTGGTTCAGAAAAACAAATGGCCTATATTTTTCGATGTGGAGTTGGAGTACACAATTCCCGCCAATTCTAATGCGCAAAAAGAGGTAATTAAATGTGTTGAATATTGTAAAAATATTTTGGAATAAATTCAATAATTAATCACAGGAAACGCTTTCTCCTGAATAGAAACAAATATCTTTTGATTGTTACTATCCTGTTTTTTTAAATTGGTGATAATGGTTTTAATATGATGCGTTTAACATTTCAATGCTCCGGATTTTAAAAACACCACTATGTTATTTATTGTCATCATATTCATTATGAGTACTATTTGCCAAAGTACGTTTTAATAAAGTTGTTAGTAAATCTTGACTATAAAATTTAAAATTAGTGATTAAAAGTAGTTTTTAGACAGACTGCCGTTTACATTTATAGTTTCATTTTACCGCAAATTTGTCAAAGACGGATTGGCGGGGTTTACAAAACACACTGCACTTAAAATACTCACCGAAACCCGCATTAAATATGGGTTTTGTTATGGCGTCGTAGTTTTATCTCAATTTATGGTCAATCCTAATTTCTTCCCCAATCCTTCTTCAAATATTTTGAACAGGGTAGAAATTTGAATATCAATTTTTCCATTTTCCAAACGTGAAATATAACTTTTCTTTGTACCTGTTTTTTTTGCTAAGTCCTCCTGTGTTAAATGAGCCCTTTTCCTTTCATCTTTAATCATTTCTCCAACAATAAAGGCCTTTGCTTTAATTTCAAATCCGTCTCGTTTTTCTGTTCCCAGTTTTCCGTATTTAATGTCCAATAATTCATCAAAAGTTGTTGCATCTTTTATTGTTTTCATAATCCTCCTCCTTTTTTATTTCTAAAATATTCGTCCTTTATTTTCAATGCTCTATTAATTTCTTTTTTTGGTGTTTTTTGACTTTTTTTTTGAAATCCGTTGAATAAGACAACAATTTTACCAGAGTCAAAAACAACAAAAAATTCTATAAATATTTGAGCCAGATTTAATTCTTACTTCATATAATCCCTATGTGCCATAACGGTTTAAATATGCTGCGTACCGCTTTTTGAAACAATTATTTTCAAGTTACGACAAACTTTATTTTGTTTTATAACTTTCATATATACAGGTAATTGCGGTATGCAGTATATTTTTTGTTAGCCATTGTTTATTTATTTATTCAAAATTTAAAATATATTTTCAACTATGTTTTATTATCATCATATTATTAAAGTCATAAACAGTTTTTCTATTTATTATATTTATTAAGTTTTTTCAGAACTTTTAAAGAGTTAAGTTTCTTTGATGCAATTAATGCAATTAAACTAATCAAAATAAAACTGACCAATTGAAAACCAATAGAGTATATTATTGATATTAGTATTGTATGTCCCTTATCATAACAGTAAATTCCTACTGCAACAGAAATAAAAAGCCATATTACAGAAAAAATAACAAATAAGACACCCATTATACCCATAATTAGCATATAAATTTTGGCATCTTTTTTTACTGCTATAATAATCTCATCTCTTAAATATTTAGCAACTATTTTAAATGGTGCTTTTAAGATATTTAAGAATAACTGCATTAATAAATACAATATATCTTTAAACTCATTTTTATCATACTTAGTCTCATTTTCTGCTTCATTATCAATTTTTGCATTGTCAGACTTGTTAACGTTATTGTTAATTATATTTTCTATTCTATTAAATATTTCTTTTGATTTCATATGTTTCACTCTCCCTTAAGTTTTATCTGGTTTTGTATATAATGGCTAACACCAATATAACTGCAACAGTTCCATCATATTTAATGTTCTCTTTGGAGACGAGCAAATCAAAGGAGCATTTACTGCAACTAACTACCGTCCGTTAAACTCTTTAATAGCCTCCAGCATTGCCACAATATTTTCAACCGGAACATTTGCCTGAATATTATGAACGGTGTTAAATACAAAACCGCCATCTTTCGAGAAAATATCGCAGGTACGTAAAACTTGTTCGCGCACCTCTTTAGGTTTGCCAAACGGAAGTACATGTTGAGTATCAACTCCGCCGCCCCAGAAAACAAGGTCGCGACCATATTTTTGCTTTAATTTTGCGGGATCCATTCCGGTAGCACTAATTTGTACAGGGTTAATAATATCGAACCCGGCACGAATAAAACCATCCATAAAATTTTCTACTGCACCACACGAATGTTTAAATGTTTTCCATTGCGTGTTTTCATGAATCCAGTCGTTAACTTTTTTATAGTATGGCAGCCACATTTCGTCGAATTGCTCGGGTGCGCAGAATGTTGAGTCTTGTGTGCCAAAGTCGGTTCCGCAAATAAACATTGCATTTACTTTGTTACCAACAACTGCAAAAATACGCTTTAAGTTTTCTATTGCAATTTCCACTTCGCGCTCAAACATACTTTTCACATAATCGGGGCGCATAATTGTACTCATATACCACTCTGTAACATCGCGGATGCCTTTTGGTTCTTTTAGGTTTAGCCCCGGAACAAGTGCAATATCGCCAAGTGCAGTACCACCAAAAGCGGCAATTACTGCTTTCCCCGAAAAGTATGCTTTGTCAACTTCTGTTCGCCAGTGTTCCAGATCTTCATCAGAAATCAACCCAAATTCCTCAAGATTATCTTCAACATTCAACTCCTCTTCAACTATCGGTTCCTGACGAATTATTGCATCGAAAAAGTAACTGGCTTTTGGCATTTTTGCAGATGGCGCAACAGAAGTGTCTCCCTCGGGATACATTAGCAAATCGCCATTTTCATCTTTTGTTACATTAAAATTTAACGGAACCATAACCCGCTGTCCCCAAGGAGTTTTCCACTCTTTGTATGGAGCATGATTATGAAACCCAAACATATTGTTTTTACCCCACGCACCAATTACGTCTATTCCAATAGAATCTATCAACTCCCAGCCAACTTCACCCAACATTTGAAAGGGTTCGATTACACGAATTGGCTTCCGCTGCAATCCAAAATGCCTGCGCAATTTCGAGATGGTTTGAACATGAATTCCGGTAACCGGCGTTGCTCCTAAATCAATAACCACACGGTCGGGCTGTTTGTGGTTAACCGTTTTTAAAAATTGTTCTCTTGAGTTCATATCTTATTAATTTTATTCTATTACAAAAACATTGGAAAGATTGTATCTTTTAAATCGTTATAATTTTTACTTATTAAATAGCTTTTGTTAATCCCAATTTTTTTAGAAAGATACACGGTTTTCTTTAAATCTTGAACTGTTCCATTTAGTTTTACTTCAAAAGCAAACTCATTATTAACTATAAAATCAATTTCAGCCGTATTTCTTTGATTATAAAAACTCAACGAGCCAAAACTCTGAAGTTGATTTGCAACGGCATTTTCGAATAATTGTCCATCATTTACCTTCCCAATAATATTTAATATTCCGGTATCTGCAAAATATACTTTTTTACCGCCGGCAACACTTCGGTCTATACTTTTCGAAAATTTAGGCAAAAGATAGAGAAAAAAAACACCTTGTAAAAATTCCAGATAACTGTAAAGTTTCACACGATTTATTCCCAGTTCGCTAGAAAGTTTCGTGATATCGAGAATGTTGCCGGTTCGAGGAACTAAAAGCAATATTAAATCGCGGAGTTCTCTGATATCTTTTATGTCGGAGAGAATTTTCAGGTCTTTTTCGAAAAATGAGGCAAAAATATTTTTTAAAATGGCTTTCTTAGTTTCCTCATCTTCTGTTACAACCACTTCAGGGAACCCTCCAAATTCAATGTAATTTTCGTAGTCGGGGTTTCGTTTTTCAAAATCAATTCTGTTCTGTTCTTTAATAATTTTATTGAAATTATCTTTCAATTCAACCTCCGTTATCTTATCATTAAAAAATAGAAATTCCTGAAAACTTAAGGGAGGCAGAACAAACAAAAACTTACGACCACTTAATGACTCGGGAAAAAGATTTTTAAGGTAATAATTAGAAGAGCCTGTAAGAATATATTTTACATTATAATGGTCGATATGATACTTAATAATTTTTGTTATCTCCGGAAGATTTTGAATCTCATCGATAAAAACATAAAGTCTGCTATCGGCTGATTTAGCTGTTTTTTTAAGTTTTTGGTAGATATTATTGTAGTCGATATCTTCAAAGAGAAGCATGTCGAGCGGATTATCAAAATCGAACCACAATTTTGGCGAATCAACCTCTTCGTAAAGTTGTTTCATTATTGTTGTTTTACCAACCTGACGCATGCCTGTAATAATCAACGCATTTTTATGATTGATATATTTTTTTATGGTATGAAATAGTAATCTTTTCTTCATAATAATCTTTCCGGATTACAAATTTGTAAAAAATATTTTACAAATATACGCATATTTGTAAAAATATAATTACAGATATGTAATATTTCTAACCAGACATTAGTAATAATTTGTAATTTATTTCTTCCAAACCTTCATTTTCATATCACCTGTATGGTTTTTTTCAAAAGGGCCAGCCGATGGATTTCTTTTGTTTCTCTTAATCCCAAAATAATCAGTATCAATAATAATCGAAGTTCCGTCAGGATTTTCATAGCCCAGATTTGTAATTTTTGCCTTACCCAAAACCTCAGATGTAACCATTTTATTCCTTATTTTAAATCCTTTTTTATTCACGCTCATCAAAAGATAAATTCCATCTTCTTTCTCCTCAATACTAATGTTTGGATGGTAATCTAAACTGACAGAATTAAGTTCGTCTGCAAATATTCTTGCACCATTCAAATAAATATTTCCATCAACAAACATTGGGAGCTCTGTGCTTTCGTAAACTCCCAGACCCGATTTGCGCCCTTTAATTTCTTTTACTCCACCAACAAAAATATTGTTATAGTAACGGTTATCGCCACATTTTGTAGTTGCTAACCCAGCTACTTTTGTCGAATGAGCTACCATAAACGGTGTCTCCCTTTTTTGTGGGCTAAGTTCAATATTTCCGGCAATCAGATTATGAACAAAAGCACCACCTTCCGACCAGTCTCTAATTGCAAGTTCGGAAAGAAGAATATTGTTTTCGATTAAAAATGGACCGTGATTTACCTCCACAAAAATATCATCGGTGGTGTTATTGTAGAAGAGATTTCCGGTTACCCGCGTCCCCTGTGCCATCCAGTCGAGCCACAAACCACGACCACAATTTACCAGTCGGTTATTTTTTATAACCATGTCGATTGCAGCATGAATTTTTATACCGCCCATTTCGGCACCTGTCCATTGTCGTTTAAACCAAATATTGTAGATATTATTATTTTCTATTGTACTGAAAACACCACCCATACTTCCGCAAATTCCGGTTTGTTCGCAGTCGGAAATTGTGTTGTTCCTGATTATATGCGACCCAATATTTTCCTTAGACCAACCTTTTTCTGTGGCTCGTTTTATGGTTTCAACATAACCTTCGGCAGAATCTTCGGAAGTATTATCAAATTCATCGCCGTGCTTGCCAAGTGTAATTCCCGAGCATTTCGAGTTGCGAATTACATTGTTCTCAATAATCCAGCCTTTACTCCAGTTTGTTCCGATTAACCCGATTTGTTCTGCTGTTGGAGGTGCCCACTGCGTTGCTGCCTGGCTCATATAAAACCCACTAATTGTAATGTAATTTATATTCGTCGAATCGGGATAAAAACAGCTTTCCCGAACATTTATTTCAACCAGTTCATCGTTTGGATTTTTGTTATGAAAGTTGGCATAAATATATGTAAACTCGTCATCACTTTCGCAAAACCAGGTGTAAGTAGAACCGTCAGGGTCGAAATTATCAACCACCGGTTTTGGGTTTAAAACTTTCTCAAGAAGTGCCATCTCCCAAAACGATTTCCCATTCAGGTAAACTTCTCCGGTATGATGAACTCTACCCAGATCGTAAAACCAGTCGCCTTTTATCAAATCTTTATACGGATTGTAATCTCCGAAAAGGGAATTTGGGATAGTTGCTTTCCAGACTGTGCCAGAAAACTTAATCCAGTTATTAATAATTTCCGAACCCTTAATTTCAACTTTCTCGCCATTTGCAGCCCGGTAAGTAATTCGTTTTAAATCGGATTTCCCTCCGCGCGGAGGCGTAATTCGTTCGCGATAAACACCTTTGTGAACAGTAACAATATCGCCGGCATTAGCAATATTTGCTGCTGTCTGAATTGTTAAAAATGGTGATTCTGAAGTTCCCTGATTATTATCGTTTCCGGTTTTGGCAACGTGGTACTCTTTTGCCGAAATGTTTACACTCATTATTATTGAGATTAAAATTAGTTGTAGTTGTTTCATTTTATTGGTTTTATATTGATGTCTAATTGTACTGAAATTTTGCAGATTTTTGCATTAATATAGTGCTTGCAATCACAGCTTCAAGACAATAGCTTTGTTTTCCACATCAAATTTATAGTTTACAATTTTTCTGTTTATTATTAATTCTATTGCTTGTTCAATAACTTCCATTGGTGCAATAAACCATTCTCTTGGCGTGTGTCTTTTTCCTTTTTCGTCAAAAACATCTAATTCCAAGCAAGAGTTTCCAAAAAAATTATGAAGCAGTTGTTCCAATTTCTGCGGATTCATATTAAAACATTTCCAAGCTCCTTGAATGCTTACCGGAGCCATTAAATAGGTTGGTTCTTTTTCTGCATTTTTTATTCTCTCTTCCACTTCTGTTTTTGAATAACCAATTTTGAAAAGATTTTGTATTGATGTAATCCGTTCGTCTTTGCTTTTTGATTTCAAAACATAGATATATCCAGCTTCTTCATCTTCGTTTGTGATGTTACTAAACTTCTCGATAAAATCTTCATTTACCTTGTCAATGTTTTGAGTAACAACTCTGCCGTTTACGTAAAGGATTTTCGCCAAAGAACGATACAGCATATTTGACATTGTTCCATTCTCAAAAACACATTTTGTCCTTCCGTCTTTCCTTACTCGTTTGCCACTTGTAAAAGTCTGTTCCTTTTGCGAAATATCAATACTTTCAAGT
>JAJRSD010000098.1 GCA_024278975.1 Bacteroidota bacterium
CCTCCATTTGTAAAATCTCTAAGCATGATGTCACACTGAGCGCAGTCGAAGTGCTTTATAAGATGAAAACTAAAATTTAATAAGATTCCTGCCTTCGCAGGAAGTTGTATGATAAACAAACGCCTACTCATAAAAAACCTCCTAGCTCACAACGATGAGAGTAGTTTCTATGATAAAAAACGAAAGATAGATTTAGGTTCTAAAGAAGGAAAAGCAAAATTTCTAAAACACATTTGTGCCTTGAGTAATAGCAACCCGAAAAACAATAGTTTTATTGTGATTGGTGTGGAGGATGAAATCAATGAAATTCGAGGTGTTGATTTTTTTGATGATAGTAAGATTCAAAACCTTATCAACGCTTATTTAACCAATCCACCTTTGGTTATTTATGAAAATGTTGCATTTCCGCATTTACCTTCCGATAAAGTGGTGGGTTTGGTAACCATTCGTGCTACGGAAGAAATTACATCCCTCCGAAAAAACATTTGGAAATATTGGGGCGGCTCTATATTTATGAGAGATGGGAGTATTTCGATGCCCAAGGATTTTGATATTGTGATAAAAGATGTCAATTCAGAAATTGTAAAAGCCATTGAAAATAAAGCAAAAAACAATATTGAACACACACTAGATGGTGTAATCGATTTCATCAATCATCGACATAAAGATTTAGATTCACATTACCACGTTTTTAAAGAGCAATTTGTGGTTTGTTGGGCAGGAAATGTAAAAAAAGTAAAAGACCAAACCTATTACTCCAGGGTAGATATCGAGCTGATTAACGAGCAAGTACGCTTGTTTTATTCCACTTTAGATGAGGTGAGTATTTCTTATTCTGAAGGGAATTTTAAGATTACAGAATATGTACATTTGGGTTTAAACAATCACTATAAATACTATCCTTTAGAGGAAGTGATTATTAGTTTTCAGGAAAATGGTTCTTATCAAATAGATTCTCAACTAATTTTCGATCCGCCACAATTCAATAAAAAAACACTGTATCATATTTACAATGCCAACAATGCTTTGGTTGAAAAATTGAAAAAAGGAATCCCTTTAAAACCTTCCGAAGAAAAAGATTTACAAAGTCTTCCTGCCACTTATTTAATTTGTTATTTAAACGACTTTACCGAAGCAAAAGATGCCTTATTTGAAGCAAAACCTTTTTTAAAGAAAGCGGGCGATTCGGTTTATAATTCATATAAAGAAACGGTACGTATTTTACGAAAGATGAAATATAGTTAATTCGGGTGATTTATAATCTATTGTAATTTCTTACCTTTATACCTCAAATTAAAAATTTTATAAAATGGGAATATTTGATACTATAAAAGAGAAGTTATCTAACGAGTTTATTGACATAGTAGAATGGTTAGACTCCACAGACGACACTATTTGTTACCGTTTTGAGCGCTATCAAAATGAAATTAAAAATAACGCAAAACTTATTGTTCGTGAAGGACAAATAGCGGTGTTTATAAATGAAGGGCAACTAGCAGATGTTTTTGAACCTGGCACTTATACGTTAAACACTCAAAACATGCCGATTCTAACCACCTTAAAAGGTTGGAAATACGGTTTTGACTCTCCCTTTAAAGCGGAAGTTTATTTTATAAATTCCACGCTTTTCACCGATGAAAAATGGGGAACTAAAAACCCAATTACCTTAAGTGATGATCGTTTTGGATTAATCGAAATTCGTGCATTCGGAACCTATGCTTTTAGAGTTGAAGATGCAGGAAAGTTTATCATCGACATCGTTGGTACCGATAATAATTTCACCAATTTTGAAATCAACGAACACCTTAAAAGTTTAATTGCAACTCGTTTTACAGATACGGTTGGTCAAGCAAATCTTCCAATAGAACTTTACGCAGCAAACACCACCGAGCTTTCACAAACTTGTAAGGAAGTAATGGAACCAGAATTTTTAAGTGTGGGTATTTCCTTAGAGAAATTCTATATCGAAAATGTTTCGATGCCAGAAGAACTTAAAAAAGAAATCTTCGAATACAGTCGTATTGATAAATTAGACTTGGATAAATTAACTAAATTCAAAACTGCCAAAGCAATTGAAGCAGCAGCAAAAAATGAAGGTGGAACCGCAGGAGCAGGAATGGGAATGGGAATGGGCTTTGTACTCGCACAACAAATGGGAGGTTTAATGTCGCCTCAAATGGGTGGACAACAACAAAACCCAATGCAACAACAACAAGGCGGAATGATGCCACCACCAATACCACCGAGCATTCAGTATTTCTATTCTCACGAAGGAAAACAAATGGGACCTGTAACTTTTGAACAATTGAAGGCTTTATTTGCAGGTAGAACCGTAAATAAAGAATCCTTAGTTTGGAAACAAGGAATGTCAAATTGGACTGCCCTAAAAGAAGTAGAAGAATTAAAAGCATTTTTAGGCGGAAATACGCCACCGCCGCTTCCTCCTCAATAATATTTATTTGTCATTCAGAGTGAAGCGAAGAATCTTTAGTTTAAAAACAATGAAATTCTTCTCCCGATAATTATCGGGACGTGCCTCCTTCTGAATGACAATTCTATTAAAAAATGGAAGAAAAAACTCCCAAAATCCCGATAGCTATCGGGACCGAATTAAAAAAATCCTGTACCAACTGTGGTGCAGAGCTTTTGTACGCTCCAGGGACCACTGAGCTTAAGTGTGATTATTGCGGTTTTACCCAAGCTATATCTGTTTCAGAAAATAGTTTTGAAGAACTAGAACTCAAAGCCTATTTGAGTGAAATGGGATCGCAATCGTACAGTGAAGAAATCAC
>JAJRSD010000099.1 GCA_024278975.1 Bacteroidota bacterium
GTGCCAGTAATGGTTTTTCTGATTTTTTAGTATTTTTATGCTGTGGAAGAAAGCCCATAATTTTAATTTAAAAGTTTGCACTTCAAAAGTTGGAATTTTTTGGCTTTTTTCCTACTTTATTCTTTCGGACAGTTATGAATTTTTATGAATAAATTTTGTATCATCAGTCTTCGGATACCCGTCAAAATTATAAACATTGTAACTAATTGTTATAATTTTCTTGTCGGGAAACCATTGTTTGCCGGCAAATAAATTGTGAGAGTTTAGTAAAACTCCCGCAGTTCCTAATGTTGAATTTCTTAAAAAGGTACGTCGTTGCATTATTTAATATTTTAAAAGTTTTAATATTGTTTTTAATTTTGAATAGGGAACTTTCTGGACAGTACAGTCTAAATCAATTGCAAGTACGGCTGCTGCAGCTGCCGATTGTCCTATAACCATAAATACAGGTTTCATACGTGGTTGAATTTAAAATATAACTTAAAGTTTTATTCAAAATCGATTTTCCCAAAATGCTCGGGGCAATGGTAATCAGGATTTTCAGTGCCAATTGCATTCCAGGTCACAAAGTGCGGGTCGGAAGTTTCGTCGCCACATTTATAGAAATTACCTCTGGCTTGCAGTCCTTTCAATGTTTCAATTTTATCGAAAGCGAAACATTCAACCGGAATCCTGATCATCATCTCCCAGCTAAAATCTCCGCTTTTTTCGGCAAATGGCTGGTTTCCCAAAGTCGATTCAATTTGAATTTTTTGGGCAATTGCAGGTTCAATTGGTGTACGGTTGTGCCGTCCTTCGCCATAACCAATATGAATTGTACCAATACAATTGAATTCGAAATTATAATAATTTTTACCATCAACCGAAATAAAAAATTCAACGGTACTGTCTTTGTAAACATCGCCGTTTGTACGGGTTTCCTGTGCCAGAATATTTTTTTCGTTGACATAATATTTCAACCATATTTCTTTGTCAACATGTCCAATTCTAAATTTTAACCCGGGTTTGTATGGAAATTCTTTCCAGTTTACTATGTCGATGGCATTGGTTTCGGTTTGCAACTCCAAAATTTGCACGGCCATTTTTAACGAAACCGGCTGCTCGCTATTGAGATGTTTTACTGATAGTTTTTTCATTTAAGTTAGATAATTGATTATTTTGTTTTACAAATATAAAGTTTTAAAATTTAGTGCCACATACTTGTAAAAGAACAAGTCAAAACGGTTAGGTTATTTCTTTATAATCCCTAAGTGTCTTTGGCTACATAAATAAAACCGAGCTTTGCTGCTAAGACCAATATGTTTCTTCCGGGAATCAGTTTTAACTTAAACAGCTTATATATCAAAAACAGATAGTTTTAACTACTTTTGCTTATACCAAATAATTACACGAAATGAATAAATTTAATTCGTTATCAAAAACAGTTTTGTTTTTAGCAATAGTCATATTTTTATTCTCGGCATGTACCACACCCGACAAAGTGCTGACATCAAAAACTAAAACTATTTCGGCAAATTGGAAAATGCAACCGTCTGATAAATTACAGGGTATCGATGAAAGTTCAATATCGGAAAATGACTTTAAACCCGACAAATGGTTAGATGCAATTGTTCCCGGAACTGTGTTGGGAAGTATGGCGACAACCGGTGTTATTGAAGATCCATATTTTGGTGTTAATATGCAGAAAGTTGACCGCAAACAATTTAAACAACCCTGGTGGTTTAGAACATCTTTTGAGCTTGATGCTGAGGATATCGATAAAATTATTTCGTTACGTTTTAACGGTATTAATTACCGTGCCGATTTATGGGTTAATGGTAAAAAGGTAGCAGGGAAAGACTCTTTTGCAGGAACTTATAAAATGTTCACATTTAACATCAGTAAATATATTAAAAAGGGTAAAAATACAATGGCTCTAAAAATATGGCAACATGCCGATGGCGAATTTTCTATAGGTTTTGTTGACTGGAATCCATTGCCACGCGACCGAAATATGGGTATTTTTCGTGAAGTTATTTTGGAAATTAACGAAGGTGTTAAAATCAGAAGTCCGTTTGTTTATTCAAGAGTTAATAAAGAAACCTTAAATGAAGCTGAACTTTTTATTCAGACAGATTTAGTAAACAGTTCGGATAAAACTATTGAAGGAGTTATTCGGATTGATTACGAGGTGGGTAATATTGAAAAAACTGTAAGCGTAAAAGCAGGCGAAACATTGAGTTGCAAATTTGCTAGCGATGATTTTCCTCAGCTTTCGGTAAAAAACGTAAATCTGTGGTGGCCAAATGGAATGGGCAAACCCAACCTCTATAATTTAAAAACAGAATTTATTGTTGGCGATAAAATAATCGACCGTGCTGAAAAGAAATATGGTATCAGAGAAATTGACAGTTATCTGAACGAGGATAAAAACCGGGTTTTTGAAGTAAACGGCAAATTTGTATTAATTAAAGGTGGTGGTTGGGCCGACGATCTTTTACTTCAGGATACAAAAGAGTCGGTAGAAGCACAGATAAAATACGTGCATCACATGAATATGAACAGTATTCGTTGCGAAGGATTTTGGGGGAAAACAGAAGGATTATACGATCTTTGCGACGAGTACGGTATTTTGGTGATGATTGGCTGGAACTGCCACTGGGAATGGGAAGAGTATCTTTTAAAACCAACACACGAAAAATATGGTGGTGCTTTCAGCGATGAGGATATAAATCTGCTTGCCAGTTGGTGGAAAGACCAGATGATGTGGCTTAGAAATCACCCAAGTATTTACGTTTGGATGTTGGGAAGCGATAAACTTCCTACACCAGAATTGGAAAGAAAATATATCGAACTTTTTAAAAAATACGATCCATCGCGACCTTATACAACTTCTGCCGGTGGTGCAGGAACAGAAGACAATAACATTGTTGCAGAAGTTCCGCTTGTAAGTGAAATTAGCGGACCTACCGGAATGAAAATGTTGGGACCATACGCTTATACTCCTCCCTATTATTGGTTTACCGACACACAACTGGGTGGCGGTTACGGTTTTAATACCGAAACTTGTCCCGGACCAAATATTCCCCCGCTGGCATCGTTAAAGAAAATGTTACCGGAAAATAGCCTGTGGCCAATCGATACAACATATTGGGAATATCATACAGGAAGAAATGCATTTAAAACACTTAGCAGGTATAGAAAAGCACTGAATAACAGATATGGAAAATCGAACAGCGTGGAAGAGTTTGCATTTAAATCGCAACTTAGTAATTACGAGTTAATGCGACCAATGTTTGAGGCTTTTATTGCGCACAAACCAAAAAGTACTGGTTTAATTCAGTGGATGTTAAATTCGGCTTGGCCCGAGTTGTACTGGCAACTTTACGATTCTTACCTTCAGCCGAATGGTTCTTTTTATGCTGTTAAAAAAGCATGTAATCCGTTGCATGCAATTTATCGATACGGATTTAACGATATTTTTATTGCCAACGAAGATTTACAGGATGCAAAAGATGTTACTGTTAAAATCAGAATCTTCGATATAAATTCGAAAGAGATTTTTACAGATAACTGGAAGGGTAGCGTAAAAACCAACATCTCGAAATATATTTATGAAATTCCTGAAATAAAGAACCTTACATCAGTTTATTTCCTCGACTTAAGAATTTTAGATAAAGACAATAACGAAATTGATAATAGTATTTACTGGCTATCAACAAAAAAGGATATTATCGACTGGGAGGCGGCTAAAAAACTTTCGTGGCCATATTACTCACCTTCAAAACAATATGCTGATTATACTGCTTTAGATAAACTTACAAAAGTTGAATTAGATTATAAATATGATTTTAAGAAAGATACAGAAAATGGAATGATAACATTGGATGTTACAAATCCATCGTCAACAATTGCTTTCTTTGTTTTCTTCGATTTGCTCGATTCAACTACAAAAGAACCAATATTACCAATTTTTTGGAGTGATAATTATATTACACTTTTACCGAGAGAGAAAAGAACTTATACCGCCAACTATAATCTAAAAGATTCAAAAGGAGGGAACCCAATTATTCGGATAAAAGCGTGGAATGTTAATTCTATTACACTGAAATAATAGTATGTATTAACAGACAGATTTTAGATTTCAGCTATTGATAAGGTAATCCCGAAAGTGTATCAGCCAGATTATTAATTCCCTCTTCCAGTTTGCTACCCGCCATCATTTTAATCATCATGCTCATTTCGGCGTGTAGTGTTAAACGCAATTTTGTTTGAAACTGATCAACAGGAATTAGTTGAATCCAAAAAACAAAACTCAAAGGCAGTCCGCCCGAACTTTCAACTTTTATAGTTTTAAATGGCTCGCGATTAACAATTTTTATTTCGGCAACGCCCAAACCGGTAATATTGAATTTACAAGAATCCTGATCAGACTGAAAATCGGTAATCTTAATTTGCGGAATTTTTTCGGTAATCTTTTCGATTAATCCTGAGTTCAGGTAACCAGATAAATTATCAAAGTTCGAAAGATAATTAAAAACAACCTGCTGATTATGTTCAATCAGTTTTACATCGCTCCTATATTTATTTAAACTCATAGTTGCAATATTTTATTTTCCCCAAACAGCAGGATCTTCTCTCCATTTTAAAAGTGTATCAACCTGGTCGGTAGTAACTTCTCCAATTTCAACAGCAGTGTCGATTAACACATGGTAATTACTTAATGTTGTTAATTCAATTCCTGCTTTTTCGAAATTACCCTCAGCAAGCGGGAAATTGTATGTAAAAATAGCTACCATACCAACCACATTCCCTCCAAAATTTGTAACTGCTTCAGCAGCTTTCAGACTACTTCCTCCGGTTGAAATTAAGTCTTCAACCACAACCACTTTTTTATTTGGCTCCATTTCGCCTTCAATCAGATTTTCCAAACCATGTCCCTTTGGTTTTGCACGCACATAAATAAATGGTAATCCTAAAACTTCGGCTACTAAAGCACCAATTGCAATTGCACCTGTGGCAACTCCTGCAATAATTTCTGCATCAGGATATTTTTCTTTTATTACGTCAACAAATCTGTCGCGAATATAAGTGCGTGTTGCAGGATAAGATAGAATTTTGCGATTATCGCAATAAATTGGAGATTTCCAACCCGATGCCCACGTAAACGGATTTGCAGGTTGTATTTTTATGGTGTTGATTTCGAGTAATTTTTTAGTAACTTCAATTTGTGTAGAATTCATAACAATTTTCGATTAAATTTGACGACCAATGTACAAAGTTTTTTTTAACGACAGGAAGATAATTATCGCTGCCAAAAGCGAAATAACAATTAAAAAATCAACTCGAACAGTTGACGATTTGCAGACCTCTAAAGATGTTAAGGAGTGGTTTATAAAATTTGTTGAAAATGATATTCAGGAAATATTTTTATTGAATTCGGCTCCCGAAAAATTCTTTGCAAATATTTTTATTGCTGCATTTTGTCAGATTCGTGCGGCCGGTGGAGTTGTTGTTAGAGAAAACAAATTGCTCTTTATTTTCAGAGATGGAAAATGGGATTTGCCAAAAGGAAAAATTGAGGTGAGAGAATCGAATGCGAAAGCTGCTATTCGCGAAGTTGAAGAAGAGTGTGGAATTTCGGGACATAAAATAGTTAAGCAACTGCCATCCAGTTTTCATATCTATAAATCGCCATACAAAAAAAATAGAGGTGAGTGGATTTTTAAACAAACTTTTTGGTTCGAAATGGAATATTCGGGAGCAGGAAATGGGATTCCGCAAACAGAGGAAAACATTACAAAAATAGAATGGTTTGCCCCCAACGATTTAGAAACTCCATTAAAAAATACTTACGAAAACCTGAAATCTCTGATTTTGTATTATACAAAAATTCATTGCCGGTAAATATTAGACTAATTATATTTTTGTCATGAATCTAAATAGTGCCTGCACGAAAACCCTTCATTTTTAAGTGCTTAGTCAGAAAACGTCAAGTTCGAGGCTTGCGAAGTGCTGAATAACAATAAGTTTACTTTTGTAAATGTTTGTTTTCAGCACAAGCGTAACGAAGAAATTGGCGTTTTATGGCAAGCACTAAATAATAAATTTCATTTACTTAGAAGGTTTATGGAAAACAATCCTTAATATTGTGAAATAACTTATGAAACCAATGGATAGTTTGCAAATTGTAGATGATAAGATCCTTGTACTCCAGATTCAAAATAATAGGGTAGAGGCTTTTGATATATTGTTTCATAAATACAGCGAAAAGTTGTTTCGTTTCTCATTCTCGTTACTCAAAAACGAAGAGGACTCAAAGGAGATTGTTCAGGAGGTATTTCTACGTATCTGGAAAAAGCGAAAAGAGATTGATACCTCCAAATCTTTTAAATCTTTTCTCTTTGCCATCTCATATAATTTAATTGTCGATCAATTGCGTATTCGGCTAAAAGACAAAAAGTACCGCGAGTTTTTAACTCATTATTTTGAAACAGAAAACCTCGATTTAAGTAACGAGTTTGATTACGGTGTGTTGGTCGAAAAAGTACGGAATGCAGTTGAAAAGCTTCCGGCTAAACGTAAACAAATCTACACTTTAAGCAGGGAAGTTGGATTGCCACATAAAGAGATTGCCGCGAAGTTAGGTATTTCAGTAAAAACAGTTGAGAACCAAATAACACTTGCATTAAAACATCTGAAATCGAGCCTCGGTAGAGACATACTTCCTGCTATTTTATTCCTGTCGCTTTTTGCGTAATTAATCCTCCTAAAAGTCATCCAATAAATATTTCTGTTTCTGTAAAATGATTAGATATTAATGATGAGTTTATATTTTGTGAGTTTTGGAAATTAAATACCCCCTGTCTTCGTCAATAACCTAAGCGGTTAATTGACTGCGACTATCCCCCTGATTCAGGGGGATAGTTGGAACTTGCAAGCGCGTGCGATTGTAAATGGAAACAGGGGGTGTCTAAAAAAACCATAACAACCTACTGATATACACGCCATTTCATTCAGGAAATAAATGTTTCGATAGATTTGCGGATATTCAAAAAAAATAAAATCATATTTTTTTGGGGGATAAATGGCTTTATTGCGTATTACATTTATAAGGCACAAAATAAGAGTGCAAAAAGTTTTTTATTCACATAATTTAGTTTAGTTAATTAGTTAATAGGTAAAATCCCCTTTAATATTTTAAGGGGGTTTTATTCTTTTTTTTGATGTAAGTTTATATATGAAAAAAAATATCTCAAATATTGTCCAAAAATATGTACTTGGCACTTCAACCAGAGAAGAACTGGATCAGGCAGTTTCTTTATTGGAAGACCCGTATCATAATCTTGTGTTAAGACCTACGCTTTATAAATTGTGGAGTTGCGATGATTTAGAAAATGTTAATGTGCCAATAGTCGATGATTTTCCCGAATTGCTGAACCAGATCCACCATCAGATCCACCTCGACAGGAAGTCGGAGAAGAAAACAAAAGTGCAGAAAGTGTTATTGAATATCTCAAAAGTAGCAGCCGTTCTTGTTGTTGGTATTATTTTAGGAGTCTTAGCACATACATTTACCAAAACGGAGCCTGTTTATTACACTTCAATTGCCCCAAAAGGTTCCATATCGCAAATGATTTTGCCCGACAGTACCATGGTTTATCTGAATTCCGGTTCGGAATTAAAGTATTCAATTCAGGAGAATAGCAAGAAAAGAGAGGTGTTTCTAAAAGGGGAGGCCTGGTTTAATGTGTGCAAAAATGTTGAAAAGAAATTTGTTGTTCATACATCTTACTACAATGTAAATGTTTGTGGCACAAAGTTTAATGTGAAGGCATATCCCGGCGACAACGAAATAACAACAACACTCGAAGAGGGGAGCGTTCAAATATCCTCAACTAATAATTTCAGGATACAGAGTAAACAAATTTTAATACCCGGCGAACAATTAACATACAATATCAGTAAAAATACAATTGAACTAAAATCGGTAAAAACCAGGTTTTATACCTCGTGGAAAGAGAATAAACTGATTTTTATCAATATGAACTTAAAAGAGCTGATAACACTTCTTGAACGGAAATACGGGGTTGATATTGAAGTAACCGATCCTACTATTCTGAAATATCACTACGACGGGACTTTTAAAGACGAAACAATAATAGATGTATTGGAGATGCTAAAACAGACATTGCCAATAACATATATAATAGATGAACAAAAAGTAAAAATTATAAAACATTAATTATTAAAGCAGATGCCTATGGAATAAACCACTATGAAAATGAAAAAACCGGTTTAATGCTGTCACAATAAACCGGTTGAAATGCGATTAAAACGGTGCTGTCACACCTATTTTTTACAAACATTTTAATAAAACAAATTTATGAAAAAAATTGTAACAGCCTTCTTTTCTGAAATAAGAAAAAGGCAAAACTTATTATTGAAGATGAAACTAACAATACTGGCTTTAATTCTTGGCTTTATGCAGCTCTCTGCTTCTGTATATTCGCAGGCTACGAAATTTTCGTTCGAGTTGAAACAGAAGCAGGTAGCCGATATTCTACGCGAAATAGAGAGCGAAAGCAACTTTCGTTTCTTTTACCAACGCGAACAAGTTGATGTGGAACGGGTAATCACATTAAATGCAAAGAACAATACGGTTGAAGAGATTCTTACCGCAATGTTTAAAGACGAAGGTGTTAAATTTAAAGTGCTTGACAACGACCTTATCTTGCTATCGCCCGAGACAAAAAATTTTTCCGAGTTAATAGATGATGCCGCACAGCAGAACAGTATAACGGGAAAAGTAACTGACGAATCAGGGCAGCCACTGCCGGGAGTAACGGTTGTTATAAAAGGTACAACCACAGGAACTGTTACCGATATGGATGGGAATTATTTGATTTCGAATATTCCTGAAGATGCAACTTTGGTTTTCTCTTTTGTTGGGATGTTAACTCAAGAGGTTGAGATTGGCGACCAAACAGATATCAATGTAACAATGGCAGCTGATGTCATTGGAATTGAGGAAGTCGTTGCAATTGGGTATGGAACCATGAAAAAAAGTGATTTAACAGGAGCTGTTAGCACTGTTCAAGGCGATGAGCTTGCAAAAAGGATTGATGCTACTAACACAACCTCCGCTTTGCAAGGTCTATCTCCTGGGTTAACTATTCAAAACTTTGCAGGCGAACCAGGTCGTGAAGATATAAGAATTAGGATAAGGGGAAATGGAACACTTAATAATTCCAATCCTTTAGTATTGGTCGATGGAGTGGAACGTTCTCTTTCAACAGTTGAACCTACCGATATAGAATCATTAACTATTTTGAAAGATGCTGCTTCCTCTGCAATTTATGGTTCAAGAGCTGCGAATGGTGTTATTCTTATTACCACAAAACGTGGTTCAGCAGGTGGCACAACTGTTACCTATAATTACAATATTGGATTCCAAAATGTTTTAGGTTTTCCGGAGATCGCTGATACAAAATCATGGCTGGAACTTGAGAATGAAGCAAAAGTTAACGCAGGGGCACCGCCCATTCATTCTCAAGAGGAAATTGACAATATTCTAGCTGGTACTAAACCATTTGAATTTCCTTGGACAATTTATGAAGACTATATTTTCCATACCAATGCACCACAGCAACGTCATAGTGTATCCCTTACATCTGGTGGACAAAATGGTAGAGTATTTGCTTCTGTTAACTATCTAGATAAAGATGGTATTATCAATAATTTTAACGAAAAACGTATGTCTGCTAGAATAAATTCAGATTTATATATTACTGATAAAATAACAGCTAGCTTCAATATGAATTACATGAACCACAAATCAACTGGTCCTGGTTTTACTGGACAACGAATTACTCAGGGAATGGAGCACATTAACAGAGACATTGTTGGTAAATATCCTGATGGAACATACGATTTGGTTGGCGGATCATGGAATTCTATTGCTATGATGGAACAAGGTGAAAGGATATTAGATAGGGATGAATTTTCAACCCAAGTAGGACTTGAATATAAAATTTTACCTACACTTACATTTAAAGGTGATGTCACGCTCAAATCATACGGAACACACGAAAGTACTTTCATGAATTCGCTTCAGGGTATGAGAAATTATGTGACTGGTGAGTTGGTAACAGTTGGTGGTTGGTTTGCTGTTAATAATCTTTCAGAAGAACAACGAAGCACTAAAGAGTGGAGCCAGAGAGCATACCTGAATTATAACGAAAAATTTGGCAAACATGCTATTGAGGCCACGGTTGGATATGAAGGAATCGATAATAAATACTTTCGGCTTGATGGGTACAGGCAGGATTTTTACAACAACGATTTACGTGATTTAGATTCAGGTGCATCGGCTGGACAAAGTACTGGTGGAGGTCGGTCAGAATGGAACCTCCAATCGTTCTTCGGAAGAGTTAATTATGCATATGATGACAAATATTTATTGCAGGCAAACGTTCGTTACGATGGTTCATCCAGATTTGCAGATGGTAACAGATGGGGAGTTTTTCCTTCATTCTCGGCAGGGTGGCGCGTTTCTCAGGAAGGTTTTCTGGCAGACAACGAAGCTATTACTAACTTAAGACTTAGGGGGTCATGGGGTAAATTAGGTAATCAGGATATCGGGCTTTATAGATATCTGAATACATACAATCTGGGGCAAGGATATGCATTCGGTGGCGCTTCGGTTTCGGGCGCTGCAGTTACAACTGCTGGAAACCCGGATATTACATGGGAAACAACAACCATGACCAATATTGGATTTGACCTTGGTTTATTTAACAGTGTAGAGGTAACTGCTGAATATTTCTGGAATTTAACTGAAGATATATTACTTAGTTTACCAATTGCGCCAACAACTGGTGTGGGGGCTCCTACTCAAAATGCTGCCTCAGTATCCAATAATGGTTATGAACTCTCTGTAAAATATTATAGTCCCAGAAAAAACAACGATGGATTCCAATATTCACTGGGTCTTAACTTTTCTGATGTAAAAAACAAAATTGAGGATTTGAAAGGAACTGGTCCTTACTTTCCTGACAAATTTACGGTTTGGCAAGAGGGTTATTCCATGACTTCATTACGTGGTTTGAAATCACCAGGCTTATATAAAGAGGGTGATTTAGCAAAGTATCCGGCGGTAATTAATCCTCAGGTTAAAATTGGTGATATTATTTATGAAGATATGAATGGTGATGGTGTTATTAGTCAGTCGATGTTTCCAGCTGGAGACCAATACATAATGGCAGATGAAGACCCGCATTATGAATTTGGTATAATTGGTGAAGCAACTTATAAATCATTTGACTTGTCATTTTTCTTTCAAGGTGTATTGCAAAAGTGGCATACACTTGATGGTGCGATAATGGAAGGCCCTAACTGGGGTAACATGATTGTTAAAGAAATGGCCAAAGAAACATGGCACCCCGTAAGAAATCCTAATGGAACCTGGCCAATTGTAACTTATGGAAACAGTTGGAACCTTCAAGAAAGTGATTTCTGGCTTCAGGATTCAAAATATATACGGTTAAAAAATGTTCAGTTTGGATATACAATCAAGCCTTCTAAATATATCTCGAATATTAGGGTCTATTTGTCGGGAGAAAATTTATTGACACTTACACCGACAAAACTTTTCGATCCTGAAACACCAAGAGGTAGGAGTCAGTTCTTTCCCCACGCTAAAATTATGAGTGCTGGTGTGAATATTACATTCTAATAAAAATGATTAAATGAGTTTATTATGAAAAAAAATATTATTATATTATTTATATTGATATCAATTTTAGGACTTCCGGGTTGTAACGAGCAATTGAATACAGTTCCTACCGGATCAGTTTCTGAATTGATTTTTTGGCAATCAGAAAATGATGCACTGTTAGCTGTTAATGCAGCGTACAGAGAACTGGATGGAAATGGGGTAGTTTACTTGGTAACCGCCACAGATCTTGCCATGCATGCCCCTTCCGGCCCACAAACAATGTATGACATAGCTGTGGGTACTTTAGATCCTACTAATTATTCGGTTCGAGATTATTGGGCACGTTATTGGAGGGGTATCAGAAAAGCAAATGACCCAATCAATAATATTGACAAAATTACGACTGGTGATCAAGCTTTACTGGCAAGATTAAAGGCAGAGGCTCGGTTTCTGCGTGCATATTATTACACCATGCTTACCAACCTTTATGGCGATGTGCCACTCGTTACTGAACCATTGGAGATCACGGCTCAGGTCAGTCGTACTAGTAAAAATGAAGTTGTTGACTTTATTATTGCTGAATTAGATGCAGCTGCCGCAGCACTTCCTTTAAGTTATTCGGGAGAAAATGTTGGAAGAGCCACACGAGGGGCTGCACTGGCATTAAAGGCAAGAGTAGCTTTGTACAATGGCAGATATGCCGTTGCTCGCGATGCATCTGAAGATGTAATGGAATTAGATGAATATGAATTATATTCGGATTATGAAAAGTTGTTTTGGTATGAAGGCAAGAATTGTAGTGAAGTTATTTTTGATCACCAATACGCTGATGGTTATGGATATACAAATTATGTAAGCAGGGGTGCAGCTTCGCTTGGAGGAGGATCCGGAATTGATCCATTAAGGTCTTATTTATTAATACATGAGTACAAGGGGGCTACAGATCCTGAAAATGAATATACTGGTTTAGATCCACGATATGGCTATAATGTTTCGTATCCAGGAGCTGTTGGACCCGATGGCAAGATTTACGATTCAACGCCAACGAGTGCAACAAGTGATCAACTAGCGTCAACCGAATTTTCAACACAGTATGGTTTTAATATTAGAAAAGGCATAGACTGGGCAATTGATGGAAGCAATCCACAACAATCAACAATAGGTTTTATTCTGATTCGGTATGCTGATGTATTACTTATGTATGCAGAAGCAAAGATTGAATTGAATGAGTTGGATGCTTCTGTATATGACGCTATTAATCAGGTTCGTACTCGCCCAACAGTTGAAATGCCAGCTATCACAACTGGTAAAACCCAAGTTGAATTAAGGGAAATTGTAAGGAGAGAGCGTAATGTTGAATTGGCATTTGAAGGTCTTCATTTGTTTGATATGAACCGTGGGCAAGAGGGTGAGAAAAAAACGCAACCGGTACTGGGTATCAGATATAAAAATGAAACTGGTGCGTGGGTTATAGCTAATTATGGTTTGAACCGTACTTTTAGAGCTGACCGGGATTATTTATGGCCAATACCACAGAACGAAGTGGAAGTAAATTCTAATATTGGTCAAAATCCAAATTATTAATTTTTTTTAATTCTAATAAGGGCTTACCAACAAAGTCCTTATTAGAATTTGCATCTTAATATTTATCAATTTTGTCAATTCTAGTCATATTATTTCTTTCATAATCACTTAAAGCAATTAAGGTAACAACAAAAAAAATTGTCACTTTAATAAAGATGTGACTTGGGAGGAAATCATGAATTCTGATTTGTATCTTGGAATGAAAACATATGTATTGGGTGCGGTTTCCGAATAAAGGAGAAAATACTGGAGGCTAGTGCACTAAGCTCAGGCAGTTTGTGAGATAATTTTTTAAAAAAGATTACTAAATGCTCAAAATTTAATCACTAAAAATTCGTGAATTAATTTATGGGGTGAGAATGTTGGACTAATCGAAGTTTTTGATTTTCCGTTAATATTCTATTTGTCATTTTCTTGGTATATAGATACTTAAGAGTACAATATTTAATATAAATAATCTAAAATTAACTTTTATGAGAAAAGAAACTTTTTTAATATGTCTTTTTATTTCGGTATTCCTATTAAAAACAAGCAAAGTTAATGCACAAAATTTGGCTGCAACATTTGGGAAGACTTTACTTATGGAAAATGTTCTGTCTGGAAAACTTAAAAAAGCTAAACCTGCAAAATGGTATCAGGTAAATACTGAGGCTGACACATGGAAAGTTGATGGAGATATTTTGAAATGTACAGGCCTCCCTATTGGCGTAATTCGTAGCGAAAAAGAGTACGAAAATTTCATCATGCATATTGAATGGAGTCATCAGAAACCAGGTGGCAATTCCGGTACATTTGTATGGAGCAAAGCCCAACCAGGCGAAAATCGTCTTCCTGATGGTGTGGAAGTTCAAATGCTGGATTTAGAATGGGTGAAGTTAAATACTCGTAACGGAAAAGTACCGCCTGTTGCTTATGTAAATGGCGAATTATTTGGTGTTGGAGGCGTTGAAATAACACCTGAGAATCCACGGGGTAAGCGCAGTATGTCGAGAGAGAACCGCGTATTGGGGAAAAAAGAATGGAATACTTATGACGTTGTTTGTGTTGACGGCAATATAAAACTTTCTGTCAACGGTAAATTTGTAAATGGCATTACTAATTCATCACAGCGGAAGGGTTATATCTGTCTGGAGGCAGAAGGATCTGAAATTCATTTCAGAAATATTCAAATTATAGAATTAGATTAAACGCTATTGCTGGAAACCATGAAAAAAGAATAAATCTCAGTAAGTCAGAGCACCAGGATAACAAGAAAGGAGTTCTCAGGATTAAAACTATTTCATCATACATTCCCAGATGTGGCTTCTAAATGCAAATTTAAAAATTCATTATTAACATCTAAATCAAATGAACAACATAAACAGAAGAAATTTTGTAAAAAAGGCAGCGGCTCTTTCACCGATCATTGCTTTTCCTTCCATAAGTTTTGCAGGCAAAAATTTCCGCCAGAATGAACAGAAAATTCGCGTAGGTATAATAGGATGCGGAGGCCGTGGTCTTGCTGATCTTATCGATTGTCTGAATTCAGCTCCGAATGTTGAAGTGGTGGCTATGGGTGATCTTTTTGAGGACAAGTTGAAGACCTTTTATGACAAAATTATGGAAAAGGCGACAGATAAAGTAAACGTTCCTGAAAAAAATAAGTTCGTCGGATTTGATGCATATAAAGGAGTATTAGCTTGTGATTTAGAACTCGTTTTACTAACTACTCCACCCGTTTTTCGTCCTGAACATTTTAGAGCTGCTATTGAATCCAACAAGCATGTGTTCATGGAAAAACCAATCGCGGTAGATCCTATGGGTGTGCGTGCGGTCATTGCCACAAACGAAGTAGCACAGAAAAAAGGGTTGACTGTTGTAGGAGGAACCCAAATGCGTCAAGCTGGGCATATTCAAAATGTCATGAATCAAATTCATAACGGAGAGATAGGGGATATTTCCGGAGGACAATGTTGCCGTATGGGTGGAGCTATGAGAACATGGGGATCAGCTGAACGCAAACCGGAGTGGTCTGACATGGAATGGCAACTTAGAAATTGGTACTTCTATACCTGGAGTGGCGGAGATTTTATTACAGAAATGCACATTCACAATTTGGATTTGATGAACTGGGCATTTAGTTCACCCCCAATCAGTTGTATCGGGTTTGGTGGCCGTCAGGCACGCACAGGTCCCAAAACCGGGAAATGGGGTCATATATATGACCACTTTACCGTTGAATATTTATATCCCGGTGATGTAAGGGTAGAATACATTGGAACACAAATCGATAACGCAGCTTCCCGCAATGATCAAAGAATTGTAGGAACAGAAGGAAGTGCTTATCTTAATTTTAGCAAAGCAACTATCATTAATAAAAACAAACAGGAACTAAGAGCCGAAGGAAATCCTTCAATTACACAACATACTGTACAAATTGAGGCAATCCGTAAAGGCCTGAAGTTAAATAATGGGAAACAGGTGTCGGAAAGTACGTTGACGACTATAATGGGCAGAATGAGTTGTTATACCGGAAAAACAGTCTCTTGGGATTGGATTATGAATGAATCAAAAACAAATTTAACTCCTGATAAATTTGAATTTGGTAGCCTTCCTTTTCCTGAGGTAGCTATTCCTGGCGTAACTCCACTTGTGTAACTTTTTAAGTGTTAGGCACAATATGTTCTAAGAAATAATGCTGAATGAGTTGTGAATTTTATAATATGAATGGCTAAAATAAGTATGAATTACTACTGAAAAATAAAAGATCCTGAAAATGAAAAATACAACCGTAAATCGACGTAGCTTTCTCCAAAAATCAACAATTATTGGAGCGACAAGCATATTTGCTCCCGGACTAATGTCTACATTAGAGGCCAGCCCGACACCTCGCATGATAACAGATGATATATCAATTGCCCAATGGTCATTAGTAGATGAAATCAGGAAAGGAAAATGGAAAACATTAGATTTTCCCAAAATTGCACGAGAAGATTTTGATATCAATGGTATTGAATTCGTTAATACTTTGTTTGAAGTTCCAACATTACATTACTTGAAAACGCTGAAGAAAAATGCTGAAGATCATGGTGTATCCATGGTGTTGATAATGGTTGACGATGAAGGGGAAACCTGCACTCCATCAAAGGAAGAAAGAAAACAAACTGTTATAAATCATCAAAAGTGGATAGACATTGCCAATTACCTTGGATGTAATGCAATTCGAACAAATTGCAGGGGTCCAAAGGATGCACCAAAGGTTGAAGCGTTAAAATGGGCGGCTGATACATACAATATGATGCTTGAGTATGCTGTGCCTGCGAATGTAAGCATACTGATAGAGAACCATGGCGGACTTTCTAATGACGCAGATTGGATGGTGGCTTTGATGAAAGAAGTCAACCATCTTTATTTCGGTTCTTATCCAGATTGGAGAGAACCTGGTCCGGATTTCGACAATGTAGATTTTCTTCGAAAAATGTTGCCTTATGCCGGCGGTAATTCCTATCGCAATCAACCTACAGAAGAATTAACTGCTAAAATGATAAAAATGTGCAAGGATGCAGGCTATCGGGGCTGGTATGGAATTGAATCCAGTGGACGAGATGCAATCATGCAAGGCAAAGCATTGTTGAATAAATATCTGTAGAACTGGTTGATGTTTGAAAAGAAACTGAAATTATTCAGATTAAGAAAAAAAAATTAAATTAAAGTATTCGGCAGACTAAAAGCAATTAATTATGAATTACAAATTATTTTATCTATTACTAAGTGCAATTTTGATTTCTTCTTGTGCACAAAAACCCAATACGCTTACTGAAAAAGAAGAAAATGAAGGGTGGAAATTACTTTTCGATGGGCAATCGCTGGATAACTGGAAAATGTACAACGGTGGTCAGGTAACCGGATGGCTCATTGAAGACGGAAGTCTTGTAGCCCTTGGACAGGGTGGAGACATCGGCGGTGATATTATCACAAAGAATCAATATGACAATTTTGAGATTTCCATAGACTGGAAAGCAGGAAAAGGAGGTAACAGTGGTTTAATGTACCATGTGCTGGAAGGCGAAAAGCTTGGTGCACCTTATCTTACAGGGCCAGAGTATCAGTTTATTGATGAAGAAGGTTTCGACGGACCTTTGGAAGAGTGGCAAAAAACAGGTTGTGACTATGCCATGCACCTTCCTGATTTAAACAAAAAAAAGCTAAATCCTGCCGGCGAATGGAATCATAGTCGGGTTGTTTTCGACAACGGGCATGTGGAACATTGGCTAAACGGTGAAAAACTTCTGGAGTTTGAGGCCTGGACGCCCGACTGGTATAAACGCCGAGATAGCGGGAAATGGGGAAATATGCCCAAATACGGGCTATCCCCAATCGGACACATCTGCCTTCAGGATCACGGGGCGAAATTCTGGTTTAAAAATGTTAAAATAAAGCCTTTACCTAAAAAAGAGAAAGAACCCGTCAGCCTTTTTAATGGCAAAGATTTAACTGGATGGAAAATATTTGGCACTGAAAAGTGGTGGGCAGAAGATAGCCTGCTGATATGCGAAAGTGGCCCGGATGAAAAATATGGTTATCTGGGAACCGAAAGATATTATAAAGACTTTGACTTAACGCTTGAATTCAAACAGGAAGCCGATGGAAATAGCGGGGTATTTGTAAGGTCTGTTATCGAAGGTACAAAAATAGCAGGATGGCAGGTAGAAGTAGCTCCTAAGAATCACGATACCGGTGGTATTTATGAGTCGTATGGAAGAGGTTGGCTGGAACAAATTCCGGATGAAAAGGAAAATATCTTGATAGAGAACGAATGGAACAAAATGCATATTAAAGTAGTGGGAAACGAAATCACCACTTGGCTTAACGGAACACAAATGGTAAATTTAAAAGACGAAAAAATCGGGGCAGCTGTTGGCCGGATTGCATTACAAATTCATGCAGGAGGAGGAATAAAGATACTATGGAGAAATATCGAACTTAAAGAATTATAATCAAAGTAATAGAAACATTTTTTTAACAATAAAATTCTAAATATTATGGACTTATCAAGAAGACAATTCACTAAAATTGCCGGACTGGCAACCGTGGGAACAGTAATTTCCTCAAACGCAGTGTGGGCAGCCAACAGCAACACATTAAAAGTTGGCCTTATTGGTTGCGGCGGCCGCGGAACAGGAGCTGCCGAACAAGCCTTAAATGCAGATCCGAATGTGATACTTTATGCAATGGCTGATGCTTTCCCCGACCATCTGGAAGAATCATACAACTCATTAAAACAAAAATTTGGTGAAAAGGTACAGGTAGCCGACAATAAAAAATTTGTGGGTCTGGATGCCTTTCAAAAACTGATCGACTCTGATGTAGATGTGGTTCTGCTGGCTACTCCTCCTGCTTTTCGTCCCGAGTGTTTGGAAGCAGCAGTTAACGCAGGCAAACATATTTTTTGCGAAAAACCTTTTGCGGTGGATGGGCCAGGCCTGCGCAGGGTGATGATAGCTACAAAAAAAGCACAAGATAAAGAATTATCACTGGTGTCGGGGTTTTGCTGGAGGTATCATATTCCGAAAAGGGAAACATTTGGCCGTGTATTAAACGGGCAAATTGGAGAAATACTGGCTGCAGAAGCAACGTACAACACTGGCGAACTATGGTATAAAGAACGTCAGAAAGGCTGGTCTGATATGGAGTATAAATTGCGCAATTGGCTGTATTATAATTGGTTGTCTGGAGATCATATTATCGAGCAGGCTATTCACAGCATTGATATGCTTTCGTGGGCCATGGGAGATGAAGCTCCGGTAAAAGTTAGCGGAACCGGAGGAAGACAAAAAAGAACCGATGAAAAATATGGTAATGTTTACGACCACTTTGGGATAACCTATGAGTATTCAAACGGAACAAAAGCTCATGTTTTCTGCCGCCAGCAAACCGGGACAACCCCCTCTTATGCTGTTGACCTTGCCGGAACTGATGGAAGATGTTTGGTGGATTGTCGTACAGGATTACATGAAATAACAGGAGAGAACCCCTGGAAATATGATGACGATACTAAATTTACAGATGCGAATGCCTACAAGCAAACAAAAGTAAAAAATATGTATCAGCAAGAACATGACGAATTGTTTGCTTCCATCAGGACAGGGAAGCCGATGAATGACGGGGAATGGATGACGCGTACCAATTTGTTGGCAATGGCCGGAAGAATGGCTGCATACTCGGGCGAAACTATTTCTTATGAACAAGCCCTCTCATCTATGGAAGTATTATTTCCTGGGAACATTTTCTGGAATACAAAATATGACATCCCTATTGCAGTACCAGGCATTACAAAATTTAAATAATGAATGCTATGAATAGAAAAAAGTTTATAACGTCAGCATCACTTCTTATAGGTACTACAGCAGTAGTTCCTACACAATTTCTATCTGCTGCTAGCTTGCACAATGAAGTTGCAAATAAAGTAACTTTAAAGAAAGGTCTGGGATTTGGAATGATAAAAGAAGATTTATCATTGGTAGATAAATTTAAACTTGCAAAAGATTTAGGTTTTGATGGAATTGAGTTAGGTGCTCCGACAGAATTTAATAAATCTGAAATTATTGATGCAAAAGTAAAATCGGGTATTGAACTTCCCAGCGTAATGAACATGGATCATTGGAAAAAACCCTTGTCGGATCCTGATCCTCAGGTTAGGGAACTGTGCATTCAATCTGTTGCTAAATCTTTGCAGGATGTTAAAGATTTTGGAGGTGATACAGTTTTGGTTGTACCGGGTGTTGTGAACGAAAAGGTATCTTATGAACAGGCTTATAATACTTCACTTAATTCTATTCGAGAACTAATTCCTTATGTAGAAAAAACAGGAATGCAAATTGGTCTGGAGAATGTTTGGAATAACTTTATCCTAAGCCCCATTGAAGCAAAGCGTTTTGTAGATGAAATAAATCATCCACTGATAGGTTGGTATTTTGATGTGGGTAATATATTACGTTATGGCTGGCCTGAACAATGGATAAAAATACTTAATTCACGTATAATGAAAATTCATATTAAAGAATATAGCCGTGAGTTAATGAATAAAGAAGGATTATGGGAAGGATTTAAGGTTAATCTTTTAGAGGGAGATAATAATTGGCCTGTTGTAATGAAAGCAATAAGTTCAATTAACTATAAGGGGGGCTGGATAACTGCTGAAGTCAGAGGAGGAGATAGGAAAAGGCTTAAAGATGTTTCGGAACGGATGGATAAAATTATATCCTATTTATAGTGTTTTGGGAATTGGAGTTTGAAAATTTGAATAATCGCTCCACCTCCCCCAGCTTTCGAACGAAGGGGCTAGTTGCCCGTCGTTTATAAAGGTATTAATGGAGTAAGCATAGCTACATTAAAGATGGTTATTACGTTGGCGTTAACTAATTTTGTCAACAAAAACTGTAACTTAAAAAGAAGGCTTTATTCAATTTCAATTACTCAAAAAATTACCTGCTATTTCTGTGTATCATCGGCCAAAAACAGGGGAATGTTTAATAAAAGTAATTTTTATTTAAGTGAAATGGAATTGCAACTGATTTTGGTATCACATCAATTCTCAGGGTTTAATATGTTTTTCTCCCACTACCCCTCGTTCGTAACGAGGGGTAAGCTGTTGAGAGTTTGTAACTATAAATCAAATACAAGCAGAAGTAAAAAATGAAATCCCATAACACAACCTCTGTGTTGATACTTTAGAAAATATTTTTTATACTTCCACACTCAAAGTCATTTGAACTAATGTGTATTTATGCATAAAGTCGTTTGATAAATTGTATATTTGCATAGAAAGTCGTTTGATTTAATGTAGAACAGAACATGATTGGACTGTGAATATTACCGATTAATTATTAAACTTATAAATGCTGCCGCAATCATTGTGGTAGCATTTATTATTAAAAACTAATATCGATGAATAACTTGCTAGTGCTTATTATTTTACTATTCTGGGGGCTCGAAGTTTCAGGGCAAAACAAAACTGATAATTTGTCTTTCAAAGATAATTTGGGAGCTATGTCCGAAAACAATATTTTTATAACAGAAGGATATTACAACTGGTGTTCCTCAATAATTAAAGGAGACGATGGCAAATATCATCTCTTTTATTCCCGTTGGAAGAAAGATAATAAGTTCTTTGCCTGGCTTACTCATTCTGAGATTGCTCATGCTGTTTCTGATTCACCGTCAGGACCATGGGAATACAAAGAAACAGTACTGAAAAGCCACGGCAAAGGGCATTGGGATGCCATTACTGTCCACAACCCTAAAATTAAGTATTTCGAGGGGAAATACTATCTTTATTACTGCTCTACCAATATGGGCAATAAAAATTATACTGAAGAAGAATTAATAGAAACAGCCCATATCGGGTATACACATCCTAACTGGAAAATATTGCGGACAAATCAACGTACTGGAGTGGCAGTGGCTAATTCAATCAATGGCCCTTGGACACGCATGGATCAACCTCTGATTGAGCCATCCGGACCAATAACTACACTAACTGTAAATCCGGCCATTGCACGAGGTAAAGATGGAAAATACTACCTGATTATAAAAGGAGACAAGCCCAATGAAACCCGTTTTATCAGAAATCAGGCAATCGCTATTTCCGATACTCCAACAGGACCTTTTATAATGCAACCAAAACCTGTAATCGACTATTTAGATACCGAAGATGTATCGATGTGGTACGATGCCAAACGTGACTATTTTTATGGAGTTTTTCATGCACATACATTTATCGGAATGATTAGCTCTCCCGATGGTATTAACTGGGGAAAAGCTACCGAATATGTGATTACACCCAAAAAACTGACCATGAAGAATGGATTGATACTTGTTCCGGATCGTCTGGAACGACCTTTCATTTATACTGAAAATGATGTTCCACGTGTACTAAGTTTGGCAGTAAAAAAAGGAGATGAATCCTTTATAGTGTTTATTCCAATAAAAAACATTTAATTTTACCTTAATCACTTTTTTTATAAAACCAAGATGAAAACAATAGGACTAACAATAATTTTATCAATAATTTACAGTTTAGCATTAGATGTAAACGCACAAAATATTCAACCATCGAATCTGTCCTCTTTTGCCGACCGTTGGAAGTTTATTGGAATTGCCGTTGAAGAACCTGATTACACAGTATGGGGAACTTCACCTATAATTGGGGACGATGGAAAAACGCACCTATTTGTGGCACGTTGGCCGTGCGAGTTAAAAGTGGATCCGGGATGGCGTACCCACAGTGAAATTGCTCATTATATAGGTGATTCGCCGGAGGGGCCTTTTACATTTAGCGATGTGGCAATTAAAGGTGATATCAATGGCAAAGGAGAAAAAGCGCCCTGCAATCCTGCTATCCATAAAATAGAAAACAGAAAAGTTTATGCCCCACATAATCCTGCCATTCACAAAGTAGATAGTTTGTACGCTTTGTTTTACATCGTTAACGATGGTATTGAGAAACATCCTTCTAACCAGTACATCTGTTTGGCGGTTTCTAAAAGTTTGTACGGTCCTTGGGAAAAAGCCGGCGACGGTGGCGCAATATTGCGGCCTCCGTCAAATAAGGACTTTTGGAATTACAAAGCACGTAATGGAGTGAACAACTCGGCATTTTTGCCACATCCCAATGGAGGTTATTTCCTCTACTTCAAATCTGAAAAAGCAAGAATGGGGCTGGCAATTGCCGAAAATCTTGAAGGTCCATACGTTCAAATGCCTTTCCCTGTTACTGTTAACGACCGAAATATTGAAGATGGTTACGCATTTATGTACAAAGGTAAATTCGCTTTACTTACTACCGATAATCACGGAATGATTGAATCAGGAGGAGGAATTTTGTGGACATCAGACGATGGTATTCATTTCGATACCTACGAAAAAGGGTTTCATCACATTAATGATTATACCCATGTAGATATGAGTAAAGTAGCTGTGCATTACGGCCCCCGAGGAAGGGATTATGCAAAATTTGAACGACCTCAGATTTTACTAAAAGACGGTGAACCCTGGTATTTATATGTGCCATCGGGTAATAATATTTATGGTGGCGATTGTACGGTAAGTTATGTTTTAAAATTTAAGGATTAAAAAGAAAAATTATGCATAACCAAGTCATTTTTATTTTGTTTACTCTTCTCTACCTGAATGGAACCAGCCAAACCATATATGAAAAACCCAACATCATTTTTTTCTTTGTTGACGATATGGGGTGGCAGGAAACATCCGTGCCATTTTATTCTGAAGTAACTGAATTAAACAAACGCTTCCACACGCCAAATATGGACAGGTTAGCAACAAGGGGAATGAAATTTACCCAGGCTTATGCTTGTGCTGTGTGTTCCCCTTCAAGAGTTAGCTTGATGACCGGGTTGAACGCCGCAAGACATCGCGTTACGTGCTGGACATTGAGAAAGGATAAATCGCCAAGCGGTGAAAATGTAAAAGTAACAGAGCCGGAATGGAACGTTAACGGTATCAGTGCAACGCCGGGTATAGAGAAAACCAAAGTTGTTAATACTTTACCCATGATCTTGCAAAAATCAGGGTACAGAACTATCCATGTTGGGAAAGCCCATTTTGGGGCAAAGGATACCCCCGGTGAAAATCCATTAAACCTTGGTTTTGATGTGAATATTGCAGGGCATGCAGCCGGTGGACCGGGGAGTTATTACGGAAAAAATAATTTTAGTGCTGCTTTCCGAAATGGCTCCAGGATTTGGGATATTCCGGGATTGGAAGAATACCATGGAAAAGATATTTATTTAAACGAAGCCCTGACCATTAAAGCAAACAAAGAAATTGACAGGGCAGTTAAAGATAAAAAACCATTTTATTTGTATATGTCTCATTATGCCATTCATGCCCCATGGGAAAAAGACCCCCGGTTTTACGATAAATATAAAGCAATGGGACTAACCGATTATCAGGCTACCTATGCTTCAATGGTCGAAAGTATGGACAAGTCATTGGGTGATATTATGCAAAACGTTAGAAAGAATGGCATTGAGGATAATACCATTATTGTATTTATGTCGGATAATGGGCAACCTTCAAATACTGACCGCAATTTACCTCTTCGTGGACATAAACTATTACCATACGAAGGAGGAGTCAGGGTTCCGCTAATTGTCCACTGGCCCGGTATTACAAAACCTAGTTCTGAATGTGACAATTATGTGATAATTGAGGATATTTTTCCAACCTTCCTGGAAATGGCAGGAGTTAAAGAATATCAACAAGTAGGTGATGTAATTGATGGAATTAGTTTTAACCCATTTTTAAAAGGCAAAACAAAACGGAAACAGGATAGGCCAATTTTTTGGCATTATCCAAATACCTATGGAGGAGCGCTCTACTTCCCTTATAGTTCAATGCGACAAGGCGACTGGAAACTAATTTATAGACATGTAGAAAGAAGTTTGGAGTTGTACAATATCAAGAATGATATTTCCGAAAAAAACGACTTGGCGAAAGATGAACCTAAGAAATTAAAGGAGATGGCAAAGATCCTGTCTGCATTTTTGCGTGAATCAAATGCACAGATGCCGATAGATAAAAGCACAGGGAAACCGGTAGAGTATCCCGATAATAGCATTAAATGAAAGCATAAAATTACCTCTCCTCAACAAAAACTATAACTTAAAAAGAAGGCTTTATTCAATTTCTAAAACTCAAAAATTCACCGGTTATTTTTCGTGTATCATCGGCCAAAAACAGGGGAATGTTTAATAAAAGTAACTTTTGTTTAAGTGAAATGGAATTGCAACTGATTTGGCGTTACATCAATTCTCAGGGTTTAATATGTTTTATTCCCACTACCCCTCGTTCGTAACGAGGGGTAAGCTGTTGAGAGTTTGTAACTATAAATCAAATACAAGCAGAAGTAAAAAATGAAATCCCATAACAAACCAGGGCTGTTCAATTCTAAATAAATTGTTGATAACTGTATAGGTTGTAGTATTGTAGGCTGTTTTGTTACAGTTCATTATTGATATTATTTTTCTTTTCCGTAAAACATTTAGTGCAAAGCTTCTTATTGCCGACATATTTTCAGGTTTTACCCTGATTATAGAATAATCCTCTCTTAATGTTACATCTCTTACATGATGGTCTTTGTTTTCAATAAACCAATGGTTTCTGATGTGTTGTTGGGCTTTTTTTGCATTCACTTTGTAATTCGACAAGTATAAGGCTTTTTCTTGCCTGGCTTTATATTTCTTGTCTTTAGTGCTGAATATATGAGACTTA
>JAJRSD010000100.1 GCA_024278975.1 Bacteroidota bacterium
TTCTGATTTTCACATTTTTAAAATCGTCTTTTTTAAAACTAAAATTTTTCTTTTTTTATTGAGTTAAGAAATTTAACGGGAACTTTTAATAAAAACCAGAGCCAAAAAAACAAATCAAAATCCATCTGTTTCTTTTGAATTACTAAATTTTCACAGCACTAAAAATGTCGTTCTGAAATTCCAAATTTTTATAGTATTTATATGTTTTCTTCTAAAACAGGCGAGAACTTTCGATAAAAACCACCGCCCAAAAACATCACAAAATCCATCGGATTTTACAAAACCACAGAATTCTCATTTTATGAATTACTAAAATTTATCGAGTCAGCCCGCGAAACAATTTCTTTTCTTAACCCCCTTTTTTCTTTGTTCCGAAAACCGGAGACGTTCCAATTTATCAAATACCGCTAAAAATATTTTTCTCTAAATTCTATCCTACTATTTTGGAAAACAAAGTCATATTTATTTGTAAAAAGTTGCTCTATTTTTTCTTTTTTTCAAAATGTGCTATAACGGTTATATATATGTAATATTACATATATATTCCCTTATATAGAAACCTACGATTACATATACATGTAATAAAATGCAATATATATATTATGGTCAATAATTCAACAAGGTTTTAATCAAGTGTACATAGAGACTTTAATATTAAATCTTAACGCAATAAATGTAAACATAATTATCCTTTTCACAGTGAACTAAACAATAAAAAACAACTCAGCAACTACCATTCTCATTAAACCCTAACCAACCCCAAAGAAATACATCAGAACAAGCTCTGCCCCTTAACTAAATTCTGGCAGTAGCAATTTATTTTTTTTATTTTTTGAGACTTCCTGATTTATTTTTAAAATTTATGATTCTTAAAAGTCCCCCCCCTCTAAAGATTAAGAAAAAGTTCGATTTAGAACCATCATATAATCATCGCCCCGGACAATTTATTTTTTGGATAAGTCCCCGTGGTCTTTCTATAAAATACAATTGAAAACCTAAGAAATAAATCATTCAAATTTCCAATGCCTTATCTAAAATCTGAAGGGAAAATCCTTTCAATTAATTATTAATCTTAAATTTTAATGTCATGGTACGAATTATTGATTACAAAACTCGTATGAGTTCGGAGGGAGAACCATTTATTGCATTGATTTTGCAAAGTGGAATCACGTTGGTTAAATCTAAAGAGACAGGCATGTATTATGCCACAGCTAAGAAGACAAGTATTACTTCTACTTTTGATGAGGAGACTGCTAAAAACTTGATTGGCACTGAGATTGAAGGTTCTGTTGAGAAAGTTAATTGCGAACCTTACGAGTATGTTGACAAAGACTCTGGTGAAGTTATCTTTCTCGATTATCGCTGGGTTTATTTAAAGCCTGGAGATACAGTTGAGCAAGCTGTTAAAGCAGAGCAACATCAGGAAGAGCTTGAATTGGTTTAAGCTACTTAAAAAGGGGGCTATTGGTCTCCTTTTTTATTTTGAAATTGCAATACATACATCAGCTATAACAGGTATTTATGCTGTATTTTTTACTCATTTTCTGAGAAGGTTTTTTCCCTGTAATGTATGTTGAAATAAAAAACCACTGAAAAAATGGTATAAAAAGGGTTGCCCTAATTGGATAGCTCTTTTTTTTATTAGACACTCCAAATGACTCAATCTAAATCATTTCTCAAATAACATTTTTAAAATTATTCATCTTTAAATTCACTATTATGGAATTAAGAAAAGCCACTCGCAAGCAGGCTAAAATAAAGCTTGCATTACAAGGAACTGCCGGCAGTGGAAAAACAATGTCCGCATTACTTCTTGCATCGGGAATAACTGATTATTCTAAAATAGCAGTTATTGACACTGAAAATCATTCGGCAGATTTGTATGCCCATTTGGGCGATTACTCTGTATTGCAATTATCTCAACCATTTACACCTGAGAGATATATTACTGCAATTAAAACCTGCGAAGATGCAGGAATGGAAGTTATAATTATTGATTCGGTTTCCCATGAATGGGAAGGGCAAGGTGGAATACTAAATATTCATGGCAATATGGCTGGTAATAGCTTTACCAACTGGAATAAAGTAACACCCCGACATAATGCTTTTGTTCAGAAAATTCTACAAAGTAACAGTCATATTATCTGTACTATTAGGACTAAAACTGATTACGCCGTTATAGAAAAAAATGGCAAATATGTTCCTGAAAAATTAGGAATGAAAGGCATTACCAGAGATGGTATGGACTATGAGTTTACGATTGTTTTTGATCTGGACATCAAACATCTGGCAAGAGCAACTAAAGACAGAACAGGTCTGTTTATGGATAAACCCGAGGAGGTAATCTCCCTTAACTATGGTAAAAAGATTCTTGACTGGTGTAACTCAGGAGTTGATATAGATATCATTAAAAAAGATATAGTATCTGCAAAATCGGTAGATGAACTAAGAGTAATCCTGAGAACCTATCCTGAGCATAGAGAGACTATAGAACCACTTGCTATTGCACGTAAAGAGCAATTATCAACGAACATTATTAACCTTAATCCAATCAGCGGAAATGGAACTAGTAAAAGTTAACAACAGTGAAGTAATTTCACCAACGGTGGAATTTATACCAATTCAAGAGACATCGGACAGTAATTTTATGGTTGCCAATACTATTTCCGTGGGTTTAGATGAACTAAGTAGAAAACACACAATACCTGTATTTGCAAAGGATAATGAGAGTACAATCAGTCATCAGGAATTTATCGAAACTGTGGCATTTGTTACTGAGCAGATATTTGGTGGAGAGACAATTTTAAAGCCAGCCGTACGAGTATCTCATCCTATAAAAGGCAGAATTCCAACAGCAGTTGGCAAGCCTGCAAAAGAGCTTCAGGAGCACGAGAAAACACTCTATTTTGAACGTATGGCTTTTGCTGTGGAAATACCATCAATAGAGGGAATCGTGTCTAATAACGACTTAAATTTAACCGTTGGTGGAGTGCGTGCTTATAATCTCTCAAACCTACATACACGTAAGAGTGAAGAGCATTTTAAACTGTTCATCGGATTTAAAAATAGTGTGTGTACCAATCTTTGTATCTCTACAGATGGTTTTCTGTCAGATGTTAGAGTTAGAACAATAGCAGAATTGGCAAAAGCCGCCTATGATTTGTTCGGTGAATTTAATGTGTACCGGGAGATTGAGATGTTTAATAATCTCCCCAGTACAATGATAACTGAAAGTCAGTTTGCACAAATTATTGGCAGAGCAAGATTATATCAGAATATGCCGCCTAAACTAAAAAAAGAACTGCCTCAGTTTCCATTAATGGATTCGCAGGTTAATTTGGTTGTTAAAGATTACTATTCTGATGAGTCATTTAGTAAAGATGATATGGGTAATATCAATCTCTGGAAACTCTTCAATCTGTTTACAGGGGCTAATAAGATGAGTTATATTGATAGCTTCTTAGACAGAAATGTAGGTTGCCAACAGTTTGTTAATGGTTTGTATCAGGCAATTGGTGAAAATAAACACCATTGGTTTGTAAGTTAGAGACAATGGATTCTTATATTTTAGTACCATTTCCTGAAGTTCAGGAATATATGGAAGAAGATTGGTTTGATATTGAGGCTATTCTCGCATTGGGAGCTGAAGAATCTGTTGGCAGTAGTGCATATTTTATACCTGCCGGTAGGCTTCTGAATTTTCCGTTTGAACTATAATAACCAGTAAAAAGCTAGTACATACCCACAACTACCTGCTAACTATGTAGAATAGGATGGTTATAACGTTATGGGCTGGTTTTATATAAGGCAATTGCATTGTGCAGTTGCCTTTTTTAATTTCTAATCAAAACAGTTAAATCTAATAGATATGATAACAGATAAGTCAAATGGCAGGTTAGATAAAATCAAAGCCTTTGCCAATGATAATGGACTAATAGATAGTTTTAATAACACTTTTAAATCTCTTGAAAACTACTCTCAAAAAGGGTATGATGTAACACTGGTTTCTGATTTTGCACCACTGTCTTTACAGTTTGGAGTAACTGATAACGGTAAGTTTATTATTAACGGCGGTTTTATCTTTCATGGAAAACATGATGGTTTTGGCAGTGGTAGTTTTCCTACATTCTCAGTATCACTTTCAACAGATAAAAAAGCAGGTTGGAGTATTCATACTTAAAATTTACAATCATGGATTATTTAGTAATAGGTAGCAATGGATTTGCACAAGTTGGCAATCGCGAATATTTGATAAAGAACCAGATTGAGATGAGGATTTTACTGGAGTACCTGACAAACAACTTTCCAATACCCGATGAACTTTCTAATATGTGTATTTACAAAGTAAAGTGGTTTCAGCATGACTTTGGTTCATATTCCGAAATTGTTCTTGTTTATAATGATAGCATATTAGAAGAGTGGGAATATGAAAAGCCTGAAATATTTGATAGATTTTGGGACTGGTTTAATACTATTGAATCAGTCAATTTAGAATCGGAACAGTTGACACAATCTATTAAAAACAGATACCTTGAATCAATTAAACTAAAAGATACTGGTTAAAAGAGTGTACCGCTAAGTACCCTGACTACTACAGATAAGCACAGCCTATGCTTTCGGGTTTAGGACTGTGCTTGTAGTTTTCTAAAAAACATAATTATTAATAGTATTATTCAAATGAATTCTTTAATTTTGAGACAAAGTTCGATATTACAGAACTTAAAATATAAGCGTTAGCTATTTTTTGTGTCTTAGAAAACCGCTAATTTTCAATAAGCACTAACAAATTTAATAGCAGATACGCTCACGCTAATGGCGTGGGTTGTGTTTGTTTGTTAGTGTGGGTTCTTAGCGGTACCTCTGAGGCAGATAGGCTACAGTCCCACGCTTTTTTATTGTATAATCTACATCGTTGAGACTGAGGTGAATAAAGTTTAATATTATGAAAAAAGCATTTCTGCATCTAATTCTTTCATTATTTTCAACAATTGTTCTTGCACAATATCAATCACAATTTATACCTACAGATTTTGACGCGATGCATAATTTAATAAAGCTTCGTCAAAATCAAATTCAATTTGAAAATCAGATGATAGAGAAAGCATATTCAAATAATTTGCAATATATATCAGATTTTATAACTGATTTATACAATAAAAAAGCTAAATCAGAAGATGTAATACTAAACAATAACATTGATGTATATATTAAAAAGCTAAAAAAAATTGCAGAAGGGAGTTTATATGATAAAAGAGCTGAAATTATGAAAATTAAGTGGGAGTTTGATGAAGACTTTATGGATTATAAAAAAAGGCAGAAAAAAAAACGAAGCTCCGGCATAAAAAGTAACTCTACTTTACAAAGTAGTTCAGAAATTAATTATTCCCCACTTTATGAAAAGGGCGATATTGTAATGGTTAAATCACCTTCAGCAATTATAGATATCCCAAAAGCTGATGGGAATAATATTGTTGTAGTCAATCCTTCGGATAAAATTCAAGTAATATCTCCATCAACAGACAAATTTTATTTGGTAAAATTTAATGGATATACGGGCTATTTATATGAATCTTGGTTGGTAGATTATGACAAAACTAACATAACTTCAACAATGGAAGTTAAATCACAACCTGAATCAAAAAACGTCCAAACAACGGATAAAGTGCAACATGATTCAAAAATAGATAGAATAACTATTTTATACAATTCAGCCATAGAAGAATTAGACAAAGGGAATTTTCAAGCTGCATTGGATAATTTAGATAATTTTATTGAAATAGATCCAAATTATCCAAATTCTTATTTACTAAGAGGGTATATAAACTCCACTTATTTAAATAATTTCAATGTGGCCTTTAAGGATTTCACAGATTGTATTAACATGAATCCAGAAGATGAACTCGCCTACTATTATAGAGGATTAGCTTATCATAGAGTTAATAAAAAAATTGAAGCTATAAAAGATTATACCAAAACAATTTCTATTAACAGAGAGCAAACTAATGCATATTTTATGAGGGGTTTAATTAAATCAGAATTCAATGATCTAAATGGAGCAATAGCTGATTATGACGAAATAATTAAAAGAGAAAAAACGGCAACTCCAGAATATTATAAGATGTCTACAGTGTATAACAATAAAGCATATTGCCTCGTTCGATTAGGAAAATTTAAAGAAGGACTCCCTTTGGTTAATAAAGCGTTGCAAATGGATGAAAGTGAATCTTATATCTGGGATACTAGAGGTGAGATTTATTATAGATTAGAGTTATATAATAATTGTATCAATGACATGAGTAGAGCTATTAGTATTGACAAAGAAGCAGGAAATTCGTATTATTTTAGAGGATTAGCCAGAATTAAATTAGGATTAAAAAACGAAGGCTGTAAAGATTTGACAAAGGCTGGAGAACAGGGGATAAGTGAAGCATATACTGCCATTTCTGAAAATTGCAATTAAATAAAATAAATTGCTTCCAAATTCAATAATAAAATTATTATTTAAAAATAATTAATTATGAAAAAGATTTTTATTCTAATACTTGTAGCCTTTACGTTAACATCTTCAACATATTTCACTCCTCCTGAATCCTATGATATAAAAGAATTTTATAAAGCTCAATCTTTAGATTCTGGCATTTTAGCAATTGACTCATACGGAGAGGCAGTTGAAGTGCAAAAACTATTATTTCCAACAAATTTAGAAATAGGGGAATATGAAATTTCAATAAGCAAATCAGGAGATAATTTATATAAAGTTGAATCAACAAATTTTTACATCAAAACATTATTTTGTTTAGAATTAGCATTTTACGAGGATGTAATTTTAATAGTTGAAAGTAATAATTCATATTTTAAGGGGAAAATAATTTTCTCATATTAATCAGAAGAATTAAATTATTGCTTTATCCTATTAGTCAATAAGAATATAACAATATCAAAAAAAAGGCATTTGATTATTTGTTGCACAAAACAAGAAATGTTTATTCGAGCAAAATATGCAAACATTAACACATCATTTTAAACTCAATAGCCTATTTATATTCAATGTATTTTGTTTAAACCACCCATTTACAATTTCAGAACTTTCAGAATTAAAATCGATACTTGATTTTGATTTAGTCTCTCAAAATGAAAATATTAAATGGGATATTAAAATGCTTAAAGAACACTCAGAATATTTCAACTGGGGATATATTGCAAATAATAAAACTGTTAATTGGACTAATGAATTAGTACAAACATTTGAAGATTATATTGGTTGGGAAATGGCATCTTTTAATAATGCTTTCCCCTGGACACATCAATTAATTAGAAAACATAAAGAATTCATTGATTGGGAAGTTTTGTCATTTAATGAGAATATAATATTTACTCCTGAGTTAATTGATGAGTTTAAAGACCTTTGGCAGTGGGATAGTTTATCAAGTAATCCATCACTGAAGCCCAATAAAGAAATGATTAAACAGTTTGAATCATACTGGGATTGGAGTGGTTTAAGTAGTAATGAGTCTGTACCATTTACAATTGAATTACTTGAAAAATACAAGGATAAATGGGATGCCTCATGGCTTCAAATTAATAGAAAACTTTTAGATAAATTAGATTTACTCGAAAAGTTTTGTGGGATAGATTATTCAAAACTATCTCAATTTAAAGAGAGTGGTTGGACGATTGAATTTATTGAAGAATACAAGAATCAACTTGACTGGAAAGATTTGAGTTTAAATAAATATCTACCATGGAATCATGATTTATTAAAGCGATATATTGACAAGTGGAATTTCTTTAATCTATCTGCAAATGAAAATATTCCATGGACAGAAGAATTATTAGATTATTTCAGTGAATACTGGAACTGGAATAAGTCTACTGAATTAGGTATTTGGGCATCATTAAGCTGCAATAAAAATTTACCGTGGTCTTATGAGTTTATTAAAAAATACAAAGATCGTTGGGAGTGGGGTTGCTATAAAGAGGAGTATGAACATATCGAATATTTAAAGGGAGTTGAACAACAAATATTAGTTATAGACGGAGTTTCCCAGTTTATCACAGAAGATTGGAATATTGAACAATTACTTGAATTTGAGCAATATTATGATTTTGACTATTTATTTATGCACAATAGAAATTTTTATAATGTAATTTTTAAGGATATTAGAAGAGAAAACGTAATTCCATTTTTAAAATTTATTCTCCCAAACAAAGTACTATTATAACAATTGATATGATTCTGAATAGAATATCATTTTAATCTAAATTTTGTTTTTAAAGAAAACATAAGCCCATACACCCAAAGCATTGTTATTATTGAGTTACAACAGGGTTTAGATTGGGGTGTTTGGATTTAATTACATTAAAATTTGAATACTAAAAAATAGTGGAAATGTTTCACCTATGTTTCACCTATAAAACAAAAAAAGAGTTAAACTTTTGCTTAACTCTTTGTCTATCAGTGTAGCGAGAGGGCGACTTGAACGCCCGACCTCGTGATTATGAATCACGCGCTCTAACCAGCTGAGCTACCTCGCCATAATGTAACTTTTGAGGTTTGCCCCGCCCGACCTTCCCGATTATTATCGGGACGCTCTAACCAGCTGAGCTACCTCGCCATAATGTAACTTTTGAGGTTTGCCCTGCCCGACCTTCCCGATTATCATCGGGACGCTCTAACCAGCCGAGCTACCTCGCCAAATGCTTTAAATTTTGCGGTGCAAATATAGTATTTATTTTTATTTAGCTCTGTTTTTTTATTTAAAAAAAACGTGCAATTAATGTATGTAAAAATTTGCAAGTTGTTAGTTACAATCAGATTAATTATATTGGCGAAAAATCAAACGAATGACAGACAAGGTAAAAATTCAACTTGAGTATGTAATTAATTGTTCTCCAAGAGTTTTATATAATCGATTAAGCACCGCTTCGGGACTTACAGAGTGGTTTGCCGACGATGTTCGAATAAAAGGAAAGAACTATACTTTTATTTGGGAAGGCTCTGAACAGACTGCGGAGATGACACTCCGGAAGGAAAATTCGCTAGTAAGATTTACCTGGGTAGATGAAGATGATGCATATTTCGAATTTAAAATTGTGCGCGATGAACTGACTGGCGATGTATCGTTACTTATTATTGATTTTGCCGAAGATGGAGAACAGGAGGATACTGAAGAACTATGGAATTCGCAGGTATCTGAACTAAAGCATGTTCTGGGTTCGTAGAAAATCCCCTTTAACTTTTAACAACTTTAATATCAAATTTTTATTTTCTATTGGTTTCTTAACCTTTTTTTACATTACTAATTCTTAAAATAACTTAGTTTTGCAGAAATAACTTTGCATGAAACGCTTACACTGGTACGTAATAAAATCTTTTTTAGGGCCATTTTTTATGACCTTTCTTATTGTTGTGTTCGTGCTTCTTTTACAGTTTCTTTGGAAATATGTTGACGACTTAGTGGGAAAAGGTCTGGATATTAAAGTTTTAGGTGAGATGCTGTTTTATGCATCTTTTGGTCTTTTACCATTTGCTTTTCCACTTGCAATGTTATTAGCATCTATAATGACTTTCGGTTCGTTGGGCGAAAATTACGAGCTTGTTGCAATGAAATCATCAGGAATTTCTCTCTTCAGAATAATGAAACCGCTGATTGTAATTGCAGTTATTGTTACACTAATTGCCTTTTATTTCTCTAATAATATTTTACCATACACAAATCTGAAGTTTACAACTTTAATGTGGAGTGTAAAAAAACAACGCCCCGAGTTGATATTACAACAGGGAGTTTTTACAAACGAAATGGATGGGTACAATATAAAGGTTGGCAGGAAAAGTAATAAAACCAATATGTTGTACGATTTGCTGATATACGACCATACCAGAAACAGGGCAAACGAAAGTGTTACAGTTGCAGACTCAGGATATTTGCGAATAACTGAGGATAAAAAATATATGGTTTTAAATCTTTTTAGTGGTGTAAACTATTCTGAAGAAAAACCAAAAACCAGAAAAGAAAGAGAGAAACATCCTTTCCGTCGCGATAAATTTGAAGAACAGACAATCCGTGTCCGTGTTAAAGATTTTGAATTTGACCGACGTGATGAAAATATATTTAAGAATTCATACCGAATGCTTAATATTAGTCAGTTAGCAACAATGAAGGACTCTTTGGATATTGAATACTACAAGAGATTACGGAATTATATGATACAAATAACTATCAATCCTACCCTCTCTCAAAAAGTATATAATTTAACAGTTCAGAACGACACTTTAAAACGTAAGATTAATATTGTGGCAGATTCTACTTTTAATTTCGATGAGTTTTTTGGAGGTATCGATAAATGGGTAAAAGCCGAAATAACGCAGGCAGCACTCGAAAAAGCCAGAAATAATATTCAAAATCTAAATCTATATCAGGGGCAATTATACGAACGCAAAAAGTATATAAATAAACACGATATGGAGCGGCATCGGAAATTTACTCTCTCTATTGCGGTGCTTATTTTCTTTTTTATTGGCGCTCCTTTGGGTGCTATAATACGAAAAGGCGGACTGGGAATGCCGGTAGTTGTTTCTATTATGCTGTTTATTGCCTACTATATAATTTCTATGACCGGTGAGAAATCGGCGCGCGAGGAGGGTTGGCAAATGTTTAGTGGAATGTGGTTTTCGTCGTTTGTGTTTTTCCCGATTGGTGTTTGGCTTTCGTACAAAGCAGCCACCGACTCGGCAATTATGTCGGCCGAAACATACACTAAGTTTTTTAGAAAAATAGGGTTAGGAAAACTTTTTAGAAAATTAAAACCAAAAAAATGAGGATTCTGCAGGTAACAAATAAAATTCCATACCCCATAAAAGATGGCGGTGCTATTGCCTGTATGAATTTAACACGTGGTTTTTCGCTGCTTGGTCACAAAGTTACTATTCTATCAATGAATACTGCGAAACACCACATTTTGCTCGATGAAATTCCGGAACCGATAAAAGATTTAGCGGAATTTAGATTGGTAAATGTGCCTGCCCGTATTTATCTGATTTCTGCATTGTGGAATCTGTTATTCTCACGAAAACCATATAACGCTGTCCGCTTTATTTCAAAAGATTTTAAGGTTGAATTGAAGAAAATACTGGAAGGTGATAATTTTGATGTTGTTCAACTTGAAGGACTTTATGTATGTCCATATATTCCGGTTATTCGAAAATATTCGTCGGCAAAAATTGTTTACCGTGCACATAATATCGAACACGAAATATGGGATAGAACAGCTTTTAATTCGAAGGGAATTAAAAAGTGGTACCTGAAAATTTTAACTTCCAGAATTAAAAAGTTTGAAACACGTTTGTTAAACAATTACGATTTGATTGTGCCAATTACCGAACGCGATGGTAATTTGCTAAACATGCTGGGTAACACTAAACCAAGTCATATTTCGCAAACCGGAATCGATGCGTCAGAGTTAATTCCCAGTGCTAAAAATCTTGACCACCCTTCGCTTTTTCATATTGGTTCGATGGAATGGACACCAAATCAGGAAGGACTGGTTTGGTTTTTAGATAATTGCTGGAACGAAATTCATAAAAAATATCCCGATTTAAAATTTTATGTTGCCGGACGAAATGCACCCGCATGGTTACAGAAAAAGTTAGTTGCTCCGAATGTAATATTCGAAGGCGAAGTTGCTGATGCTTATGAATTTATGAACTCAAAATCGATAATGATTGTCCCGCTTTATTCGGGAAGTGGAATGCGAATTAAAGTTATTGAGGGCATGGCACTTGGTAAACCAATTGTTTCTACAAAGGTTGGTACCGAAGGTATTGCAACAACATCGGGCAAAAATATTATTGTTGCCGATAATGCAGAAGAATTTAGAAACTCAATTTACGAGTTGATCGAAAAACGAGAGTATTTTGACTCAATCAGTATAAATGCAATTGAGTTTATTCACGAAAAATTTGATAATTTAACCACCGCAAGTAAATTGGTTGAGTTTTATAAAAAGCATACAAAATGAGTTTGATTATACTATTTTGGGTACTTCTTTTTATTCTGTTTTATACTTACGTAGGATATTCTTTGGTATTATATGTTTTGTTGAAACTGAAAAAGTTACTCTTCCCAAACCGTTTTTATAAAACTGATAAATCGTACGAACCCGATGTTTGTCTGTTTGTAACCGCATTCAACGAAAAAGATTATGTGCACCAAAAAGTTGAGAACTCTTTTTCGCTTGATTATCCAAAAGAAAAAATACAATATGTTTGGGTTACCGACGGCTCCGACGATGGAACACCCGAATTATTAAAAGAATACGAAAATCTGGAGGTTTATCATTTAGACGAGAGACGTGGGAAAATGCACGCCATGAATCGTGGGGTGAAGTTTGTAAAAGCTCCCATAATAATTTTTTCAGATACCAATACAATTCTGGGCAATCAATCAATCCGCGAAATTGTTTTAAAGTTCAGCAATAAAAAAACCGGTTGCGTTGCCGGCGAGAAACGTATTGTTGAAAAAGAAGCCGACGCGGCAGCCGGTGCCGGAGAAGGGTTGTATTGGAAATTTGAGTCGTGGATTAAAAATATGGATGCCGAGCTAAACACTGCCGTGGGCGCAGTTGGCGAACTATTTGCAATTAGAACCGAGCTTTTTGAAGATGTGGAAACCGATACACTTTTAGATGATTTTATAATTTCGCTGCGCATTGCACAAAAAGGATATCACATTGCATACACACCAAATGCGTATGCAGAAGAGACTGCTTCGTTAAATGTGAAAGAGGAGTTAAAACGTAAAATAAGAATTGCCGCCGGCGGTATTCAAACCATTTTCAGATTAAAAAGTTTGCTCAATCCTTTTAAAAACGGACTGCTTTCGTGGCAATATTTCTCGCATAAAGTTTTACGGTGGACTTTTGCACCTATTTCACTATTCCTAATTTTTGTTGTGAATTTGTTAATAGTATTCCAACAAGGAAGTTGGGCAGAATTTCAGTTCTATTCAGTTTTTTTCTATTTCCAGCTTCTTTGTTATATCATGGCAATTGTTGGTTGGTATTTCGAAAACAGAAAATTACGTGTTAAAGTTCTGTTCGTTCCCTACTATTTTGTAACTATTAACTACGCTTCAATTCGTGGTATTCTCCGCTATATTAAAGGAAAACAATCTGTCAACTGGGAGAAATCCAAGCGAGCAAATAATTAATTTATTAAAATGGTTATCACTCGGTAACCAATGGCAAACAACTTGCACTCTATCTAAATATTTATTGTAATTTTGTGGACGATTTTAAAATATCTTTACATGACAAGTATTAAGCTAAATACAATTCCTGAAGCTATTTTGGCAATACAAAATGGCGAAATGATAATAGTGGTTGACGATGAGGACAGAGAAAATGAGGGTGATATTATTGTTGCTTCGGAACTTGTAACACCCGAAATAATTAATTTTATGACAATTAATGCCCGGGGTTTAATTTGTGTTGCACTTACCGAAGAGCGATGCGAAGAGCTTGATCTCAACTTAATGGTGGGTAAAAATACCTCGTCTAACGAAACCAATTTTACCGTTTCTGTAGATTCTATTCACCCCGAAGTAACTACCGGAATATCTGCAAAAGACAGGGCAACTACAATACAAATGCTTGTGAACGAGAAAACCCGGCCAGAACAACTTGGACGGCCAGGTCATATTTTCCCGCTAAAAGCAAAAAACAGGGGAGTACTGCGTAGAAGCGGGCACACCGAAGCGGCAGTCGATTTGGCGCGTCTTGCAGGATTAAAACCATCGGGTGTTTTGGTTGAAATTATGAACGACGATGGTACAATGGCACGACTTCCGGAGTTGTACAAAATTGCCCAAAAATTCAACCTCAAATTAATTACAATAAAAGATTTAATTTCCTACCTGATGCAAAGCGAAAGTTTGATTGTTCGTGGCGAGGAGGTCTCACTCCCAACTCAATACGGCGATTTTAAAATCGTTCCTTTTCGCCAAAAATCTAATGGAGCCGAGCATGTTGCTTTAATTAAAGGAACATGGGAACCCAACGAACCAATATTGGCGCGGGTACACTCTTCGTGCATGACCGGCGATATTTTTGGGTCGCTGCGTTGCGAATGTGGGGACCAGTTGCACGCGGCAATGAGAATGATTGATAAAGCGGGAAAAGGCGTAATTGTTTATATGATGCAGGAAGGCAGGGGGATTGGATTGCTAAATAAAATTGCTGCATATAAATTACAAGACGAAGGTTTAGATACCGTTGATGCAAATGTGCACTTGGGTTTTAAAGCTGATGAACGCGATTATGGCGTTGGTGCGCAAATCTTATCGAACCTTGGCGTTACCAAAATGAAACTTCTTACTAATAATCCTGTTAAACGTATAGGTTTAGAAGGTTATGGTTTAGAAGTTATCGAAATTATTCCGGTGGAAATTGCCCCAAATGAGCACAATCAAAGATATATGAAAACCAAGCGCGACCGAATGGGGCATCATTTAAAAGGGTTTAATTACGATAAATAGCATTTATTTATTTTTCGACTTAATTCTATTCTGTAACTTTAAATCCAATCAAATTTAAATCGTCCCAAAACCCGGGGTACGATTTGGTTACCACCATCGGATCCTCAATTTGTAGATTTATTCCGGTGAGTGCCATTGGTGCAAAAGCGAGTGCCATCCGGTGGTCGTGGTATGTTATTATTATCGGGGTTTCTTCTATTTTTATTGAACTAAATGTTCCGTCCCAAGCAAGTTCTCCATTTTTGGGTTCAATAAGTTTGGCTCCAAATTTTACCAATTCATTTTGCAAAGCTGCAACTCGGTCGGTCTCTTTTATCTTTAAAGTTTTCAAACCAGTAAAACGAAAAGGTACTTTTTTTGCAACGCATAAACATGCCATTGTTTGTGCAATATCGGGGTTTTCAATAAAATCTAAATTGAGTTTCTCGGGTGTAATATTCTCTTTTTTCGAAAGCAAAACACCCTCCTTTTTTTGTGTTGAATAAACTCCGAATTGCTCGAACCAACCTGCAATATTTGCATCGCCCTGTAAACTTTTAAGTTTTAAATTTTCAAGTAAAATTTCGCCCGATTCTGCCAAAGCTAAAATCTGAAACCAGTACGAAGCACCCGACCAGTCGGCTTCAATTGTAAAATCAATTGGTAAATAAGTTTGTTCGGGCACAGTAATTTCATTCTCTTTAAATTTATATTGAATACCAAATTTTGCCATCAATTTCAGCGTAAGTTCAATGTACGAACGCGAAGTAATTTCGCCGGTGAGTTTTAACGTGAGCCCATTTTCAATGGTGGGTGCAATTAAAAGCAGTGCCGAAATATATTGGCTCGAAATACTCCCGTCGAGCTGAACGGTTTCTCCTTTTAGGTGCGAACCCAGAATTTTTAATGGCGGGTATCCATCATCTTTCAGGTACTCAATTTTTGCACCCATTTTATTTAAAGCATCAACCAAAATTGCAATGGGGCGTTGTTGCATTCTTTCCGAACCAGTAATTTCCCACTCGCCTGCTATTTTTGCCAAAAAAGCTGTTAAAAATCGCATGGCAGTTCCTGCGTGTCCGATGTCGAATTTGTTACTATTGGAATATAATGCTGCCGCCAGAACTTTAGTATCGTCGCTGTCTGACAAATTATGAAGAGGGTATGGACTGTAACATAAAGCATGAATTATTAATGCGCGGTTACTTATACTTTTCGATGCCGGCAAATTTATACTTCCGGCAATATTTTTGTTCGATACTGAAATTTTATATCTCATAATTCTCTATCTCTTCTCCGTGATCTCTGTGATAAAATTTTATAAATCTCTGTAATATTTCAACGCCTCAAAAATTATCTCTTTTTCGCAATTCTGGTTTATCTCAATTTTACCGACTTCAGGAATTAAAGTGAAATTTATTCTACCCGATTCATTTTTTTTATCGTGTGTCATAAATTCGTAAAGTTGGTTGAAATCACTGGTTGAAATTTCAAATTTCCTATACACTTTCAGTAGCCAACTTGTTATTTTTTTGAAATCAGACATTGGAAATTCACATTTTTTTACTGATAGGAAAAGCTCTGCAATCATACCAAAAGCCACTGCATAACCGTGTAAAATCGGGCGATTTTGTTTCATTGCCAAACTCTCGAAAGCGTGCCCGGCAGTGTGTCCGAAATTCAATGCTTTTCTGATGTTCTGCTCGGTGGGGTCGTTACTCACAAAATAGACTTTTACGTTTACCGAGTGTTCAATAATTTCCTGAAGCAGATCGTAATTTATATTTTCAAAATCAAAATTTTCCAACTCTGCAAGATGTTCGGTGCTGTAAATCAGCCCGTGTTTTATCATCTCTCCAAAACCCGAAATGAAATTTTCGCGGTCGATAGTTTGCAGAAAATTAGTATTTATAATTACTGCAACAGGCTCTTTAAAAGTACCAACTTCGTTTTTTAATCCGTTAAAATTAATCCCTGTTTTCCCGCCAACCGATGCGTCAACCTGCGATAGGAGAGTGGTTGGTACATTCAAAAAGTCAACCCCGCGTTTAAAAGTTGTGGCTGCAAATCCTGCCAAATCAGTTAACATTCCACCGCCAATATTTATGAGTAGCGATTTTCTATCGCCACCATTTTCCGAAAGAAACTCCCAGATTTTTGCAACCGATTCAATTTTTTTATTGTTTTCGCCTGCCGGAATAACTACCTTTTTTATTCCGTTCGAAATAAAAAAATTATCGAATTTCGAAATCCAAAGTTTATCAACATTTGTTTCGGTTGCCAAAAAAACTTTACCTTCCGGATATTTCTCAATCCATAGTTTTAGTTCTTTCTCGATAAACCGACTGTAAATTATTTTTGACGATATTTTTGAATTTCCCATATCTTGCAGTTAAATTGCGATAAAGTTACAATAAATTTGATTTTGAAAATTTGTAACCCTGTTACATAATAGATTCTTAGAAATTTAATAACGCAGAATGAGACTAAATAACAAAAAACAAGCATCAAAATTTAAACGTATTTTCTTTATAGTAAGCATTTTTATTGCACTCAGTGCGCTGGTTCTTTTTTTGCTTGATCACACTATTTACGGGCTTGCTGGTGTGGGGGTATTTTCTGTCTGGTATCTCTATTTTCATGTTGCCGATTATCAGTTTATTGAATATAGCGACGAAGGCAACAAAGTAATTTTACGATTTTTTAAAGCCATCCGTTTCGGGAAAGCAGATTATAGTTCAATCGAGTTCCCGAAACAGATGTTACGAAAAGTTTATTTCGAAAATTCTATTTTTGGTAAAATGTCGGATATCACGTTCGAAGTTCAAACAAAACGCGGAGTTGCCGAATATCCATCGGTAAGTTTATCTGCTGTTTCGCTGGAAGATCGTATAAAAATGCAGAACTCACTACATAAAATTTCATATAAATAAAGTTTGCTCCCCAGTATAAATAATGAATGATTCTCTAAAATATAAAATTGCACTTTCGTTAATTCCAGGTATTGGTGGTGTACTTGCCCGCAACCTGGTTGCTTATGTTGGTAGTGTGGAAGGTGTGTTTTTGGAGTCGTTAAAATCGTTAATAAAAATCCCCGGAATTGGCGAAATAAATGCTAGACGAATTAAGAATTCTGATGTTCTTACAAAAGCTGATAAAGAGATTGAATTTATTGAAAAGCATAAAATAGAAACCCATTTTTATACTGATAATAATTATCCCCGCCGTTTAAAAACTTGTGTCGATGCACCTGTTTTGCTCTTTTCGAAAGGAAAAATGAATTTAAACGAGCAGCGGATAATTAGTATTGTTGGAACGCGTAATGCAACCGATTACGGAAAGAAGGTTTGCCATGAGTTGATTAAACAGTTTGCTGAGCGTAATTATAAAATTTTAGTTGTTAGCGGGCTCGCCTACGGAATCGATATTCAGGCACATAAATCGGCACTTAAAAATAACATTCCAACGGTTGGGGTTGTTGGGCATGGTTTGGACAGGTTGTATCCGTCGCTACACAAAGAAACTGCAAAAAAAATGATTGCTAATGGCGGTCTGGTTTCCGATTTTGTTAGTGGTTCAAAAATAGACCCTTCCAATTTTATACGTCGAAACCGGATAATCGCAGGACTTGCCGATGCAACTATTGTTGTCGAATCGGCGATAAAAGGTGGTGCCCTCGTTACTGCCGATATTGCGTCGTCGTACAATCGCGATGTGTTTGCTTTTCCGGGCAGGGCGGGCGATGCATATTCAAAAGGTTGTAATCAACTAATCAGAAATAGCGGTGCAACTTTAATCGACGGTATCGATGATTTAGAATATTTTATGGGCTGGGAAAACAATCCGACGAAAAAAAATATTCAGGCAAGTTTATTTGTTGAGTTGAATGAGCAGGAACAGCAGATTGTTGATCTGCTTCGAAAAGATGGCGAGCTCTTAATCGACCAGATTTCTGCCGAAATGGGTTTGCCAGCCAGCCGGGTTTCTACAATATTATTGAATTTAGAGTTTAAAAATGTGTTAGCAGTTTTACCGGGACAGGTCTATAAACTAAGGTAATTGGCTGATATTGAATTGTTTTTTCTATACCCATGAATATTAGGAACAGGTACCGGATTAACACCCGGGGAGTGTTTGTCATCATATATACCCGTCCGATGAATTGGAAGGCAAGTGGATATCGGGGCAAAGGAAATTTCTGCACATATTAATCATTCCAGCAGCCTTTGCCGTTGGATTCATCCAACTGTATCATTCAGATTTTGTTACTTTTGCATCGTCAAAGCCAGAATATAAAATTAGTTTTTAAATAGTGGCTGAGAATTGCAATTGTTTTGCAAGTAATATATTATTGAAATGAAAAAAACTTTCGAAGAACTCAAAATAGCAAAGTCGATACTGAAATCGTTAAACGATATTGGTTTTGTGGAGCCGACTCCAATTCAGCAGCAGGCAATACCGAAAATTAATTCGGGGGTGAATATTGTTGGTGTTGCACAAACCGGAACCGGAAAAACAGCCGCTTATCTTTTGCCACTTTTAACAAAACTGCGTAAACCAGAAGGTTTGGCTCCAAGAGTTGTAATAATTGTTCCTACACGCGAACTTTCAATTCAGGTTGGCGAAGATGTGGCTGAACTTACTGCGTACTCGGAATTGAGGCATGCAGCCATTTTTGGAGGTATTGGATGGACAAAACACGCCGCATTAGTAGAACCCGGAATTGATATTTTGATAGCCACTCCAGGCAGGATGTGGGATTTGTATCAGGCAGGAGTACTGGTTTTAAAAAAAGTAAAATATCTCGTTATCGACGAAGCCGACCGAATGTTGGATATGGGTTTTCTACCACAGCTAAAACAGTTGCAAGAGGTAATTCCGTCAAAAAAGCAGAACCTCCTGTTTTCTGCTACATTCTCTGAAAGTATTGAAAAGCTGGCAGAAGAGTTTTTAGATTATTACGAAAAGCTGGAAATTGCGCCCACAGCAACTCCGGTTGAAAAGGTTACACAAATTGCATATCGCGTGCCAAATTATCGCACTAAATTAAGTCTTATTGAATTTTTATTGGAAGACGAAGAGACTTTTAAACGGGTTGTAATATTTGTAAAAACCAAAGAACATGCTGAAGGAGTTTTTAGAGTGGTGCAACGAAAATCTACTGGAGAAACACGGATTCTTCATTCAAATAAAGGACAAAATGCTCGCATAAATTCCATTCAGGCATTTAAAAGTGGAAAGGTTCGTGCATTGATTACCACCGATGTTTCGGCACGGGGAATGGATGTCAGTCAGGTGAGCCACGTAATAAATTTCGATATACCCAACGATTACGAAGATTATATTCACCGAATTGGAAGAACGGCGCGCGCCGGAAATAAAGGCGATGCAATTACTTTAGTTGACCCGTCGGACGAGTGGCACTGGCAAAAAATTGAGGAACTTATTCGTATGGATATCGAGCTTTTAAAGATACCTGAAAGTGTGGAAATTGTTGAAACTGAATTTAACGAAAATCAGGATCAGCTTCGCGAAATAGACCGACAGAAAAAAATTGACGACCCAACTTACAGAGGTGCATTTCATAAAAAGAAAAGAATATTTTCATCAAAACGTTCGTTCGAAGATAAATTTGCAAGAACAAAAGAGCGTCAGAAAAGAAAAAAGAGACGTTAGTTTTAGCTGCTTTTTAAATACTGAGAAGTTGATCTAAATTATCGAAAACTGATTTCTGAAATGATAATAATTTTTCGTATTTATTTTTGCTGAATAACTTTAGCAACAATATTCTGCCACGTCCAACTGTTTTTCGGAATAAAATATACCACTTAAAAGCGAGTTTCCCGGCAAAAGGGAAACTTATAAAAAATGCAAGTTTAAGCCAAACTCCAGATATTAACCACGAAAAGGCAAAAAATTCTAATAAATAAAGTACTGGAAAAATAAACAGTCCAAGTGCTAAAAAGAATGAACTCCAAAAAGTTTTATCTTTAAATTTACTGCGTACTAAAATATCAATTGTAAAAAATGGAATTGCATTAAACAAAAAGCCATAAACAAATACGGGTAATCCTAAAAATAATATCAGCTTATGTAAAGCAAATTTAAGAAAGTTATTTTCAGGTTTTTCAATCAGCCAATTTCTTATCTTATACTTTTTTAGCAATGAGTTAAATGTATTTACATTTTTGATATCCGACTCAATATTATCGGGTGTTTCAATTTCCAATTCATCAAGTTTATTCGCTAATAACTGATTTGATTTTAAAAGGTTAACGATTGAATACTTTTTATTTTGCCTTGTAAGAAAATGTCTTCCATAAATATCAATAATATTCTCAAAATCGTAATAATGATTTTTACTTCTGATATTAATGATTAGCGAATTGATACCTTCGTAAATACTGGTGCGCATTCTCAAAGTCGTATCCTTTGGGTTTTCTTTATAATCCTTCAGAAAACTATTAACCTTAATTGGTTTGCCAAAATTCACAATCAGATTTCGGTTAAATTTCCAATAACTACTATAATAAATACCTGTTGGTATAATATGGATATCTAAATTATGTGCCGTTTTTTCTTCGGCCAAAAAAACAATCCTCGGAGCTGCTTTTTTGTGTGCAATCATCTGGCGTTTTCCGGTGTGAGTTCCTTCAGGGAAAAGTGCCAGCATACAGTTGCTCTCCAACACTTTTATACTATTGGCAAAAGTTTCCTCGTTTTTTGCAAGTTCATCTCTACCATCGCGAAAACGGTAAACAGGCATTATTTTTAGAAACCGAAGAATTGCTGCTACTGTATTATTCTTAAAAATATCGGCACGTGCCAGCCAAACAGGCTGAAATCTTGTATTTAGAAGTATTGCCAATGAATCGCTTAAAGCATTCTGATGGTTTGGAACCAAAAGAACAGGTTTGTTTTCGGGAATGTTATTCAACCCAATAAATATGGTTTTGTTGTGAATAACCCAATCAACAAACCGAACGTATTGTTTTAAAACCCAGTAACCCAACGACCATTTTTCGTATTCCATTACAAGTTAATTTTAGATTTTGCTTTTTTTAAAGATTTTTTCATAATCCCAAAGTATATTACAACGTCATTCTTAACTCTTAATATATCTTATCCAGTTAGACTTTTGACTCTGAAAAAAATCCAGAGTGACGTAAAAATGTAGTTTTTACTTTTTTATAACCTTTAATCCGGGATGAAAATAAAAAATCAAATTGGAATATCATAAAAAAACCAGATACTTAAAATTAAGATTATCCGGTTTTTTAAAAATGAGTAGATTATTTACTTTCCTAAAAGTAACTTTTTCATTTTGTCGTGAATATCGGTATTTTCCATTATCCCAATAAACTCTTCAGCTCCCGGTCCGTAAGCAAAAACCGGTACCATAACAGAGGTGTGTCCTTTTGTCGGGAATCCGGCTTTTACAACTCCATCGTTCATAATTCCTCCTGTAATTGCCATTCCTCCGGTCTCGTGGTCGGCGGTAACTATTACTAATGTTTCGCCATCTTTTGCCGCAAATTCAAGTGCTTTACCAATTGCCTTGTCAAAGTCGAGCATTTCTTCAACAATATAAATTGTGCTGTTTGCATGGCCGCCCCAATCAATTTGCGAACCTTCAACCATTAAAAAGAATCCTTTGTCGTTTTTACTCAGAATATTAATTGCAGTTTTTGTTGCAACTGGTAACATATCGCCACGTTCTGATAATCGTCCGGTATGAACATCAGCAACAAGAGCTGCTAATTTCCCTTTTTTAACCCGTTTCACAGCACTCATATCTTCCTCGTAGCGATAGCCATTTTCTTTTAGTTTTTCAACTAAATTTACACTGTCTTTTCGCATATTAAAATGGTCTCTTCCACCTCCAATAAAAACATCAATATCGGTTTTTAGAAAGTCGGCAGCAATCTCTTCATACATACTTCGTTGCGGTTGATGTGCAATAAAAGATGCCGGAGTTGCGTGCGTAATTGCCGATGTAGAAACTAAACCGGTTGCTAATCCGTTTTCTTCAGATGACTCCAGAATTGTTTTTATCTGTTTTTTATTCAAGTCAACGGAAATTGCTCCGTTATAGGTTTTAACCCCTGTTGAGAGAGCTGTTCCACCTGCCGCCGAGTCGGTAATATATTTATCTGCAGATTGTGTTTTCGAAAAACCAATGTGTTTGCAATTTTCGAGAAACAGGTGTCCGTGGTGTGCAGTTATTCCCGAAAAAACCTGTGTAACACCCATTCCGTCTCCAATCATGAAGATTATATTTTTAGGCTTTTCCGACTTAAATTCCTGAGTAAACGTTTTTACTTTGTATGCTTCTCCTCCCAAATATGTTTTTTCAATGTCTTCTGCCGATGCATTCATGTAGGCATCTTGTGCAAAAGTTGAAAACCCAAAACATATTAGTAATGCTAAAATAGATAATTTCTGTACCATAATTTCTTTTGTTTATTTTGAATGAGTAAAAATAAGAAGATATTTTTAATGAAGTTTAAATTGAACCGAAAAAAATATCCGAATTGCAAAATTTAACTATTTAAACTTTTTAAATTTAGAATCACGAAAGTTTTCGTTGAGCGAAAATGTAGTTCCATCAATTCCCGGTTTCATATCTACCACCTCCATTATAACAAAATTACTTAAAACATCTTCAGCCTTTTTTCGCGAAATATGAGCCAGTCGAATAAACTTTGAAAATGTAACATAACTTTTTTTTTGAAGATATTCGATTAAGAATTTCTCATCGTCGGAATAAGAGAAGTGGATACCCAGTTTGCTATTTTGCTTCTTCCACACTTCAATCTGGATTTTATGGGCTAGAATATTTTCATCGGCACATCTTATATAAGCCAGCCATTTCCCGTTTTCATTTTTTGCAAAATGGGGCTTTTTGTTGCTGGGTTCTATCTGGATTTCTAAAACAGTTTTTCCACCGACATGCCACTGTTTTGTTAGAAATTTAATGGCAGGTTTGCTGTAGATCTTTGCTGCCGATTCAATCATATAAAACTCTTCGTCACTTTTAATTCCGGCAATTCTACCATTATCTTTTACTCCAATTAAAAGTCTGCCCCCATCGGTATTTGCAAATGCGACCAACGATTTTGCTATTTTTTTCGAATCGTTTATACAGAATTTAAAGTCCTGCTTTTGGTGTTCACCCTCGTCAATTAGTTTGTATAATAGTGCACTCACAATAAAAATAATTTGCAAAAAATTAATTGATAATTAGAAAACGATAAGAGATAAATCTAAATCATTGAATAAGCGACGCACCAAAAAATATGATATTTATGGAATTATTAATTTATTTCAACCACTCAAATGTAATGTAATGGTCAGGACTCATGCCCAGAGTTTTGTAAGTTTTTTGTGCCGGAAAGTTAGATTTGTCGGCGTATAGTCTGATACCTTTTAATTTTGCATCATTTAAAACCTCTTCTTTAATAAACGAGTACATACTTCGGTAAACACCTTTTCTTCTGAATTCAGGTAGAACGTAAACCGATTGAATCCATAAAACAGTTCCATTTCTCCAGTCGCTCCATTCGAAAGTAGTTAAAAGCGAACTCACTACTTTTCCATCTGTTTCGGCAACGTAATACCGACCTTTTAAACTGTCGTTTAAAACAGCCAAAACACCTTTTGTAACAATGTTCTTATCCAATAAAATATCTTCAGTTTCTGTTGCCATAAGTAACTGAAAATCTACAATCGAATCTGCATCTTTAATGGTTGCTTTTCGTATAATCATCTGTTTTAAATCCATGTTGTGTCGATAATTTATCAGGGTTTAATTCTATTCAATATATCTTCTATTTTAATTCTTTCTTCCGATAAAAGGACTAATTGAAGCTTTTCTTTCTCTATTATTTCGCCTGCTTTAGGCCCAATTTCGCCTGTAATAATAGTTGTTATTCCCTCCTTTTTTAGCAGTCCAACTAACTTTATTCCACTATTCTCATGGTCTCTGTATGGATTTTCGATAATTGAGTATTGATTTTTTGAAGCGTTAAAAATTACTATGTTTTCACACTTACCAAATCTTAAATCAAGAAGCGATTTTTCGGTTTTTCCGACCGATGTTATTGCAAATATTTTTTCCATTTCCTATATTTTAATAGTGCTTAAATATAACAATTGAAATGTAAAAAGGTTAATAACTTGCAAATATTTAGAATTATTATTATTCGAATAGTTTTTTAATAATGCAGATTAAGATGCTGCTTAATTATTGTATATTTAAAAGTTAGTTATATTTTTGAGTTTATATCGGTTTCAAAATTTATTAAAAAATTAACTTTAATCTAATTCGTTATGTCAGGTCACAATAAATGGTCGTCTATAAAGCACAAAAAAGGAGCCGCCGATGCTAAGCGGTCTAAAATGTTTTCAAAGTTTTCGAAGGAGATTACGGTAGCCGCAAAAATGGGAGGAACCGATATTGAATCGAACTCGCGGTTAAGGCTTGCAGTGCAAAATGCCAAAGGTCAGAATATGCCGAAAGACGTTATTCAGCGTGCAATTCATAAGGCCGAAAAAGATGCTGCTAATTTCGAAGAACTCACTTTTGAAGGATATGGAGTTGGTGGTATTGCAATTTTTGTGGAGTGTCTTTCGGACAACAATAACCGAACTGTTGGAAGTGTTAGGTCTATATTTTCGAAGTATGGTGGACATCTCGGGACAAATGGTTCGCTTAGTTTTCTGTTCGATAGAAAAGGAATATTTGTTGTTCAGGATAACGGCGATTTCGATTTGGAAGATTTTGAGCTTGAGATGATTGATGCAGGAGCTGAAGATTTTGAGATGAATGAGAACATAATTCTCATAACTACTGCGATGGAAGATTTTGGAAATGTTTCGAAAAAAATGGATGAAATGGAAATTGAAGCTGAAAGTCAAGAGCTTCAGCGGATTCCTCATAATACTGTTTCGCTGAGTATGGAAGACTCAAAAAAAGTACTGCGTTTGGTGGAAAAGCTTGAAGATGACGATGATGTTCAGCAAGTATTTCATAATCTGGAAATTTCGGAAGATTTAGAGAATGAAATGCAATAAGATATTCTGTAGTAAATTAATCCCTCGTATTAATAATCGTTAACAACTTTTCATTTACATGATAATGCCGTGTAAAAAAAACGTTCTTTATTTAGCACTTTTAAATTATATTTGCACACTCAATCTGATATAAAATAATGAGGATTTCTTTTCTTTTTATTATTGTTCTTTTTGCCAGTCGGGTAATTTCTGCGCAGGTAACATTTTCCGAAAATATTCCGGAAGATACTTTGCAATCTAATATTTTACAAAACCTTCAGGTTAATCGAGACCCACGTTTAGATAAAATGTTGAATTGGCATATTGTAAAAAATGAAAAGATGAATGGAATTGAAGGATTTAGAGTTGAGATTTTCTTTAGTTCGGAGATGAATGCACTGGAACAAGCAAAAAATAAAAAGGTTGAGTTTTTATCGGAATACCCCGAAAATACTGTAAATATTAAATACGATGCTCCAAATTTTAAGGTGCGCGTTGGTGATTTCAGAACTAAAAACGAAGCACTAAAACTGCTTAAAATGATCGAAAAAAACTATCCGATGGCTTTTATAGTTCCAGATAAAATTAATTTTCCTTTGCTGAAAACAACTAAATTATGAGTGACCAAATTAAGCACGAATGTGGAATTGCTTTAATTCGTCTTTTAAAACCATTATCATACTATCAGGAAAAATATGGCACCTGGAAATATGGGTTAAACAAGCTGTATCTTTTAATGGAGAAACAGCATAACCGCGGGCAAGACGGGGCAGGAGCTGTGTGTGTTAAAACAGATTTAGCACCCGGAAACGCGTATATTAGCAGGTTTCGTTCTGTTCAGCAAAACCCAATTATTGATGTCTTTAATCAGATAAACGAACCGCTGCAAAACTGTCAATACAGTCACGATAACGATAGTGATTCTGAATGGGCATATAAAAACTTTCCATTTGCCGGCGAACTCTATCTGGGGCATTTAAGATACGGTACATTTGGTAAAAACAGTATCAATTTTGTTCATCCGGTTATGCGACAGAATAATTGGAAATCGCGAAATTTAGCATTGGCAGGTAACTTTAATCTCACAAATACCGACGAACTTTTTAATGTACTGGTAAATTTGGGGCAGCATCCGAAAGCTTATACCGACACGGTTACTGTACTCGAAAAAGTTGGGCATTTTTTAGATGAAGAAAATCAACTTCTATTTAGAAGATATAAAAACGAAGGTTTTGCAAACAACGAAATTTCAAGCCAGATAGAGAAAAATCTCGATATTCAAAATATTCTTGAGCGTTCGACTAAAGATTTCGACGGTGGTTACGCAATTGCCGGATTAGTTGGGCACGGCGATGCTTTTGTTGTTCGCGACCCGTGGGGAATCCGACCGGCACATTACTATTCTGATGACGAAATTGTTGTTGTGGCATCGGAGCGGGCAGTTATTCAGACTGTTATGGATGTTGATTTTGGTGAAGTAAACGAGGTGAACCCGGGGGAAGCATTAATAATTAAAAAGGATGGACGAATTAGTAACGAGATGATTCGTGTACCTCATAAAAGAACTTCCTGCTCGTTCGAGCGAATCTATTTCTCGCGCGGAAGCGATAAAGATATTTACAACGAACGTAAAGAATTGGGGCGTTTAATTTGTCCGGCAATTCTGAAATCGATAAATAATGATTTCGAAAATACTGTATTCTCTTTTATTCCAAACACCTCAGAAACAGCTTTCTACGGAATGATTGAAGGAGTTAAAAACTTTTTAGTTGATTGGAAAATTAAAGAAATTAATAAGAAAAACGGCTCGTTAACAAATGAAGATATTAAGCGAATTATCTCTTTTGAACCGCGGGTTGAAAAAATTGCAATTAAAGATGTAAAACTTCGTACTTTTATTGCCGACGATGCCAGTCGCGACGATTTGGTGGCTCACGTTTACGATGTTACTTATGGCGTAATTAAGAACTACGAAGACACTCTTGTAATTATCGACGACTCGATTGTTAGGGGAACAACATTGAAAAAAAGTATTCTTAAAATACTTGACAGGCTGAAACCCAAAAAAATTATTGTGGTTTCGTCGGCACCACAAATTCGCTACCCCGACTGTTATGGAATTGATATGGCACGTTTAGACAAATTTGTTGCATTTAACGCGGCTATCGAATTGCTAAAAGATGAGGGAAAAGAATATCTGATTCAGGATATTTATAAAAAATGTAAAGAGCAGCAAAATTTACCAAAAGAGGAGATAGTAAATTATGTGCGCGAAATATACAAACCGTTTACTGCAGAACAGGTTTCAGCAAAAATTGCTGAATTATTGAAGCCGGATGATTGTGGTGCTGAAGTTGAGATTATTTATCAATCTATTGAAGATTTGCATAACGCTTGCCCCAACGATTTGGGCGACTGGTACTTTACCGGAAACTATCCAACCCCGGGCGGCAACCGTGTTGTAAATGGTTCGTTTATTAATTTTGTTGAAGGAAATGATAAACGGGCGTATTGATTTTATTTTAGTAAGATATAAATTCTAAGTCTGTTATTGTTGGATATTCCACAATATTATAGGAAGAACTTTTCTACCCAAAACGAATCCTTTCTATCATAAAAATAGTTTCATTTATTACAACTAAATTACCAGTATAAATTAGCCATCAATAAGCAAACTCAACGATCTCATCAACAATTAGTTAATTTTTTTTGTTCAAATAAAGTGTGTTAAAAGTTTGGATATTAAAAATCAGAAAACTACATTTGACTATATAAAACGAGTTCTTTGAAGAGAAAAAATATTTTCCGCATTGGTTACAGTTGGTAAACTCAACAGAATTTATTAAACCGAGTAAGCTCTTTATGGTTGCTAAAACAGGCCTGGTAGTTTCGTCGTTTGACGGAGTGAGTCGCAAGACCGTTGGAAGTTTGATCAGCCGGGCACTCAAATCTTGTCATACAGGGGTTTTCACAAACTGAATTAGTGCGGATTTTTTTTGTCTTTTTTCGAAAGTTTCCAAAGACCTATTTTACTTGGTAAATCTTTTTACAATCAAATTCAACAATAACAAAATACTTACGAACAGCGAGACACGCGCAATATAATCGCCATATTTTACGTAAAAAGTAATTTTGTCGTTGGCATTAATTGTTCCGTTAATGGCAGCATCTACCCACCAATTTGTTGGCTGAAATATATCGCCACGCTGATTAATAAAACATGAGATTCCGGTGTTTGCAGCACGAGCAATACTCCGGCGAGTTTCGATGGCACGTAATCTTGCAAACGACAAATGTTGCTTGTAACCGGGTGTGTTTTTCCACCAGCCATCGTTGGTGATAATAAAAATAAGACCTGCTCCTTTTTGAACGTACCCCGCAACATATTCTCCAAAAATAGATTCGTAACAAATTACAGGTGCTACTTTTGTTCCGTCTTTCGAAACAAAATTTGATGGTTCAGTTTGCTGGCCTAAACTTCCGGTTGTTCCGCCAATATTAATTACAATATCGTTTAAAAAACCAAGGTATTTCATAAATGGCATTTTCTCAACTCCAACAACTAATTTCGATTTATGGTAGATCTGACTTTGTCCCGACCTCTCAATAAAAATTGCAGTATTAAATCTGTCGTACGCTGCATCTCCATTGACGCGCGCGCTTATTGGAGCCGTATTTTTATCGGGATAAACTTTGTATGATGATACCCCAAAAATAATTTCGGCATTGGAGTAATTCAGTATCATATCGTAAAATCTTCGATAAAACCTATTCGATTGTAAATTGGCTTCATTCCAGTAACCGGGGTTTTCAAAAACAGTTTCGGGACCAATAATATAATCTGTTTTGTTGGTTGTAACAGACTGTGCCAACGCAATAAACTTCTCCTTTTTCTGAGTTTCTGCTAACAGATCGTAACTCTCGGAATATGGGTCAACGTTGGGTTGAATAATTGTAATATTTTTAGGATTCTCTTTTTCGACATAAGAATAATACATTATTAATGAGGTAGAAACTGGTACAATTAAAAGTATCGTAAAAACTAAAATTGGATAGATAGATTTTTTAAGTGATAGTTTATTTTGAAAATTACGGGCAATTTTAAATAGCAGAATGTTAATTATCAAAACCCAAAATGTTCCTCCGAAAACTCCCGTGAATTCGTACCACTGCACAATTTTAATATTGTTGGCAAAACCGTTGCCTAAATGCAACCACGGCCATTCAAAATCCCAATGATAGTGCATGTACTCAAACGAAATCCAAAAAACTATCAATGCAAAATATCCCAGATTCGATCTGAAATTACGGCGGGCAGTGTGTGCCAGCCACCAAACCCCTGCCATTAAAAATGAGTTAATAGTAAATGCCATTAACGCACCTGCAAGAGTTGCATTTGCCACCCAAAATGTGGTTAAAACATTCCAAATAATAAAGGTGAGAAATGTGTGCCCCCAAAACGAAACACCCCGATAATTATCTTTCTGTTCAACAAAAAAATTGTCGAGGTATAAAAGCGGAACGAATGCAAAAAACAGTGTCCAGCCCGGAAATCCCAACCAGGCAAGACTTAATAAAACACCCGATAAAACGGATAATAATATTCTATGACTTCGTTTCATATTTTTATAATTATTGGAAATCAAAATTCCATAGATGAAACTTTGAAAGCCGAAGTTTTATTTATTTGTTTGAATTTTAGATTAAACATTTTCAGAAAAAACAGATGTTTGTTTTCTCTTCGATCTTTCGAAAACAAAATCTATTTTCCCCATAACCAGACCGCCCCACCATGCTTGATTTACAATTACCTGCTTACCGGCTTTGTTCTTTTTGATTAATGGTTTTTCTAACCAAGTGTGCGAGTGCCCGCCAATAATTAAATCGGTCATCGATGTTTCTTCTGCTAAAAACATGTCGCAAACCGGATTTCGTTTGCAATATAATCCTAAGTGCGAAAGACAAATTACGAGGTCGCAATCTTTCTCTTTTTTTAGGAATGTTTCCATCTCGATTGCAATTTTTATGGGGTCGTTATAAACGGTATTTCCGTAATTCTTTTCGGCAACTAATCCTTGCAATTCAACGCCAACTCCATACAATCCAATTTTTATCCCCGAGCGTTTAAAAGTTTTCCATCGCAGAAATTTGCCTGCAAGAATAGTATCTGAGAAATCGTAATTTGAATTTATTAATGGAAAGTTTGCATTTGGCAGAGGTTTCAAAATTCCCTCCAAACCGTTATCGAATTCGTGGTTGCCAATTGTTCCGGCATCGTACCCGGCAGCACTCATAATTTTCAACATTAACTCTCCTTTAAAATAGTTAAAATATGGAGTTCCCTGAAACATATCTCCGGCATCGAAAAGAAGAGAACTTGGATTTTGTGCCTTGTATTTTTTTGCCATTCCTGAAATTCGCGCCAATCCGCCTTTATTTGAATATCGTTCGTTTGTACCTGTAAATGGCTCGATATGACAATGCAAATCGTTGGTGTGCAAAATAGAAATTGTTACGAAATCGTCGTTGGCAAACAGGTCGAAAGGAACTGCTCCAAGACTTAATCCAACTGTGCCGGTCATTATGTTTTTTACAAATCTTCGTCTATTCATTCGAAACCCTCCCATCTAATTTTGCCGTTATCACCTTCCCATTTTTATATTTTTGTTCAAGGTGATTTATTATAATATCACGAATTTTTTTTCCACTTTTTATCATTTTCAAACGTTGTGTAAAAACTGTTAGTCCATCACCACCTTCAGCAATATAGTCGTTTGTAACCAACCAGTATTTTTCATTTAATTTAATATCGACTCCATTTATTTGAACACTTTTTGCCTGTTCGTTGGAAATTATAAATCGCACACCACCAATACTGATACCTCCTTTTTCGGCTATCTGATTTAAAAACTCTTGAATCTGATTTCCGGTAAGTTGAAGATAAACCATTTCGTTTTCGAAAGGCATCAGCTCAAAAATCTTTCCCACGGTTATTTCTCCTTTGGGTAAAAAGGTTCTGATTCCTCCATAATTAAAATACGAAATTGTTGGATTAATTTCAGAGTTGTTAGTTTCTGCATCAATTTTTGCCTCCTCTAAAAGTAAATCAGCCAGGAAATTAGTTAATAAACTTTCGGGGCGTTTTTTTACCATCTCTTTTTCCGATGTCGAAATTACACGATTCATATCTTTTTCAAGAATATTTTTATATGGCAAATACATTTGAACAAGTTGACTGTCAGTATTCAACGAATTATCGGATACTGAAAAATTTTGTGATGAAGAACTTGTTGGAACAAAGTTTGTTTTACAGGAAGCTACCAGTAAAAAACAAGTTATTAACAGTGAATAGCTGAAAGATCGTAGCATGTATGAAAGAATAATTTAAAACTTACAATTATATTTAGCGAATTCGTTTTATAAACAGATTTATTATTAATATGTTCGATTCAAACTTACATATAAAATTAGTTAAGCAAATAATTTTTGCGTTTTTTTTGATAATTATTTTTCCGTATTTCGGAGCTGCGCAAAGCCAGGAAGTTGTTGCTAAAAAAGGAGATGGTATTTATAGGTTGCTCAATAGAAACGGGTTGTCGTATTCGGAGAACTTAGATTCTTTTATTGAATTAAATAAAGCGCAACTCGGAAAAGACAACATGTTAATTGCTGGTAAGAGATATAAACTTCCGGATAGCAATATTAAAGTCGAAAAAATAGCTTCTGCTAAAACTCCGGTTAAAGCTTCGGGGAAAATAGTTAAGTATAAAATTTTTGGAAAAAAATACGAAAATGTTGAAATAACAAGTAACGAACTTAAAGGAGCAACCTATTATTTGATGGCCGGACATGGCGGACCTGATCCGGGAGCAGTGGGAATGTACAACGGAACTCAGGTTTGTGAAGATGAATATGCATACGATGTTACAATCAGACTTGCGCGCGACCTAATTGAAAAAGGTGCAACAGTTTATATGATTACAATTGATAAAAATGATGGAATCAGGGATGAAAGTTTGCTGAAAATAGATAAAGATGAAGTGTGTTATCCAAGTCTTAAAATTCCATTGAACCAAAATCGGCGGCTACGACAACGAACAGATGCGGTAAATAAACTTTATGGTAAAAACAAAAAAGGGTATCACAGAATGATTGCTATTCATGTTGATTCCCGTAGCAGAGGCGAAAATATTGATGTGTTTTTCTATCACGACAAACGAAGTAAAACCGGCAAAAAAGCAGCAAAAATTCTTCAGAGTACTTTTCAGGAAAAATATAATCAGCACCAACCGGGGCGCGGCTACAAAGGAACCGTTTCGACAAGAAATTTATATGTTGTAAAAAATACTTATCCGGTAGCTATCTATATCGAATTGGCTAATATGAACCACCCTCGCGATATTAAACGACTGGTTGTACCAGACAACCGCCAGGCAGTTGCTAACTGGCTTGCTGAAGGTTTAATTGTTGATTTTGAGACTAATAAGTAGTTTACAGTTTTCAGTTGCAGGTGTTACGCTACTAAAAGGAAAAATTGAAATTGAGATATTAAAATACGAACTGTATTTTATCAATCGGAACTTACACAAAGAAAGCTAGGTTTTATAGGTCTTAGCACAGATATTTTTCATCATTCTGTTGCTACGCTATCATAATGTCATCAATTTTAATGTTAAATTCGTTGTTACTAATCAGTATCAAAGATAAATTCTTTTTTGGAGGAATCTGCCAGTTATTAACAATTAGTGCTATGGTATCAACATCTGATTTTTGTTGTGGGTTTAGTTTTCTTTAAATGAGGCATTTACTAACAAAACTTATTAATTCATAGTGATAACTATTGGCTTAAACTATTGATATTACGAGTGTTTTCCTATATTTTTATTATATCAAATTAAGCACTTGGATAAGGATAAAATCATATTAGAATTAATAGCAAAAGTTGAATCGCTTATGAAGCGGGTACAACAA
>JAJRSD010000004.1 GCA_024278975.1 Bacteroidota bacterium
AATTTTATGAAATGAATTATTTTGGATGAGATTTTTACTTTTTGGAAATGAAGTGATGCCTGAGCATCAGTGAATTGAGAAAAATAAAAATATCGCCAAAAGAAACATTTATAATTTTGTAGAGTTTTCTTGCTGAGACTAAGTAGGAATGATAAAAAAAAATCCCTTATTTTAGTCTTTGTTTCTAAACATGTAGTTCTTTTCATCTGAAGAAACTTAATACCGTAAATCTAAATTAATGAAGAAACTTAAAATTTTTCTGGCATCAATTGCTCCCGGTATTTTTTTAATTGGCTACAATATTGGAACCGGCAGCATCACAACCATGGCATCATCTGGCGCTGCATTTGGCATGGAATTAATGTGGCCGCTACTATTATCGTGTATATTTACCTATTTTTTGATTGTTACTTTTGGTCGCTATACGGCAATAACCGGCAATACTATCCTTTTTAGTTTCAGACAGTTTTTCGGAAAACCAATAACTATTTTTGTTTTAGTTTCTCTATTGGTTAGCGAATGGGTATCGTGCATGGGAGTTATGGGAATAGTTACACAAATAATTCAGGAGTGGTCGAAACCACTATTTGCTGACTCGAGTGGAATTAGCCCAATAATCTCTGCGCTTGTTTTTGGAGCACTGCTTTACTATCTGTTTTGGCAGGGAAAGCACAGTTTTTTTGAAAAAATATTAGCAATATTTGTTACTGTAATGGGTGTCTCATTTATTGCAACAATGTTTATGGTAATCCCTGACCCTAAAGAAATTATTAACGGATTAATTCCACGAATCCCAAAAGGCACTGATAAACTTTTACTGGCTGCCGGTATGGTTGGCACAACAATGGGGGCAATTCTTTATGTTGTACGTTCAATTCTGGTACAAGAGAAAGGATGGAAAGCAAAGGATCTTAAAATAGAAAAACGAGATGCGTTGATTTCGGCTACAATGATGTTTATATTAAGCATTGCAATAATGGCAAGTGCTGCGGGTACACTTTATCCGGCAGGTTTAAAAGTTGAAAATGCCATTGATATGGTAAAGTTAATGGAACCAATTGCAGGGCGTTTTGCCATCTCTGTTTTTGTTGCCGGAATTGTAAGTGCCGGTCTGTCATCGCTATTCCCAATAATTTTGCTTGCCCCCTGGCTGTTTTCAGATTACAACAATAAACCCCGAAACATGAAAAGTACGCAATCGCGATTATTGGTACTTATTGGTGTTGCATTTGGGCTGGTAGTTCCTATATTTGGCGGTCGTCCGGTGTTTGTAATGATACTTTCGCAATCTCTGGCAATTATAGTTACTCCACTTGTTCTGTCGTTAATGTTGGTTATTATAAACCGGTTAGCAAAAACAAATAACTATCCGGTAACAAAATGGTGGTATATATTTATGGGACTAGTAATTCTTTTTACAATAGCAATGGCAGTGGCCGGCATTTCAGGAATAATTGGTTCGTTCTAAAATAAAAAAATATGAAAAAATTTGACTCGTCGCTCGTTTGTTGCTATTTGTATCCCATTACAAAATATGGTTATCCGCCCGATGGAAGCAATACTTTAAAATACATCGAAGAGATGAACGCACTGGGTTTTTCCAGTATTGAATTAGAAGGAATAAGAGAGCAACATTTATTGGAAGTATATAAAATTCGTTTCGAAATAAAAGAGAAACTGGCCGAACTAAATATGGAGGTTCCCTACTTTTGTATTGTACTGCCCGGGCTAAGTTCTGCCGATCCGGTTGAACGCGAGAAGAACCTCAAACTTTTTGAATTAGGGTGCGAAGTGGCTCATGTAATAGGCGCAAAAGGAGTTTTAGACAATGCACCTTTACCTCCTTATCAATTCCCAAAAGATATTCCTGTTGTAAGACACTACAACGAAAAGGTTTTACAAGCGGCACAGTTTCCTCCACATTTAAACTGGAATAACTACTGGAACGATCTGACCGCCACTATCAGAACTGCCTGCCAGATTGCAAATTCAAAAGGGATGACCTACAACATGCATCCCTGTTTGGGAGTGCTCTCGGCAACCACCGACGCGTATCTCTATTTTGCCGATGCAGTAAATGAAGATAACCTCCGGTTTAATTTAGATACCGCTAACCAGTTTTTTATGAAAGACAATCTGGCACTTTCTTTAATCCGTTTGAAAGATAAAATTGACTATATCCATGTTTCCGATAACCGTGGCAATAAAGTTGAACATTTAGCAATTGGCGAGGGAGATATCCATTGGAACAGTTTTTTTGAAACAGTTGATAAAATTAATTTTAAGGGACATTTTGGACTCGACATTGGAGGTTCAGAATCGGACATTGAAAATCTGGACGAAGCATACAAATCATCGGCATCTTTTATCGGGAACATATTGAAAAAATAAAATGACTATCCGCTTTTATACCTACGCTTTACCCCTTTGCCTGTCGGCACTTCCCCTCAAGGAGGGGAAGCAGCTCCAAGCAAACGTTGGAGCAAGTTTCGAAATAGTGCTGAATTATGCTGTAAGCTTTCTCCCCTTAAAAGGGGAGATGTCGACAGACAGAGGGGTAGAGCGATAGATAATTATACAGATAATCATAAAATTAGATATTTACGTGTGAGAAAACTCATTTCCATATTACTGTTACTTTTTAGCGCGCAAATAATTTTTGGACAAGAGATATACATTGTTCCAAAACCTGCTTCCGTAAATTTTGAGGATGGGAGTTTTGCAGTAGAAAAAATAGTTGGCTACCAAATTTATGGTATTCATGCCGATTCGGTTAAAGTTGGAACAGACCAACTAAAAGAGGAGTTTAAGAATAATTTCGATGTTGATTTTAAAGAAAAAAATCAATCCAAAATATTAATCGGAATTGCAGATAACGATGTTCAATTTAAAAAAATATGTTTAGAAAACAGTTTGCTGAAAAACAATGATTTGGGGAATCAGGGATATGAAATTAAAATCAGTTCGAACCAAATTATTATCGCGGCAAACTCAAGTCAGGGGCTTTTTTATGGGATTCAGAGTTTAAAACAATTAATCCGGGGAGCAGAAAAAAAGCAGCTTAAATGTGTAACAATTCACGATGTTCCGGCAATCAAATACCGTGGAGTTATGGACGATATCAGCAGAGGGCCGGTTCCTTCTTTCGAGTATCTGAAATATCAGATAAGACGAGCATCAGAACTGAAAATCAATCTTTTTACCTACTACATCGAACATGTTGTAAAAACAAAAAAACATCCTGAATTTGCACCGGCAAACGGAGCAATAAGTATTGAGGAGTGGAAAGAACTTTCGGAATATGCGAGTAAATATTACATTCAACTAATTGGCAGTTTTCAATCTTTGGGTCATTTCGAAAAGATATTATCGCATCCCAAATTTTCATATCTCGGAGCTACAAAAAATATGCTAAATCCGGGCTCAGCCGAAAGTCTGGCATTTTTAAACGATATTTATTCTGAAATGGCACCCGCATTTAGCTCACACTTTTTTAATGTTAACTGCGACGAGACCTGGGATTTGGGACGCGGAAAAACAAAAGCACTTGCTGATAGTATTGGCATTGTAAAGTTGTATTCGAACCATATTAATGGCATTTCCAAACTTCTGACAAAGCTGAATAAAACCATGTTAATGTGGGGAGATATCACTTTGTCGCATCCCGAAATATTCAACCTGATTCCCAAAAAAACAATTTTGCTTACGTGGGAATATGGAGATTTAAATTCGTATGCAGATTTTATTGACCCCATAAAAAACAGTGGGTTCAATTTTATGGTTTGTCCCGGAGTTTTAAATTCGGGGCGACTTTATCCCGACATGGACAAGGCAACCAAAAACATTCGCAAATTTATTGCCGAGGGTTACAGAAAAGGTGCAATGGGAGTTTTAAATACGGTGTGGGACGATGGAGGAAGACCCAGTTTTAATCGCGACTGGTACGGTGTTGCCTACGGAGCCGACCAAAGCTGGAATCCGGGAGACAGAACAATTGCAGATTTCGACCACTGTTTTTCGATAGGAATTTACGGAGACCATTCGCTGGCAATGCCTAAAACAATTCATACATTAATGGAGCTAAATGAAATTGCAGCCACACAGGAATTAAATAGTCAGATTTTCTGGAATACAATAATTCCCAAAAGAGGTGAATCTATATCCTTAAATATGTCTGACTGGCAAGCTGTTTTTGAAATATCAGAGAGGGCAGACAGTACTCTCAAAACAGATAAATTTAAATATTACGCCGACGAAGTGCAGTACACAAGTTTTGTAATTAGTCAGTACAAATATCTTGCTGAAGTTAGAACCAAACTTTTAAGTGCAGCTAACAAATATGCAGAAGCATGTAAAATTCAATACGACAACCGGGAAAAATCGGACAAACTTCTTTCAGAAACATCGGATTTAATTCAGAGTTGTCAGTCACAGTTTTCCGATTTAAAAGAGAAGTTTGAACAATTATGGAAGCTCGAGAATCGTGAATACTGGTTTAACTATGCAACCGATTCGTACATAAAAGTTTTAACTGATTATTCTGATTTGGAAGAGTCGTTAAACGATGCCATTGCTATTTTTAATCAAAAAAAACCAATTCCTTATCCAAAAGATATTCGGTTGGATATTAAAGAATCGGGTAGTAATTATTTTCCGTATTGGTTGCTATGCGGACCGTTCCCCATAATAAATGAAACCGGACAACTTCCCGATTTCCTGAAAACAATGGGCGGCGAAGCCAATGTAAAACCAATTCCGGGATACAGTTTTAAAACATCCGATAATATTCAATACAGTTGGACAAAATATGTTTCGCCAGTAAACAATCAGGTAAACCTGAAAACGATTTACGAAAAAAATACAACCGTGGTTGCATACGCTTATTGCACCATCGAAAGTGATAAAACACAAGATGTGCTGGCAACATTTGGCAGTAACGATGGAATTGAGATTTTCTGCAACAGCGAAAAAGTCTTTTCCATTCGTAAAAAACGAAACCTTATTGTTGATGAAAACAGTTGTGTACTTCATCTGCATTCAGGCAAAAACCATATTCTCTTGAAAGTTGATAACTGGAAAGCAGGCTGGGGATTTTCATTCAGGTTACCAGAGCAAAAAGTACGGCATCACAAATACAAATATAAAATAGTTGATAATTCAAATTCAAACTAAAAGATACTATTATGAAGATTAAAATTTTACTTCTTATTTTCAATTTCGCATTTTTCACCTCCCGGATATTTTCGCAGGAACCGGTATTAAACGCCGAACAAGTTTTGGAGGCAATAAACTCGGGTGCAAAATATGCTACAAATGCCATTCTCGACGAAGATTATAAATCGCGATGCGACTACAACCTCACCGAAGGGAAATGGTACGACTACGAAATTCCCTGGCACACCGGACAAATAATCTACGGACTGATAGAATCGGCAAGAGTTACAGGAAATCAATCGTACCTCGAAACTGCACAGAAAGCAGGTGACTGGTGGATTAGTCTCGAAATAAAAGACCACCCAAAATTAAAGGGAATGCTGGCCGCACAACATGGCGACTATGCAGGAGAAACAATTGTTTTTGCAACAGTTTCGGATGGAACCGCAGGAATTTTTAAGTTAACCGAAGCAACCAAAAACAAAAAATATGCTGAGGTTGCAACCCGGGCAGGTAATTGGATGCTCAAAAATATGTACATCGAAAAAGAGGGGCTTTTTTACGATAATGTTGACCCAAAGACAGGAGAAGTAATGACCGAAAACAGTCCGTTCTGGCCCGACAAAGAAAAGATTACTTTATACGATGTATCACGCCCGAACAACGAAGGCTCCCTGTTTTTAGACATGTATAAATTTACAGGAGATAAAACCTATAAAAAGACATTTATTAATCTTTGCGAGAGCCTTGTAAGATTTCAGGGAGAAGAGGGCTTATGGATGGGTTTTATGCCAAATCATATACAGGATGGAAGTTATCATCCGAGGTTTAATCTCTGGTACGCCGAATCGTTAATCGATGGATATGAATTAACAAAAGATAAACGTTATTTGAATGCAGCAGTAAAATGTGCACGCGTTTTTGCCGATGCACAAGAGAAAAGCGGAACTATATATTACAAAAACTACATAAATGGTAAAGCACCAAATATGAACTCAATCTGCGGCTCGGCAGCATCGTTTGCTGCAATACTCTGGATACGTCTGGTGGAACACGGAGTTGGAAACGAATTTCTTGAAAATATTGAAAGGTCAGCTCAATGGGTTTATCGAAACCGTTTTGCTGAAGACCACCCCGACCCAAACCTGCGTGGTGCATTTCTGAATACTCGCGTCCGCAATAAAAAAGGTAAAAAGTGGATAGTCAACCGCGATGTAGGAACTTCATTTGGACTTAGGTTCATGACGAAATATTACGATTTTCATTTTGGCAAATAATCTCTTTATTTTAGAGAAACGATATTCAAAATCTTTAACAGTAAACATATAGTTATTTTCGAATAACTTTCTAATTTTATACAAAATTTAAAAAATATAGCTATGAAAAAAATTCTACTTTCTGTTTCAATTATTTTAATGTCTTTGAGTTCTTTTTCTCAATATGGCATGCGTGCAGTTAACTGGCCAATTATAGAAGATGGCGTAACTATGGTGGCTGATACCATTATTTTTAGTGAAGGTGCTACATCTGCAAAAATTACAAGTTCTGAAAACAAAGCAGCTTTTCGTTCTGAAAGGTTTGATGTTACAGCCGGAGCTGCATTTAATTTAAGTATCGATATTTTCGATAACGAGGATGGCAAATTAAGAGTTTACCTATATTTCCGTAACGAATGTGGCGAAGAAATTTGGAGTTCAAGCATAAAAACTGCCGACTCGACAAACTGGAATACAATTTCTTTTACCGACACTATTCCTGCCGATGCAGTTGCCGCCGACATAAAAGTTAAAGTGTACGACGATAACGAAAATCCTTTTTACATGGATAATGTACTTTACACCGAAAATGGTGGTGATAATTTATTTGTAAACAGCGGTTTCGAAGAGTGGGCAGATTTGGCAACCCCTTCAATTAATTGCGACCAGCAAGTTGCAAGCGATAAAACCGGTTCGTATATAGTTGCATCGAGCAACGCTGGAGCAGGGAAAATATATCTTGTTAATGGTAGTGTTTCTATTACTACAAAAGCTGACTTAGAAGCTGCCGAAATCGCAGGCGATGCAGTTTCGGAAAATATTTCCTCCGCAAATACCGATGTTGAAATTTTAACTGAAGGTTTGGAACTGGGGCAATATTTCTGCTATTCCGTTGATGGAGTTGACAGCGTTTCAAATAAATCGAGAAGTTGCGTAGAGATTGCTTTCGCCTACGATTTCCTTCCCGAGTTTTGGCCAATTTACGAAACCGGAGTTACAATATCTCGCGAAAAAGTTATTGTAAAAGAACGTACTACTTCGTTAAAAGTAACAAGTTCAGAAAATAAAGCTGCATTTCGTTCAGGTAGATTTGATGTTACACCCGGTGCTGCATTTACATTAAGCATGGATATTCTTGATAACGAAGATGGCAAACTTCGGGCTTATTTCTATTTCCGCGATGCATGTGGCGAAGAAATTTGGAGCGAAAGCATTAAAACTGCTGATTCTACAGACTGGAATACCATAACATTTACAGATACAGTTCCGGCTGATGCAGTTGCTGCCGACATTAAATTTAAAGTTTACGACGATAATGAAAATCCATTTTATCTCGATAATGTTCTTTATACAGAAAATGGAGGCGACAATTTATTCCCAAATTCATATTTCGAGTATTGGGAGAATGTAACAACTCCACTGGTAAATTGCGATATGCAAACCGTGGGAGCAACAACCGGTTCTGTTGCAACAGCTTCTTCTAATGCAAGCTCCGGCTACATTTATTTAATCGAAAGAGATATGGCAGCCTCAACAATCGAGGAGCTCGATTCGGCAGTTGCTATTGGTTTGGGAGCAAAAGCTGAAATAACCACCGGCAATACGGAGATTTCGACAACCGGATTAACAGAAAGCATATATTTTGCTTATGCAGTAGATAGTTACGGTTCTGTCTCAAATAAATCGAACTCGTGCATAACAGTTGTTTCAAGTTACGGCTATCTTCCTGAGTTCTGGACTGTCTTTGACAAAGAGGTTACATTATCAAAAGAGAAAACAATTGTGCTTGAGCGCACATCTTCGTTAAAAGTTACAACTACCGAGAAAAAAGCTGCTTTCAGGTCAGGTTCGTTTGCAGTTACACCGGGCGAAGAGTACACTTTTAGCATTAACGTTATGGACACCACTTCAGAAAGCAAATTGAGGTGCTATTTATATTTCCGCGATGCATGTGGTAACGAAATTTTAAGCAGCAGCCAATACAGTGTTGATTCAACAGAATGGACCCCGATTGTATTTAACGATACCGTTCCGGAAGACGCAGTTTCAGCAGATGTTAAATTTAAAGTTTACGATAAAGTTGGGCATGCTCTGTTTGTGGATAAAGCATCGTATATTGAGGGAGAAGGTGAAAATATTCTGCCAAATCAGTATTTCGAATTCTGGACAGATATTGTTGTTCCGTGGTTAAGAAACGACAGCGAAACACTTACAAACGGACCAGATGTAACAATGTCGTATTCGACAAATGCCAGCGAGGGAACAGTTTATCTGTTTGCCGACACAATTACAGAATACACGGCTTCAACATTGGAAGCTTTAGTTGCCGACCAAAAAGCTACTAAAGCAGATGTAAGTGATGGAGACGTTCCTACTTTAGATTTAGTTCCGGGAGCTTACAAACTTATTATTGTCGATGGTTCGGGTTACCTTTCAGAAGAGTTTACTTCGTGTATCGATATAATTGAATGGGACAATACTCCACCAATTGTAAAAGCTGAAGTTCAAACTGCTACTACCGCAGCCGGGCAATTTGTGCTGGCACAAAGTAACGAGTTGGGTACAGTATATATTATTTTAGATGGCGAACCTGCATCGCGGGTTGCTGAATTAGAAGCGGCCGTTTTAGCCGGAAAAGGCTCGAAAGCCGCAGTAACTTCTGTTGACACCGACATGGAAATATTAACCGATAGTATTATGATGGGAGCCTATTTTGCTTATGCCGTTGACGAACAGTTTAACATCTCCGACAAAGGCGAAAACCAGATAACAATAAGTTATCCGGTGGGCATAAAATCCTTCGACGAACTTGGTATGAAAGTTTATCCTAATCCGGTAAAAGATGTATTAAATATTTCGCAGGCACAACAAATAGCCAGTTACGAAGTAATTAATGCAGCCGGGAAGTTGATGATGAAATCAGCAAATCAAAATTCAATAGTACAAATTAATACTTCCGATTATTCAGTAGGAATGTATATGCTGAAAGTTTATCTGAATGATGGTTCTTATTCAAAAATAAAATTTGTTAAACAGTAGTTTTCGTAACAAATAGACAACTTCATAATAAAGCCGGATTCGACAAAGATTAATCCGGCTTTTATTTCAAAAAAATTGAGAGAAGATGAAACGAGCATGCAAAAGGGGTTACATACATAAGTGTCATTATAAGCAAGTTACATCGAATACCGTTAAAATTAAATTATAATGAGATGAAAGATTTGATACAACGATTAACCCTTATATTTATATTCCTTACTATCTTTTATAATTTAACTGAAGGACAGAATAGTACTTTAAAAGGTTTATTGTTTGATGCAAATACCGAAGAGCCATTAAGTTTTGCAAACATTGCAATAAAAGGAACTACAATAGGAACGGTGTCGGATATTGAGGGGAAATACAATTTAACAAACATTAAACCCGGCAAATATATTATTCAGTTTTCCTACATCGGATATAAGTCAACCGAAAAAGAGGTTGTATTAGCAGCAGGGCAAATTATGAAACTCAATATCGCTCTTACAATTGATGCGATTATGGCCGATGAAGTTATTGTTACCGCGCAGGCAATTGGGCAGGCAGCAGCAATAAACCGGCAGTTGTCGGCGAATACAATTATGAATGTTGTTTCGAAGGATAAAATACAGGAACTACCCGACCAAAATGCAGCAGAATCTCTGGGACGTTTACCGGGAATGGCAGTTGTTCGCGATGCAGGTGAAGGAACAAAGTTGGTTATCAGGGGATTGTCGCCCAAATTTAATTCCATCACTGTAAACGGCGAACGAATACCATCCACAGATTCGGAAGACCGCTCGGTGGATTTAAGTATGATTTCTCCCGATATGTTAGCCGGGATTGAAGTTGCAAAAGCACTCACACCCGACAAAGATGGAGATGCAATTGGTGGTTCGGTAAATTTTGTGGTCAAAAAAGCCCGAAAAAACTGGCATGGTATCGGATTAGTTCAAACCGGATATAACGGACATCAAAAAACTTTCGGGCAATTTAAATCGAGTTTTACTGCCAGCAATAGATTTTTCAATAATAAACTGGGAGTAATATTTGGGATAAACGGGCAAAAAGCCGATAGAAGTTCTGACAAACTCGATGGCGATTACGATTTTGCAAGCGAAGGACCGGAAGGGGCAATTATTAATATGAGAACACTAAATCTTTCTGACCGTATTGAAAAAAGATACCGATATGGCGGAAATGTAACAGTTGATTACGAGTTGAAAAATGGCTCGATAATGTTAAGCAGTATTTTGGCAAGAACCGACCGTTTTGAAACACGACGAAGGCGCAGATACAGAGTTGAATCGTCGTATCAGGAGCTGGAAACAAGAACACGTGAGATAAATACAACAATGATGACCAACTCTTTAACGGGTAAACACAATTTAAACTTTGTAGATATCGACTGGCGTGTTTCGTACTCCGGCACTAAAAATAATAAACCATATTCTCACCGGTCGCGATTCAGAGAATTGGGGGCTTTCAAAAGTGATTTAATTGAAGACCAGGGGCCAAAATTTATTCCCGATGGAGCTAAAAATAATATTGATGAGACTTTCTTTTTAGAGGCTTATCACGACGATGAAACTGTTAAAGATCAAAATTACACATCACAACTCGATTTTAAATTCCCATTTAGTTTAAGCGACGAAATATCGGGTTATATAAAAACAGGTGGAAAATACCGTGGTAAAAAACGTACCCGCGATTTTAACAGAAGAGTAACACCTTTTGGAGTTATTGATAAAATAGCGCAGGATAATCCGGGACGCTGGACACTCACAAGAAATGGTGCAATTCAGGTATCGAATTTTATTGGCGACTTTAAAGCCGAAGATTTTCTTGATGGTCAGTATGATTTTGGTCCGGGATTAGATGCTGACCTGATTAACGAATTTGGAGACGAATTTGAATCTCAATACAAAACAGATGCTACTTATGATTTAGAAGATTATACTGCAAACGAGGGAATAGTTGCCAGCTATGTGATGGCGGAACTTAATATCACAAATAAATTTACAATTATTCCGGGAGTCAGATTCGAGTCAACAAGAAACGAATATCAAAGTGTGTACGGAACACCAATTTATGGCGATGATAACGGAGGTGGGATTGTTGATGCAAAAGATACTACCGGATCACGAAAATATGATGTGCTGCTTCCAATGTTTCAACTACATTATAAACCAACCAATTGGTTCGATGTTCGTATGGCTGCAACAAAAACACTTGCGCGACCAAACTACTTTAATCTGGTTCCATGGGAGAGAATTCGTAACTCCGAAAGTACAATTGAACGGGGAAACCCCGATTTAAAACACACCTCGGCATGGAATTACGATCTGTTTCTATCTTTCTACAACAATGTTGGACTATTTACAATCGGTGGGTTTTATAAAGAACTCGACAACATAGATTATATACGAAGAAGCAGGATTACCGAACCGGGTAAATATTACGGTTACACAATAATTCGCCCGGTAAATGCCGAAGATGTGAGTACAGTATTAGGTGTTGAAATTGAGCTTCAAACTAATCTTAGGTTTTTACCTGCGCCATGGAATGGAATTTTGTTAGGTGCTAATTTTTCCATAATGGATTCAAAAACATACTATCCGCTTTTCGATATTGGGCGCGACCCCGAAACCGGACGGGCATACATTATTGATACCGTGCGGGCAGGGCCGATGCCGGGGCAGGCAGAAAAACTTGCGAATCTTTCGATTGGATACGAAAGAAAAGGATTCTCTGCCCGTTTGTCGATGCTTTACCAAGGCGAAAGTTTGGCAGTTGTTGGCACAAGAAGCGAGCTGGATGGATATACCGACGAACTGTTTAGGATGGACTTTGTTGTTCAGCAAAAATTTGGAAAAGGGTGGAGAGTTTATCTTAACCTAAATAATATTACAAATAGTGCAGATAAATCGTACCTCGGTGATAAAAGGTTTCCAACAGCAGAAGAGTACTTTGGGATGACTGCCGATATTGGTATAAAACTAAGTTTTTAGTAAATTGCCTGTTGTTAAAAATAATAAAACAATTAAAAACATTTTTTATGAAAACATTTTTACAAAACTCAATTCTATTCGTGCTTATAATAGTTGGCACAATACAGGTTACTGCACAAAATATAGTAAAGGTTAAGCCCGGTTGGGCAACGCTTAATAATGCAATTCAGGCCGAAGCAGATAAAGGAAATGATATTGTTTCGAATACCATATTCGAATTAAAACGCGGTGGAGAATATCTATTAAATGGTTCTGTTCGGAACGATGGATTTTCATTAAACATCAGAGCCGAAGATGGAGAAGGAGAACGCCCAAAACTTATTCCTGCCGTTGCAGCAGGAGGAGAATCAGAACGCGCTTTTCGCCCCAGAGGAGATGTGTCGGTACAAGGTTTGTTTGTTACAAACAGAGATGAACTTGGCGGGATGAACCTTCGAATCTTCAGATGCTCGGCTGACTCAATTACAATAAGAGTTGATGATTGTGTGCTAGACTATGACAATCAATCTGCATTCCGTTTAGACAATGACAACATTTCAGTTTTCTTAACAAATTCAATTATTTCAAATATTGGTCTACCATCGGATGCAAACAACGGTCGTGGTATCGACGACAGAGGGAACGATATTGATAGTTTGGTAATTGAGAATTGTACTTTCTATAATATTACGAGCCGCATTTTACGCGATGGTGGAGGAATTATCAATTATTGTAAAATAAATCATAATCACTTTATTAATATTGGGCAAAGACTTCTAACATTTGGAGAAGTTATCGAAGCTGAATATACAAACAACTTAGCTTTTAATGCCGGCTTTGTGGGCGATGCTCCGGGTACAGACTATGAACTATTGGAAATTGATACTTTGAAAAAAGATTTAACCGACCAGGGAATCGTTCAAACTGTAAAAATAAATAACAACAACTATTTTTTAAACTCCGAGATATCCGACATTTATCCCGACTCTGTTTCTATCACCTCAATTTACAACGAAACAGCTCAAAAATATGCAGATGCACAAGGTTCGGAAAATACCCAGCTTAACGAAGAGGTTAATTTTATAAACGGTGCGGTTATTCCCACTGATATTGTTGCAAAATATTGGTCAGACAGGGCAAACACACCAAACTGGGATAATACCGGTGCTCCTTATGATTTTAAATATGAGGATACTTCGCAGTCGTACACATACTCATCGGCACAACAACCACTCGGTGCTTTAACATGGTTTGGCATGGATATTATTACTGGCGCTGAAATAATAATTATGAATGAGCCGGCAAACAGTTTATCATTCAAAACGTTTCCTAATCCGGCAAGTAAAACTATAAATTTCAGTTTTAAATTAGAAGAGGGGGATAATATTAAGATTGATATATACAATATGGTGGGACAAAAAATCACCACAGTAACTAATAACTATTTCAGTGTGGGCAGCCATACAATTAGTTATAACCTGAATGATATTGTAACGGGCATTTATGTTTCCGAAATAAAAACTAAAAACAGTATTAACACAAAAACCATAATAATTAAATAGGTGCGAGTTATTATATTTCTCCTGTTTTTTGCAGGTGCATTTAGTTATCCGGTAAATGTACTTTCAAAAACAATTACTATTACACCCGATGACGACATTGAAACTCTAAACCGGGCTTTAAAAGAGGCTCAGCCAAACGATACCTTTTTATTGAAAAAAGGGATATTCACAGGGAGAATAGAACTTGATAAAGTGAACGGACTTCCTGAGTTGCCGATAGTTATAATTGGCGAAAACAGTAACGATTGTTTTATTGATGGGAACTCGTTGCCGGGGTTAAAACTGGAAAAATATGGATGTCAAATTATTAATTCAAGTTGGGTAGTAATTCAAAATATTAATTTCTATAACTGCTGGACTGATATAATCAGGGTTGAAAATTCTAATTATATATCGGTTAAAAATTGCAAGGCAAAAGGAGGCAGGCGATTACTTTTTACCACAGGTTTATCGAGCCATCATTTTTTAGTTGAAAACTGCGAATGGGAACAAGATGAAAAAGTATGGAGTCACGCTGATGACTATTCGTGGGATGAGATTCATCACGGGAAATATAGTTATTACAATGGTAGCATTTTTCAATCGGCAAGGTCAGGGGGAGTTTTTGTACTGAGAAATAATATCATTCGAAACACTTTTAATGCATTCAGAATATCGCAAGTGTTAAACAACGAAGTTGACTATTTGTCGGCCTCCAACGGAGAAATTTACGATAACGTGATTACAAACACTTCTGACAATGTTTTTGAGCCTGAAAATTATTGCTCGAATTTGCATTTTTACCACAACAGCATGATTAACTGTCATGCTTTTATTTCGATTACCGAAGTTGGTGGCGGACCAATTTATTTGTATGGAAATACTGGTTTGAGCGAAGAAAATTGCAATGATGGATGGACAATTTTTAAGCTCTCTAATAATGAGAGGACACTTGAAAAACCGTTGTATATTTTCAATAACAGTTGGGATGTTGATTACGATATTTTTGGCTCACCCAATAATATCTGGAAGAATAATCATATAAAACACTTTAACAATGCCTACTTTATCAGGGGTCAAAAACATTTTGGAATTTACAATATTGGCGAAAATAATGCGTACGATTTCGATTGCTCGAACCTAAAATTTCCTCCAATAATAGACCGTTCAGATTACGAGCAAAATGGGATAGTTGCCAACCCTAAATTTCGAAATAGTTTAGCGGGCGATTTCAGTTTAAAAAGCAATTCGCCGTGTATTAAAGCAGGACAAAAACCTACCGAAATTGAAATATTTAATAACGATGAGTTTATCGATATTGGTTGTTATCAGGGAGAGACAAAAGTTGAGGGGCCTCCATTTCGCTTCGAGAAACCTGCCATAAAATCTGAGTACATTGAAAAACCAAGAATTGTAAGGCATAAAACCGGTAATTATATATTAACACTATGGTTTTCGGTACCTATTAAAATAGATAAAAATTTTAAAGTACAGATAATTCAAGATGATAAAAGTTTAATTGTTTCTAAAATCGAGTTGATTGACGATGGTTACGCATTAAAAATTTATTCGGTTGAAAATATAGAACAGAACGGAATCGCACTTGTTTTCAGTAAATTCCCAAGAGGAGAAAACGGGGAAATTGCTACAAGTTGGGCTTCCACTATAAAAGTTGCGACTTATTGATAAGTTTAATGGTAAAACCAAGCCACAAGCTCTTCATTTTACCTGTGGCTTGATATATTATTCAAACGAGTGGCATCATAAAATTGTAAAAAACTTTTCTAAAAACCTACTCCAATTCCAACACTATAATATGGTTCCCAGTTCTTATACGGTGAATTATCACTATTAATAACGTCGAATAAAATTTGAGCATTCAAATAACTATTTTTCGTAAGACGCTGACTATAACCGCCACCCACATACAGGAATGGAACCCATTTACGGCTATTATTTCCTTCTGCATCATATAAATCATAGCTCATCGACGAAAACTCTACATGACCATAAAAAGTTGGGAGAATACGTAATCGACTAAAAACACTTGCTCCGTAATTTGATGTTGTATAATCTTCAAGATAGCGTTTGTCTTTAATATATTCATACGATACTTTTCCTCCAATAGAAAACTTTGGCGTTAGTTTATAACCAACCAGTGGTTGTACGCCAATAACAGTGTAACTACCAAAAGACATATTCGCATAACCTCCAAAATACATCTTACTTTTATCGAATTTAGATTCTTTTTTTACAGGCTCTTGCACCGGTTCCTGTATTGGTTCTGTTGTAATTTTGGAAGTGTCTTGAATCTGTGCAAAACTTCCAACAGAAATTAACATTGAAATTATTAAAAGATAAATCAGTTTCATATTAGATTTTTTTATTTTGTTTTTAAATAGTTGCTTATTCAAACTATACGTAAAGTTTTAATTGCTAAACATATATTCTATTACTTTAGTTCAATAAAAATACAAACTATTTACCACCCCCAGCCTTCGCGGTAATTATGTTTTATCAATTCCGATGCAAATTCAAGAGCATTTACCTCCATGTAGTCGGTTTTAAAGCTGGGTCTCATATTCTCCTTTTTATAAACATGAGATGTAACTAATTTCAGATTCTCGTTTGCGCCAATATTTTTAAACCTCATATTTTCGCCATCCCACTCCAATTCACGTCTCAACCCCTGCAACCTAATCGATAGATTTCCCATCAGAACCATTTCTGTTAACGGGCCTGCAAAATCGAAATTCGAACAAGCCTCTTTTCTCGAAGTTTTATCTTCTTTACAAGCACGCACCCAATCCATTTCGTGGAGACCACCACCCAGTTTATCAGGGGCAACCCGTTCAATAGTTTTTGGAGGTGTTTTATAATCGTCTAATACAACTTTATAATCGGCACCATAATTACCTGTAATTATTTTCCCTTTTGTACCGATATAAATATTTACCTGCTCGAGCCCAATTCCTTCGGGTAAATCCGGAGTTCGTCTCGGCATAAGACCTCCATCATTCCAAACCAGTTTTAGTTCGGGCATGGCACAGTCGGGCAAATTTTTACGTTTCGGAAAAGTAAACTCTATTGACGATGCCTGAGGAGCACTTTCGGTATTTACCAAAGTTGAACTCGACTGTACTTTTGTTGGATATTTTAGATTTAGCGCATAAAAAGGTGTATCTAAAACATGGCATCCCATATCGCCAAGTGCACCGGTTCCATAATCCCACCATGCACGCCAGCTCCACGGATGATATGCTTCGTTATACGGACGATAGGACGTTGGTCCGATAAACAAATCCCAATCGAGTTTTTTAGGAATTTTTTGCTCCTCCGATGGGCGGTTCATTCCCTGCGGCCAAATTGGTCGGTTGGTTGTAACCTGCACTTCGTAAACATCGCCAATAACTCCGGCATGAATTAATTCGGCCACATCGCGCACCTCATCACGCGAGTGCCCCTCGTTACCCATTTGGGTGGCAACTCCATAATTTTTTGCCGCCGCAGTTAATTGTCGGGCCTCCCAAACGGTGTGAGTTAAAGGTTTCTGGCAGTAAACATGTTTACCCAACTGCATTGCCGTCATTGCCTGAATAGCATGCGAGTGATCGGGCGTGGCAATTACAACTGCATCAATATCATTTTGTTTATCCAGCATTTCACGAAAATCTTTCCACTTTTTAGCTTTCGGATACTTTTTGAAAACAGGATCTGCATAATCCCAATCAACATCGCAAAGCGCAACAATATTTTGCCCTGGCATATTTGCGATGTTCACTTTTCCTTTTCCGCCAATTCCAATGCCCGCAATATTTAGTTTATCGCTTGGCAAAACGTGTCCGAGCCCGGCAACTGCATTTCGTGGGACAATTGAAAAACCGGCAACTGCGGCGGCGGTGGTTTCAATAAAATTCCTACGCGAAAAATTAGATTTTGATTCTTTGTTCATGATATTTCCATTTTAGGTTTAGAATAATTTACTACAAGTTACAACTGCTAAATTTATTGATTTCAACCCAGTATAAAAAGGAGTTTGTACTAAATGTTTATAATGAATAGAAAGAAATTACAAAAATGGAAACCTAATTTGAAAATTCCATCTATTTTTGAACCTGAAATAAATCAATAATGAACATCGACAAATATCCATCGAGATTACTTGAAAATGCTGTTAACGAATTTGCAAAACTTCCCGGTATTGGCAGAAAGAGTGCACTGCGTTTGGTATTGCATTTATTACGTCAACCCGGCGAAGAGGTGACAACTTTTGGGAACAGTTTAATTGAGTTACGAAACGAAATAAAACATTGTAAGGTTTGCCATAATATTTCTGATACAGAAATTTGCCAGATATGTGCAAACCCCTCGCGCAACGAAAGTGTTGTTTGTGTTGTCGAGAATATTCGCGATGTAATGTCGGTGGAAAACACCCAGCAATTTAACGGGTTGTATCATGTTTTGGGCGGAATTATTTCGCCAATGGACGGAATTGGTCCGGCAGATTTAGAGATTGATTCGTTGATTAAACGTATTGTAAAAGGTGAAATAACTGAAATTATCTTTGCACTTTCGACAACCATGGAAGGAGACACTACAAATTTTTATATTTTCAGAAAATTAAAAGATTTAAACGTTAAACTTTCAACTCTTGCACGCGGGGTTTCTATTGGCGACGAGCTTGAATACACAGACGAAATCACACTCGGACGTTCGTTAATCAACCGTGTTCCGTACGAAAGTTCGCTTGGAAAATAGTTTTAGTACCGAAGAAAGTATTTAATTTTACGTCATTTAAAAAACATATTTTTCATTTAAATTTATAATTTTCAAAACTTGGTATCTTATAGACCGTACATACCGCTTTTCAGGTCGATAATATTGGCAATTTATCTATTTATTGTTTTTCCAAACAGTATTACTGCTCAAAATAAAAAGCTCGTAATTATTGAAGGAGTAGTTACTGATACTCTCTTCAAAGCCATTCCTTTTGCAAATATTTCGATTGAAGCTACAACCGCAGGAACAATTTCGAACATTGAGGGATACTATAAACTGGAATTAAATAAAACATCGGACAGCCTGCTTATCGTTTCGTGCATAGGCTATAAAACGGAGAAAATTAAATTGAGCTCCAATCTAAGCCAAAAAATTAATATCAGGCTAATTCCTAAGAATTTTGAAATAGATGAAGTGGTTATTTTGTCGCGCGAAAACCCTGCACATGCGATAATAAAGGCTGTTATTAAAAATAAAAATATTAATAATCCCGAAAAAAAACCATACCACTATTCGAGTAATGTATATACAAAAATTGAGTTAGACATAAAAAATATTGAAGCACCGAAAGAGAAGGGTATCTTATATAAAAATTTTGGTTTTGTTTTCGAGAATATTGACACACTTGCGGAGACGAATGTTCCGTACCTTCCAGTAATGATAGCAGAAACAAAATCGACTAAATATCATTTTAAGGGTGGAGCAGCCGACGATTCCGAAGTGATACTTGCTACTAAAATTGCCGGAACAGAAAATGCAAGCCTGGCAAAATTTATGGGAAGTATGTATATGGACGTAAATGTTTACAATAACCAGTTGAATTTCGACAATGTAAATATTGCCAGTCCAATATCGAACATGCCACTCTTGTATTATAAATATTATCTGACAGATAGTATTATTGACGAAAATGGGAGAAAAATATACGAATTGACTTTTCAGCCAAAAATGAAAAAATCGAATTCGTTTTATGGGAAGCTATTTGTTGTAGATTCTGTTTATGCAATAAAAAAAATAGACATGCGCCTTTCGAAATCTTCGAACATTAACTACCTGTACGACTGGCATATAAACACCGTATTTGAAGAATTTACACCCAATGAATGGCTACTAAAAGAATACAAAGGATTTCTGGATTTTCAATTTGAAGAAACCGACAGTTGGGAACTGCCGGGTTTGTATGGATTGATAAATATTATTTACGATGATTATAATTTTTCTGCTAACCCAGATTCTTCAGCTCAAATACTAAAAGACAACAGGTATATAAACTCGTTAGATATTTTAAAAGATGATGATTACTGGAATGACAACCGGCCAGTAGAACTTTCGGAGCGTGAAAAAAATATCTACCAGATGGTTGATTCTCTTAATAAAGTACCGCTGTTTATTACCGTGCGCCGAACTCTTGAAATGGTTTTAAACGGGTATTACGATTTTGGGAGATTTGAACTTGTCGATTACCAAAAAATGTACAGTTACAACGAAATTGAGGGGCACAGGTTTAGGGCTGGATTAAGGACATCGAATGAGATTAGCGAAAAATTTAGAGTTGGCGGGTTCCTTGCCTACGGAACAAAAGACCAGCGGTTTAAATATGGAGCAAATTTAGATTACATTTTTAATCCATTACCACGATTCTCTTTCCACCTAAACTATTCGCACGACACGCGGGTTTTGGGGCAAACCGATAATCCTTTTTTAAACCAAACCATTCTTTCTACACTATTAAAGAGAACCCCGAATAACAAACTTACTATGGTTGACGAGTATAAAGCAAGTATTCAGAAAGAGTGGATTGTGGGGTTGATGAACACCTTTTCTTTTGCACATTACACTTTGGAACCAACAGAATATGTACCATTTGTTTTCCATAATGGCGACAGTTTAAGTTTGATGAGAACAACAGTATTGGGTTTATCAACGGAAATTAGTCCGGGACGAGAAATTATTACAGGGGCATTTGAACGAACAAGTATTGGCAACCATAAACCCATCATTAATATTGATATGGCATTGGGAATAAAAGGTGTTTTTCAAAGCCAGAATAACTATTTTCGGCTTGGGTTACTTTATACTCACAATTTGCCACTTGCATCATTTGGGTATTTAAAATACTCATTCCAAACCGGGAAAATCTGGGGAACAGTTCCTTATCCGCTACTGAAACTACACGAAGGTAACGAAACCTATGCACTTGATGGCAAGTCGTTTAATATGATGAACTACTACGAATTTGCAAGCGATTTATATGTTGGTTTTGCAGTTGAACACCATTTTAATGGTTTTTTCTTAAATAAAGCCCCCCTCCTAAGAAGGTTGAATTTAAGAGAAGTTGTGAGTGTACGTGGATTGTGGGGTACAGTTAGCGATAAGAATCTGAATTATATGAAGTTTCCGGATGGATTAAATTCGTTAAAATACAAACCCTATTTTGAAACGGGAGTGGGCGTTGAGAACATTATTAAACTATTTAGAATTGATGCTCTTTGGCGTTTGAATCATTTAAACAATCCTAACATTCAGAAGTTTAGCATAAGATTAAGTATGCAAATAGGTTTTTAAGAAATGAGTTACTAAGGGACTATGAAGAAATAACCTAACCGTTTTGACTTGTTCTTTTGCACGCTAACTTCGTCAAAAAGCCTCACCGTATCTATGCTATGCCTGCGTTTTTTGCCTTGTTATCGCACAAAATAACTTCGTCAATTCCAGTCATATTATTC
>JAJRSD010000005.1 GCA_024278975.1 Bacteroidota bacterium
ATTTCTCCAAAGCACTTCTACTTTCCAGCGATATTCGTGCAATTTCCACACATTCAAGCAAATCTTTTTCAGGATAAATCAGATTTATACCGAGTGCCGCATTTGCCAGTACAACACTGTTTTGCTCCGGTGTTCCTTCTCCTTCGAGAATGTCGATAAATATTTTCGCTGCATCTTTAACAGAATCGCCACCGAATAGTTTTTCGGGACTAACTTTTTCGAATCCAAAATCTTTTGGCAAAATTATAATATCTCTCTTTTTATCAGCAAAATGAGTTCCTGCAGTTAGCGAAACTTCATCGTAACCATCTTCGCTATTTACAATTGCAAAGCTGACATTCAGCTTACTGTACACACTTTCATATTGATTGAAAACCTCGTTGTTATTTACCCCCAGCAATTGATATTTTGGCGAAGACGGATTAGTCATCGGACCGAGAATATTAAAGAATGTGGGGAATTTTAATGCTCGTCGAACCGGGGCAATAAATTTCATTGCCGGGTGAAAAAGAGGTGCATGTAAAAAGCAAAAATTACCCCTGTCTAAATCGGTTTTTAACTTATCAATATCATTACTAAATTTATATCCCAAAAACTCCAAAACATTCGATGAGCCACTGTTTGAGCTGGCTGCGTAATTTCCGTGTTTTGTAACATTTATACCGGCACCGGCAATTACAATTGCTGAAATTGTTGAGATATTGAAGGTGTTTTTTCCATCGCCGCCTGTTCCAACTATGTCGATGGCATTATATTCGGAGAGATCGGTTTTTAGACTTAACTCAACCATTGCATCGCGGAATCCACTCAACTCATCAGGAGTAATCGGGCGCATTTTAAATACAGTTAAAAACGATGCAAATTCCGGTTCGGAATGTACTCCTTTGCCCACTTCGAGGAGGCTGTTTTTTGCCTGTTCACGCGAAAGAGTGTTTCCTTCAAATAGATATTGTAGAGTATTTTTCATTTTTGTTATTTTTAAATCAACTTACATGTTGCGGTGCGTGCATTTTTGTCGCTTTGTTAAAAAGTCGTGGGCGCACCAGTTATCTTCCCGGGTCGCAAATCCCCAGACTGAAGTCTGGGGTTATTCAAGTCCCTCCCCTTTGGGGAGGTTAGGTGGGGCTTCCCAGCCAGTTCTCAATTATCTTTTCGCCCAGCGGTGTGAGTACCGACTCGGGATGAAACTGAACGCTTTCAACATCATATTCTTTGTGTTTCATCGACATTATCATTCCATCTTCATCGTAACTGGTAACCTCTAAACAATCGGGTAAATCATCGCTTTTTACAATCCACGAGTGGTATCGCCCCACCTCAAAACTTTCTGGCAACTTATCAAACAAAACGGTTTTGTTTTTAGTGAGTTTTACAGGAGTTGCAATTCCGTGCAGCACTCTGTTCATATTATGTAGTTTTCCCCCAAAAGCTTCGCCAATTGCCTGATGTCCGAGACAAACACCGAGCATACTTTTTTTCGGTGCAAACTCCTTTATAATATCCAGTAAAAGTCCGGCTTCCTCTGGAATTCCCGGTCCGGGAGAGAGAACAATTTTATCGTATTTCTCAATCTCCTCCAACGTTATTTCATCGTTTCGGTAAACATCAACAGGCAAGCCCGATATTTTTTTAATGGCATGTACCAAATTGTATGTAAACGAATCGTAATTATCTATCACTAAAATGCGCGAGCCTCCCCCTACACCCCCAGAGGAGGGGAGCGAAGAAGTGCTTTCTGAATTTGTTTTTTGTTTCATTTCAATTGTTTTTCACTATACATTCTTTAATTTATCCCTTTTGCCATTTCGATGGCATTTTTTAGCGCAGCTAATTTATTATTTACTTCTTGTAATTCACTCTCTTCCTGCGAATCGGCAACAATTCCTGCACCTGCCTGATAAAACAGTTTATTGTTTTTACTTAAAAACGAACGTATCATAATCGCGTGGTTTAGAGTTCTGTCGAAACCCAAATAACCGATGCAACCACCGTAATATCCACGGTTCTGATTTTCATATTTATCAATCAATTCCATCGCTTTATATTTTGGCGCACCCGATAAAGTTCCGGCAGGAAATGTTTCGCCAAGAACTTTTATGATATTTGTATCTTCAGTTATTTCGCCCGAAACTTGCGAAACCAAATGTATTACATGCGAATAAAACTGCACTTCGCGGTAGGTTTCAACTTTTACTTTATCTGCATTTCGGCTCAAATCGTTGCGGGCTAAATCTACCAGCATAACGTGTTCTGCATTTTCCTTTGGGTCTTTACTTAATTTTTCGGCGAGTGCCCGGTCTTGTTCGTCGTTTCCGGTACGTTTAAAAGTTCCGGCAATGGGGTGGATAAATGCTTTATTATTGTGAATTCGTATTTGCGCTTCGGGGCTGGAACCAAAAATACGGTAATCGCCAAAATCGAAATAGAACAGATACGGCGATGGATTTATTGAACGCAGCGAGCGGTAAACATTAAAATCGTCGCCCTGAAATTTTTGAGCAAACTGCCGACTTAAAACAATCTGGAAAACATCGCCACGGTAACAATGTTCCTTCCCTTTTGTTACCATATTTTTATACTCCTCGTTTGTAATATTAGAGGTTTCATTGTCGATGGTTTCGAATTTAGCGGTTGAAAAATTAAGATTAACCAGCAGATGATGAATGTAATCCATTTGAGATTTTTCGCCTTCCAATAGATTTTCAACAATATGAATTATGTTTTTATGATGGTCGATTGCAACCACATATTTATAAAAAGCATAGTTTACTTCCGGTATTTGGTACTCCTCTTTTTTCTCTGATGAAAATTTTATACTCTCGAAATGTTGAATTGCATCGAAATTTACGTAACCAAACAATCCGTTTGCAGGGAGCTCAATTTTATCCGAATCGACATTAAATGTTTTAAAAAATTGGTCCAGTTCATTGTCGAGTGTTCGCTCTTTTGTAAGATTGAATTTCTCGGTCTCTACACCCGGAAGTTCCTTTTTAACTTCGCCGTTATCAACTGTAAAAAATGCGACCGGGTTAAAACAGATAAACGAATATGCATTTTCGTTACCATGATAATCGGAACTCTCGAGGAGAATTGACTTTGGATAAAGTGTGCGTAAACGCAGGTAAATACTAACCGGAGTAACCGTGTCGGCAAGTATTTTTTGTACTACTGGTTTATAATTTAGTGTTTTCATATTAAATCTTTTTTAGCCCCCTAAATTCCCCAAGGGGACTTTAAGATACTGCTATTTATTTATTTTAATCTTCTTTCTTTTTCTTTCTTCTATCCGTCAGCTGACGGGAGACCGGGAGGGGCTTTTAAAAAACCACCCCGCCGTTGCGTTGCTCCGGCACCCCTCCTTTTCTTCGAACAGGAGAGGGAATCCTAAACCCAAAAGCGGCTCACCGTGTTCCGATGAGCCGCTTTTTTTATTGCAATAGCGTTTCCCCTTTCACGATTTTTGTAAAAAGTAACTTTGCCACCACCAACTATTTGTAATCATTTTTTTCATTTTAATAAAATAAAAAACCCACTCTTAAAAGGAGCAGGTTCATTTTTTGATATATTTTTAAAAATACCAATATGGCCATTAACTCCCAACTTACGTAAGAAGACCCCACCACGGAAGCCATATTGTATTTAAATTTTGCATTTTGTTTTTAATTTCTGTTCAAAAGAATAAAATATTTTACTTAAAAACAACTTTGCCAGCTAAAAGTTCAAACAATACTTCAAAAATTAATTTGCCAAAGTAAACCTGAAACTTACTCCAAAGTTGGTATTAGAAGTTGGAAAAGATAACGATGTAAACGGATTATTAATAATTTTATCAAAAAATACGCGCATCTGAAAACGGTCGCTCAACATATAATCTGCTGTGGTTTTAATAGTAATTGCACTTTGTCCTTGTGTTATCTGACTATCATTCTCGTCTAATTTACGCAATACTGTTTTGTTTTTGCGTAACGAGAAATCGGCTCGTAAATTCAGGTCGTTCGAATATGCCTGTTGCGACTTTTTTGTTTTTATAATTAAATCCATTTGGGTAAATCTGTATCCCAGTCCAATTGTATATTCGTTACTCATAATCTCGGTAAGCTGATTATTGGCAAAAGATAGATTTAGGTTTCGGCTGCGTTTTATCTCTCCGCGCGAAGTAAAATCGTTTACCCACATAATATCGAGATTAATTAGCGGACTGAACGATTCGGTAATACTAACCGAGTTAAAATCGTAGGGTGCAACAAAGTTTTCCGAAAAATCGCGTATCCAACTAATGCCACCCTCGTCAATGTACTTCAGATTAGTTACAAACGCACCAACATTATAGCTTGAGCGATATCCGTGTGTAAAATTAAGCGAGCGCATAACTCTGTTCAATCCCGGAATTTTAGAAATCATCCCTTCGTAGCGAATTTGCCAGTTTGGACGTATAAATTTTACAGACGGGAACATCCCCAATTGTATTTTGCTTGGGTCTTTATTCTGGTAAGCAGCAAGAAATGCAGGAACAAGTACTTCAACTGAGTTTGGTCCGTAACCATCGGGATATCCCGGGTAACTTGGATGTTCATCGCCTGGATTGTATCCAGATCCAGGATCAGAACCACGCTCTGCAGCACGACGTTTTGCAATAACAATCCGGTTGGCTTTTAAACTCTCAAAGGCTTCAGATTGATTAACCTCTCCTTTCCCGATTGCAAAAAATGCTGTCCCCCATGTTAGTGTCGACATGCTAAAGTTTCCAGCTTCGGAATAACTGTTGGCGTTAAAACTTCCGCTTGCATAATCGTAGTTATAAAACTCGGTAACATTTTTTGATATCGATCGGTTTGCTGTAATATCTATTCGCAAATCGGGCAGAGGTTCAACAGTTGCCCTAATATTAAAACGCTCACTTTTTGTAAATAAGTATGGTCTGTTTAAAGTTGAATCGGTAGTTATCCAACCTTTTGAGGCAGCAGTTTTTGCAAAATTATAATCTTGCCAACCCAAAAGAAATGGAAGTCCGGGAGCAAAATTTGATTCGATAGCCCCACCAAAAAAATTAGGATCGGGGGTATAATTACCGGCACCAAACAGAGTTGGTTCCGGCAGATAACCGGGCAATACTGTGCCACCATTTTTTGCATAAGTAACAGAAATATTTTGTACGCCAATTAAAATTCGGGTTGTAATATCAAGAATTTCTTTAAACAGAGTCTGGCTACCCGGCTTTCCGCTAACCGAAACCATTGCCTGCGGAGAACTGGATAGTGGTGTAAATTCGATAGTATTTACATCTATTACTTTAACTTTTACTGCCACAACTTTTCCCTCAACGCCAGTTACAATTACTTTTACCTTTTTTGTATTTAGTTTATGAGTGATTTTTTGAGCCTCATTAGCAACAAGCTTCACATTGTTTGTATAAGTCTGCTCCTGTTTTTTCTGCAACTGGTTGGTGTTTTGATTTTGTCCGCCGCCCGAACGTCGGTTTATACTACCCCGACTTCTACCTGTTCTCCTGAATTTCTGATTAACTTCTTTAAAATAAGGAACTTTATTATACAAACTTGTCAAGGTCATATTTCCGGTAATCGTCATATTTTGTGAGTTTTGAACCCGGTTCCCCAGTATGATAGTATCGTTTGTTATTGGGCCGGCAAGCCAGCCGTAAGTACTCTGGTAACGAATAGATGACGAAATAAAGTTAAGTGCTTTTATTTTATTTATTGGAATTCGGTATGATGCATTAAAGTTATGATTATACAAAGTTGGACGCCCCAAATCATACAGATTATTTAATATGGAGTCTTTTTTCCATTGATAGTCGTCGTCATGTTTATTCATTCGTCCTTCGGGTTCGTCAATTCGTGCTGTACTCCTCGATGAAAAATCTACTTTCAGATTCCGTGTTACATCATAACGGATATCGAAAAAACTGTTCAATAAGAAATCTTTTTCATACGTAGCCGGAAGTATAAAATTGGGGTTAGTAATATTTCGTCCCTGTGTTTCGTGGTATCTTCTAAACAGATCTGTTCTGAACGAAATTTGATTTGGCAGAGGATAAAAGTTAAAGTTGCCAATAAGTTTTAAAGGTCCTTTATTAAATAAGTTTACTTTTTTAAAGGGTTGTATCAATTTTGGGCGACTACTATAATTGTACGAAAACATTGCCCGGTGTGTTTTATCAGTATTAAAATCAGTATTTACATCCCTTTGCGATACTTCGTTGTAAGAATATGTAACTGCAAAGTTTGCCGGATCCCAAAGATGCGTTTTGGTTTTTTGTTTTTGAGGTTCAACTTTAACGTTTGTAAAATTTAAACTTTTTCTTACAATCAAATCTTGCGAGATATAGTTTATTGAATCTTTTTCGCGCTGGCTGTTAGCATGTTGCAACGATTTAGACAACTCAATATCCGGATCGAGCGGATTGTATTTTGGATTTCGCGCACTTCTCGAATAGCCATAATACATTGGAATTCTTACACCTGCTTTATCTGGGAAAAAGCGACCAAAATCTAAGGAAGCGGCAATGTCAATTTCATGTAAATCGTCTAATTGTCGTTGATTTATATTCTGGTTAAGGTTTCCAAAACCTGAAGAACGTGTACGTCCGGCAACGGTTATACTTCCCAAATCTGCAAGCCTGGTCGATAAACGTGCAATGGCAGCCCAGCCACCATCTTCGTCAAAATCGGTCAAGCGCATTTCGTTTGTCCAAACCTCAACAGATTTAGGTCCGGTATTTACCTGTCCTTTGTTGTTTTTAATACCCATCATTATTATCTGCACATCGCCCAAATTAGGGTTACCTTTTATTTTTACTTTATTTTGATCTTTATTCCAGCCACGGTGTATAGTTTCGTAAATATCCTGAATTGAAATATTTGAGCCTTCTCGTCGCATTGCATCATTACGCTCAAGTTTTGTATTTGTAAACAACTCTAAAGGAATTTCCAACAGGTTTGCTTCGGGCCAAACAATATATCTGTCGCTCTCGTTTTCGCTATTGTAGTAACCGGCTGGCGTTAATTTTAGTGGTATTTCGTACTCGTAATAGTTGTTGTTATAATCAGAACCAATCCTCATAAAAAAGTGTAGTTCGTTATCTTTTAAAGGAAGTCCCTCAATCTCTTCAGCATGAACAAATAGTTTCAATTTTTTGTATCTTCTGAAATCCATATAAAGTGGCTTGTATGTTGCTCTGGCATCTCCTTGTTCCAAATCAATAACTTTTATAACCATCGACTGTTCGTTTAATTGTCGTAACTGAGGATTTGCGGGGTCGATAACCCGGTCTATTCCCGGAGGCAAAATGTAGTTTACAGGTTCGCGGCTACCATTCTCCTCGATACTTACGGCAGAAACATCTAAACTTGCATTTGGTGAAGATGCACCCTGATCGCCAATCTCTTTCGAATAACGACGCCAATCAGCCCGCACTAAATCAAGCGTTGCAAAACGCAGTATCGACGAATCGCGGAAACTATGCATAAACATCCGCATAAACCTGATTGATTTAAAATCGCGAATATTACCAATTACTTTATCGGGGTCGCGTATCGGAATTTTAAACTGATACCATTTTATATCGGCAACTTGTCCGTTTTTAAGTTGAACCCGTGCATCTTTTATATCAGCAATATAATTTTGCCCCATCACCATATCTTTTTTCCTGATACTTACTTTATATTGATAATAACGTTCGTACTCGTTAAGCGTGTTGTCGTTATTAATATCTTCAATGTCAGGAATTGTAGATGCTGCGGTTGGATAGTTTTCAGGCGAAATTTCATCGGTTGATGAGTTTCCTTCCGGTCCGTTGTATTTTTTGTAACGGTCAAGAATACTCACTTCCTCCTGGTCGTAATCAGTACCACGGTAGTAATGAAAATCATCGGTGGACGGGTCGTTTAATGCGTTATTATAAGCATCTTGATTTACCTGCAATTTAAGCTCTTCCAAATATTTTTCGAAATGAGTTTGTTCATCAGGATTATTCAATCCATCAAAACCAATATCCTGATAAATTCGTGAAGTTGGGTTGTTATCGAATGCATTTACCAAAGATTGCAGTGTTGAAACGCGCCCCCAAATTGTTGTGTCAACATCGGTAACCAGTTCCGATGTGGGCAATCCGTTCTCAAATCCTTTTCTTGAATCTTTTAAAACATCTTCCGACACATCTCCAAGATTGAAATAGAGATCGCCACCCTCGTGCATATCCAGCGAATCGTTTGCAAAAGGATCCATCAACCAAAACTCAATAAATTCTATATTGGAAGTCTCAAAATCACTGGTTTGAATTTTACGCATTATACCACCCCACCTTGTTTCAGGGTCTTTTAACGAACCATCGGTATTTGTACCCGATGAGTATTGCGATGGTCCTGCGTCGTAATTATACGGTCCGCGTTCTGACGGATAAAAAGCAAGGTCGAACACCGGAATATTGGTAGGCTGACCAACCGGCGACTCTTTTGCAGGGAAAATCTCCTTTTCGAAAACTTCGCGTACAAAATGGTTCGACTGCATATCTTTGTCGTTTTTAATATGCGCCGGAGTAAGACTATTATTTCTTAGGAAAAGTGGGTCGATTATGTAATAGGCAAGTTTTGCACGGTTTATACCATATTCCAGAGTGTTATTCAAATTTGCTTCGGGGAAAAGATTATCCTGATATTGCGGTGTACTTGCCAGCACCCACGACTGTCGTGTTTTTAAGTTGATTGCAGTTTTTGTTCCTTCAAAATCGTCGATGTAAGCAGCACCTTTTGTGGCTTTCGATTGCCCCGGAATTAATTGTGCAACCTCTGCTTCAAAATCTATTGTAGATGGTGTTTTTGTTGTGTAAAATGGCAGTGCATCAATCATTCTGGTAAGTGCCATGCTCTCTGTGGAAAAACGAGAATCCATACCAACCATTAAGTTTGAAATGGGGTCGTCGCCATAATTCACTTTTTGTGTTAGCGGTCGTTCGTGCATGTACAAAGCGGTTGCTCCAATATTAAAATTATCGGAAAAGGCATAATTTGCATAAGCTCCCATCAGGGTTTTTCGTTGCATTGTAAACATATCTTCACTTTCGGTAGAAACCTGAATTGGTGTGCCTGCTTCGAGTAGTGCCTGATTAATAACTTTAACCCGCCCAAGTGTGTAATCCACCGTGTAATCAACGTTTTCAACTAATTGCCGCCCGCCGGCAGTAACCTTTACCGAACCTTGTGCAAGGTTCATGGCTCCAAGCATTATGTCGGAGCTGGAGGAACCTTTGTAACTACCCAGCAGTTTAAACTTATTATGTTCAGCGTCCTGTTCGGCATAAACCCGGGTTGAATCGTATAACGATTGATATGTATATTTTTCGATTAAAACAGGGTCTTGAATTGAGTCGGCAAGATGCCTGCCAAATGGTTCGAGTACCGGAAAAATAATCCTTCCACGGTTCGAGTTTACTGTTATTCCTTCAATGTAATCGAATAAACCATCTTTGTATGGGTCGAGCTGTTTATTCAATTTATCTAAATTCATTACCTCCAATAAAATGTGCCCGTTAAGTCGTCCTTCGGGCAGGTAATTAATATATGTTCCGGTTGAATCGTTCTGATAAACTATATTAAATTCAAACTCATCGTTTGATAGTTGATAGGCGTTTAGGCTATAAATATTTTTCATCATTAAATCCCATGTTGGAAGTAATGGAGAGAGATTAGTTCCTTTCAGTAATTTAAGGATTAGCGTTTGTGGTGCACTAATTCCATCGGTGGAGAATTCTCCCACCTGAAATGTTTCTCCGTTTGATGTATAATTAAATGCTACGGCAAGAATCTCGTCAGTATTAAGTGCCGAGTTTAACGAAATATACCCGAGGGTCTCGTTAACTGAATATTCCGATGGATTTAATTTTCGTGCTTGTTCAATTTTTTCGAAATCGCGACCTCCTAAAAATGCCTGGCCAAATTGTGCCATTTCCTCCGTAATATTTTGCACATCGCGAATAGCTGCGTGGGTATTAACCATTTCGTAGTAAAGTCCGTTCGCATCGTTATGCGGGAAAATATTTTCGGGATACGGAAGACCCGGGGTTTGCTGAAATTGCGGAATCTGATTATAAATATTTTGATCGTGTTCTCCTAAGTCCATAAACGAGAGGATATTACGGGCTTCGGTAAAATTATTAGATTTATTGGTTACCCAAATCTCAATTTTATTTATGTGAATTGGCGACCGTGGAACAGCGGTGTTTTGAAGCCACTCGTCGTAATGATCGCGAAAATACTGAGCAAGAAAAAAGTGCCTGTTTGCTTCGTAATTAGATGCTGAAAATTCGAAAGGTGTAATTTGTGCACCACCCTCGGTTTCTACAGTTTGCGATTCTCCTTTATGTTGAGAAAAAAGTGTGGTTAATGTTAATTTCCCAAATTGCATTTCTGCTTTTACACCAAATAAATTTGAAGCACCACTAATTAGTGCACCATTTAAAGGCAGCGAAACGTTTCCCGCTTCTATTCGTTTTATAATTTCATCCTCTTCACCTGTATATTCCAGATTCATTTTATTTTCGTAATCGAAGGTCGCTTCGGTGTTGTAATTTACCTTCATATTCATTTTAGTACCAATTTGTCCCATCACATTAATCTGAATTTTTTCATCAAAATCGAATGTTGGTACTTTTCGTAAACGCTCCGGAATTGCAGGGTTTTCGGTTGCATTCATTTGATATCCGAAACTAACTTCTACATATCCTTGCGGTGTGATATTAATTGTGTTTCCTCCAAAAATCCTGTTAAATGTTTCGCCTCCAACTGTTAACTGAGGAATTAGCGAACCATTATCATCGAGCGATTGAATACGACTTCGCTCTTTCCAGTAGCTTTGCACCGAATTTTCAAAATCATATTTCACATAATCGTCGAGCGACATTGTTTGTGGCAATCGGTAGTTTAGTGTGCCCATTTTCTTATAAAATACATACTGCCCGGTAACAGGGTCGTATTCAATTTCGTACTTTATATTGCTTGGTTTATTTAGAAAAAGGTTTATTGAATCTTGTTTTGTATATCCGAAAACCGGTTGATCTTTAAAAGGAAAAGGAAGCGGTCCAACTGTGTCGATCACCACTGTATCCTGAGTTTGCGAAATTGGCAAACTACCTCCAAAGTCACCTATTCCGGCATAAGCCGAATCGGCAAATGCAAGTATAAATGTTAGCAGGCACAAGAAGTATATTTTTCGTAAACTTCGGGTCAGTTTCATCCTAATTTATAACCTTTTTAAAGCTTGTTTAATCACGCTCTCAACGGCTGTTTCCGGTTGTTCCTGAAGTATTTTTGATACTATCTTCTCCGCATCTCTTTTCACGAAACCTAGCATGACTAATGCAGATAACGATTCATTACGAATTGTATTGTCTGTGGAGAGTGAAATTTGACCCGTTTCCGGCAATTTACCGAACTTGTCTTTTAAATCGATTATAATTCGTTGTGCAGTTTTAGCACCAATACCTTTAACTCCTTTTAATACTGCAACATTTTCGGTGGTTACAGCAGAAACCAGCTCATCTTGATTTAACGACGAAAGCATCATAATTGCGGTAACAGCACCAACGCCATTTACCGAAATCAGGTTGCGGAATAGTTCGCGTTCACCTTTATCAGCAAAGCCAAATAAAATATGAGCATCGTCGCGAACTACCTGATGTAACAGTAGCAGCCCCTCTTTTTTACCGTTTAATTTGCTGTATGTATTTAACGACACTTTTACAAAATAACCAATACCACCGGCTTCGATTATTATACTTGCAGGATTTAATTCAACAATATTTCCCCGGATAAACTCGTACATTATTTGCTTAATTTATAGTTATTGGTTTTCTCCCGCCTCAATGTCAACACTCTCGTCAACTTGATTTGGATTAACTTCATACTTTCTCAAAGGATTTTTAGATATCTCTTTATATATTTCCCTATTCTTAAAAATATCGATTGCCAAATAGAGTGCCTGCCTGAAAGATTCGGGCGATGCAACATCTTCGCCTGCAAGATTATAGGCGGTTCCATGCGATGGCGATGTACGAATAATTGGTAGCCCTGCAGTGTAATTCACACCTCTTTCGAACGATGCAAGTTTAAAAGGAATTAATCCCTGATCGTGATACATCGCTAAAATAGCATCGAATTTTCTGTAATCTTCAGAACCAAAAAAGCCATCGGCAGGATATGGTCCCAGCGCAATAATTCCCTCTTTTTTAGCCTGTTCGATAGCAGGAATAATTATATTTTTCTCCTCGTTGCCAAGTAATCCGTTATCGCCGGCATGTGGATTTAGCCCAAACACCGCAATTTTAGGTTTTGTAATCGAAAAATCTTGTTGCAACGACTTTGCAATAATTCTGATTTTAGAGAGAATAATCTCTTTGTTCAGGCTTTCAGCAACTTTCGAAATTGGCAGATGAGTGGTTACAACACCCATTTTCATTGTTTCGCTAACCATTAACATGGCATAATCTTCGGCATTAAATTTTTCGGCTAAAAACTCGGTGTGCCCCGGAAAGTTAAATTTTTCGCTTTGAATGTTGTCTTTATTAATTGGCGCAGTTATTAAAACATCAATATCGCTATGTTGCAAATCGGAACAGGCACGTTCCAGCGCCATAAACGAAGATTCACCGGCTTCCCGTGTCGATTTACCCAGCTCAACCCTTAAATCGTCGTTTATACAATTTATAATGTACGCCTTTTTATAATGCGCATCTTTTGCCGCACGAATGTGGTTAAAACTAAGGTTGTTTATATTGAGTGCTTTGCGATGGTACGCCGCCACTTTTGGCGAACCGTAAATAATTGGTGTACACATCTCCAGAATTCGTGGGTCGAGTAAAGTTTTCATTATTACTTCGTAACCAATTCCGTTAACATCGCCATGCGAAATACCTACTTTTATTGTATTATTATATGCCATTTTGTTTCAATTATCGTTTAAAAAAAAGAGGAGCAAAGTTAAGTTTTTTAATTGATATTTTTCAAGAAATTATAAAGCAGTCGCGTTCCGTATCCTGTTCCGCCAACAGGAGTGTAATTATCTTTTTCAAAACGAAAAGAGACACTGGCTGCATCGAGATGAATCCAGTTGTAATCTGTAAAATGTTCGAGGAATTTCCCGGCAATTGTTGTCTGTCCTTCCCTTGTTCCCAGATTATTTAAATCGGCAATTGTCGATTTTATTGATTTTGCATACTCTTCCCAAAGCGGAACTTCAATTATTCGCTCGAAAGTATCTTCTCCGTTCTCTTTTATTTTCTGAATATATTCTTTGGTATTTCCCATTGCTACAATAGCCTGGCCTCCTGCAATTATATCTGCCGAGCCGGTTAAAGTTGCAATGTCGATAACCAGTTCAGGCGAGTATTTTTTTGCATAAGAGAGTGCATCAGCAAGAATTAGCCGTCCTTCAGCATCGGTATTTTTAACCTCAACAGTAGTACCATCGAACATAGTAATTACATCGCCCGGAACATATGCATTTCCATCGGGGCGGTTGTCGGTTGCCGGAATTAGCCCGATTACATGAACAGGCAAATTGTTTTTTGCAGCAGCATAAACTGTGGCAGTAACAACCGCTGCACCAGCCATGTCACATTTCATAAAATCCATCGATTTTGGTGTGGGTTTCAAACTAAGTCCGCCGGTATCGAAAACAACTCCTTTACCAACCAGAACCACAGGTTTTTTATTGGTTGCATTTTTGGGTTTCCACTCTAAAATATTAAAAGTTGGCGGGTCGATACTTCCTTTGTTCACAGCAAGCAACCCTCCCATTTTTAAGGCTTCAATTTTTTTCTTATTGAAAACTTCAACTGAAAATCCCGACTCCTTTCCTAACTTTTCAATCTCTTTAGAAAATTGAGTAGCCGTTAAAAAAGAGAGAGGTTCGTTTACCAAATCGCGCGAATGATAAACCGCCTCAGCTAAATTTTTTATCTCATCAATTTTTTCAGTAGTAATTTTATTATCGAAAATTAAAACTTCATCCAAATAAAACTCCTCCTTCTCTTTTTTATATTTATCAAACGAATATCCGGAAAGAAGCAAACCTTCTAAAAATGCAGGCAAATATTCAGGCTGACTATAATTAATTAACTGAACGATTTTAATTTTTTCTGCTTTTAAAACATCAAATAATTTCGAACCTGCTTTTCTTGCTGCTTCAATTTGCAAATATTGTTCTTTCTCTTCTTTTATTTTACTGAATAACAATATGTTAGGATATTTAAAAACTGTGCAATCAGTCTCTTTTCGAGTTTTATTTTCGAGATATTCCAATTCACTATCATTAAGAAAAGATAACGAAAGCTTTTCGAGGTCATCAAATAAAGTTGCGGTAGAACTATTTTCTAATAATTCTGTTATTTTTGAAATTTGTGGTATCATAATTCTATATTTTTGGCTAAAATAATATATTAATATTGTTTGTATGAAAAAATAGAAAAACTTAGGGTGTTTATTGAAATATGAGAGCTGAAGATATATTTAAACGAGCGATAGATTTGAAACCTCTTACTTTAGAAGAGGGAATGTTTATTTACGAAAAAGTTTCTACCAACGACCTGATGTTGGTGGCTAACGAATGCCGGCAAAAGCATGTGCCCGGCAATAAAGTGGGTGGGATAATTGACAGGAATATTAATATTACCAACGTTTGTATTTCGGGTTGCAAGTTTTGTAATTTTCATTGCAAGATTAACGACGATGTACAATACATAACAACTATCGACGAATATTGTGAAAAGATTGATGAGCTTTTTGCAGTGGGCGGACGACAAATTCTTGCACAAGGTGGAATGCACCCAAAACTTGGCCTCGATTTTTATACCGATCTTTTTTCTGAATTAAAACTACGTTACCCAACTTTAAAAATTCATGCACTGGGTCCTCCCGAAGTTGCATTTATTGCAACAAAAGATCGAAAAAGTTATCGCTACATTTTAGAGAAGCTGGTTGAAGCAGGACTGGAAAGTTTGCCCGGTGCAGGAGCCGAAATTCTTTCTGACAGGGTTCGAAAAACTATCTCGCCGGGGAAATGCAACACACAGGAGTGGCTCGATGTTATGCGCGAAGCACATAAAATGAATTTAGTTACTTCGGCAACAATGATGTTTGGGCACATCGAAACAAAAGAGGAGCGACTTGAACACCTGATTAATTTGCGGCAGGTACAGAGCGAAAAACCAAATGGAAACCATGGTTTTGTAACATTCGTACCATGGCCTTTTATGGACGAAGGTACAGTACTCCGAAACGAAGGAATAAGAAACACATCAACTGCCAACGACTATTTACGTTTGACTGCCATGAGCAGGATAATGTTGAATAATGTTAAAAATATTCAAGCGTCGTGGTTAACTGTTGGCGCAGCAACCGGGCAACTTTGTTTGCATGGCGGTGCCAACGATTTTGGTTCTATTATGATGGAAGAGAACGTGGTTTCGGCTGCCGGCGCAAGTTACAAACTCGATTCACAGGGAATTCAGCAGGCAATTAGCGATGCAGGATTCGAACCTCAATACCGTAATCAGGCGTACGAAGCAGAAACTTTACCGGGTGAAATAAAACTCGTTTAACTTTATATCCAAATTTATTGAGGTGCGTGTACTACATAGCAACATTATATTTTACATTACCGGCTACAAAAGTTTTATTAATTTTTAATTTATTGTTTTCCAAACCAAAGAGAATTAAATCGGCGCGTTTACCTACTTCTATTTTGCCTCTGTCGTCGAACGCATATAAATCTGCCGGATTTTTTGTGGCCATATTAATAGCTTGGTTTAACCCACAACCGGTAAACTTCATCATATTACCAACACCTGTAACTAACGGCAACGATGCACCAGCAAAAACATTTTCGCTTGGCAGCATAATAACTCCTTCCGGAGTCAGCACTACTTCTTTGCCATCCCAGTTATATTTCCCGGCGGGCATTCCTGCCAGCATTGTCATATCGGAAGTAAGAATTATACGTTCGCTACCTTTTGCACGGTAAAATACTTTCACCAATTCGGGCAGCAGATGGAAACTATCTAAAATCAAACTGCTCATTAAACGGTCTTCGGCAAGCTGCATCCAAAGCGGATTGTTAAACCGGTTTATGCTGTTTGCACAACCATTGCCAAGATGTGTAACTGTTTTGGCACCGGCATCGGCAGCTCTTTTAATTTCTGAGGCATTTGCATTATGATGACCCAGTGCAACTACAATATTATTTGCAACACATTTTTCGATAAAACGGATTGCACCATCAACTTCGGGTGCCAGTGTAACCTGAATAATCTTCCCGTCTGCTGCTTCATTTAATTCCTGAAATTCATCCCAATCGGGCAACCGCACATCTTTTAAACTGTGAGCTCCGCGGTAACCATCTTCCGGAGAGATATACGGACCTTCGAGATGAAAGCCCGGAATTGAAACAGCGACCTCGGAATTTTTTCTTGCAGCAGCAAGGTTTTTAAATGAGTTGATGAGAGAAGTGTGTGACCCTGTAATTATAGTGGGCAGAAAAGTTGAAACTCCGGTTTTATAGAGTTCGCTTACAATCATCTGCATATTCTCTACCGATAAATCTGGCAACGAAAATTCTATACCGAGATAACCATTTATCTGATTATCGATTAAAGCCGGTGCTATAAAATTATTTGCACTCTCCTCCTTTTCAAAATTATTGATTATATTAATTTTCTGAATCAGACCATTTTCTATTTCGATAGAAACTTTACTGTTATCAGAATATAAAACTCCTTCAATCCTTTTCATTTTCAGAGTACTTAATGAATTTGTAAAACAGCCCAGGCAAAAAACAGTAAGAAACCAACAAATAACCAGGCGTATAAAAAGCCCGTCCAGTCTTCGCGGTATCGTTTACCAAAACCTTTCCAACGTTCGGCTGTAAACCACGACGGTAAATCGAGTAAAAGTAAATCGTGCCCCAATGTTGCAGCCAAAGGTTTTTGCCCGTTTACAATTCTGTCTTCATCAGAAAGCCTAAGCATATTATCGAAGAATTTATCGATGCGTTTTGGGTCTTCGCGTTTTGTTATTAAACTTACCAAAACCAACATTGTAAAACCTGCCAACATTGCCCATCCAAACGGTTCGGGCTTCCATTTATAAACAATTTCAAATACTCCGGTATCCATATAATTAAGAAAATAGTAAAGTATATAAGCAGTGGCAACTCCGGCAATAGCTCCATATCTGTTTGCCCGTTTCCATAAAATTCCGCCAAAAATCATTATTCCCATAAACGCAGCAATTGTTTCGATGAATAAGAATGCATGCAATACACTTTTTACATAAAAAGCAAATACTACACCCAACAGAGTTAACAGTAAACTCGATATTCTTCCAACCCAAAGCAGTTGTTTGTCGGTTGGATTTTCGTTTATAGTTCCTTTATAGAAATTTTGTGTAAAAAGAGCACCAGTATTCACCATAAAGTTTGATGCCGACGACATATTTGCAGCAAGGATTGAAGCTACCATTAAACCCAATAATCCGGGAAACAGCAGTGTTTTTGTGGCAAATCCAAAAGCCATTTCGGGGTCTTCAAGATTTTGTCCGCTTTGAATAACCAACGCAGCAACAATAAGTCCGGTAAGTGCCCAGCCAATTGTAACAGCCCGTTTTACAAAAGAGCCGTAAGTTTGTCCTATTCGTCCGGCACGCTCTGTTGCACCCGTTGCACACATCGAAACCATGTGTGGCTGAGCTGTAATTCCCACAACACCATTTAATGCCAGCATTAATATTGTAAATGCCCCGATACCTGTTTCGGCACTAAAGAGATTAAAAGAGTTTTCGGGTAGGGTTTCCCGCATCCCGGCAAAACCGCCAACTTCGCCCAGTCCCATGGGAATTAACATTACAGATAGTACAATAATCATTAAACTCTGAATGAAAGTGGCGTAGGCAGACGATACCAAACCACCGAAAAAACTATAAACAATAAAAGCTATTGTCATTCCGATAATTACCCCATCGGGAGAAATTAAGTTTGAAGTTGCAACAGCGATTACTTTTCCGGCTCCTTTTAACATTGCCCCCTGTGCAAAAATGAAAAACAGAATTGCAAATACTGAATAAAAAATACCCATTCCTTTTCCGTACCGGTCTTCAACTATTTCGCCCACTGTTGTGCGCTCGCTTCGGCGATACCACGGAGCTATCAGCCAGTAAAATGGGGTAATAACCATATTTTTCCACTGATACCAGATTGAGGCAAAGCCCAATTGGAAACTGGCTCCGGTTTGTGCCACAAAATTCTCGGCATGAGTTCCGGCTCCAAAACCCTGAGCCATCATAATCCATTTATTAAATTTCCGACTTCCCCGAAAATAACTATCACTACTTTTTACACGGCGAGTTAACCAAATTCCATACCCTGTAATTCCTAAAAAATAGGCTAATACTACCAACGTATCTAACCAATGAAAACCTTTATCCATAATTTATTATTAAATATTTATAATATTAATTTTATTTAAGCTAACCACCGTCTTTTCCTATTATGTAACGTGCTGGAATTTAGTGCTTCGAGTGTTATATTTGAATCTTCGACAACTTGAAAATCGTACATTCCCACACAAATTAAATCGGCTCCGTTTTCGAAAGCATATCTAAAACCATCTTTTGGTTCTATCGCTCCCGCAGCCAATATTTTAAATGCAATCCATGGCTCGTCCAGTCTATTCATAAAATCAATTGTTTCATCGGGTTTAAAGCAAAACATATTGTCTTTAAAACCTGTTTCAACTGTATTTTTTTTCTCGGGGTCAACTTGTGCCGACCAGTAATTATGATGATGCAGGGTTTTTACCCAAAAATCGGGTTTAATTCCCTGCTCAACACACGCTTTAATTGTTTCAATTCTGTGAGCACCAATTCCGGCAGGTTTCCCGTAACTACGAATTAATTCCAGTCCCTCCTTAATCTCGTCGAATTTACCAGCATGTGTTAACCTGTCGGCAGTACCACCCTGACAATACATTGCTGCCGCACCTCCTTCTTCCGATTTGCGAATTCCAGCAATAAAACCATCTTTATCGCCACAGTCTGATATGAATTTCATTTTCCCACCGGTTTCGTGCCAGTATTTATTTATTACACGAATAAGTGCCGGATTGGTTATTAGTGCATTTATTCCACACTGTTCGGCAAGTTGCATTGTCATCATAATCCGTTCGTCAGTATGGTATGCTTTTACTAATTTCGAAGCGTAAATTAAATCTCGGGCGTGTGCCCAGCCGCCAATAAGATTGCCTCCCATAATTAACCGGCTAACTTCAATATCTCCAATTTTTATAGTTGGTATTTGTCCTTTTAACTCTTTAAGCGATGCAAAATTGAAACTCTTTGTGGTTGCTCCCGAAACAGAATCAGTGCCAGCGGTAATAAGTTTCTCTTCGAAACTATCCCATTTTTTCTTTTTGTACATGGCGTAAGCAAATGCTCCCAAAAAAGGAATACTGATTAAATCGCGTAGTACTTCGCGCCGTTTTAACGAAGTCTCATCGCTTTTAATAGTTGGCACCGGGGCCTCGGCTTTCTCTTCTCTTAACTGATTGATCAATCTGTCTAATCCGTAAAAAAGATTTACCGGCAAAATTGAAAAGGTAACAAGAATGAAAAATTCGATAAGTGTTTTATTCACCCAGAGATAGCTGCCTTCAACAACTCCACCAAATGTATATCCCGGAATTGGAGGGTGTGCAATAAAATAGAACAGCATTAAAATAGCCCCGAAAACAGACGACCAGCGTACAAACAACCCAACAATAAGTGAAAGTCCAATGAGAATTAATCCCCAAATATTCATAAAATCAACCACTTTTAATAATTCGGGAGATGCTGCAATTTTATGAAACAGACCCGAAAACAGCCATTTTGAACTTGTGAGGAACATTCCTGAACTCCAGTTAGTAATCATCAATTTAGAAACTCCTTCGTAAAGAAGATGCCAACCAACGATTATTCGAAGAATAGTAAGAAAATACTTGCTAAGATTTTTCATATCATTATGGTTTAAGTTTTACATAATTCTTTAAGTTGAATAAAAATCAACATAAAAATCGACATTTTCTTTGATAATAATATCTAACGGAACATGTTGAATTTTAGGTGGTTCTGTTTTGTAAATAAACAGTTCGAACAGTGTTTGTAATCCCTTTAATCCTTGTTGAACCGGGTTTTGCGAAATAATAAAATCGATACCTCCTGATTCTAAGCAGTCAATATTTCCCTTAACTAAATCGTACCCAACTACACGAATATCGAGATCGTGTGTTTGATGAAACTCAGAGACAAGAAATGCTTTTGAGTTAGTAACAAAAACTCCATTTATACTTTTATTTTTAATGTAGAATTTGGTCAGCTCTTTAAGAACTACCTCTTTTTTTGTTGAATTAATAGTTAGAATATGTATTCGCTTTTCATCAATTCCTTTTTCGCTGAAATACCTTTTAAACCCAAACTCTACTCTTTTTAATGTTGCTGCATTTTCAATTCCCTTAAACATATTTAAGATGAGAATATGATCGTTTGCATTAACAACGCTATTTAAAAGCCGCGCAGCAATGTATGCACTTTGTTCAACGTCAGGGCCAATGTATGTTAGACTTTTCTGATCAGGAATATCGGAATCGATACAAACGTACGGAATACCTTTTTCCTTTAGCTTTTTTGCGAAGTTCAAACTTTCCTGAAGAAAACGAGGGGCAAAAATAACTCCGCTGGGATTTAATTTGAGGATTATTTCTGTCTGTTCAACAAAGGAAGACTCATCGAATAAGTTGTAAGAATAGGATTCAACTGCAATTCCAAAATCTTTATACATTGCCCCGCCTCGTTCAATACCACTTTTAGGCAACGACCAATAGTGCCCGGGATGTGGTGACGTTGGCAAAAGAGAACACACAAGAAATCTCTTTCCTAAAGCAAGAGTCCGTGCCAACAAATTCGGATTAAAGTTTAATTTTTCAATTGCATCTTCAATCTTTCTCTGTTTATCAGCAGAAACTTTGCCTCTATTATGAATTACCCTGTCAATTGTACCAACCGATACATTTGCGAATTTGGCAATATCTTGAATTGTGATTCTTTTTGTTTTGTCCATCAACAATCATAAGTTATAGAGAAGCAAAGTTATCCAAAAAAATATCAAAACAAATAAAAAATTAATTACGCACACATTATTTATAAATCATTAATTTTTAACTTATGTTTTAAAGCTGATTATTAATGTTTTATAATTTTGTGGACATTGTGAGATATGTTATATAACACAAAACCGTGGTCGGACACATATTTTAATTATCAAACATTTATAATATATATAGAAGTCTGCTATTCAACATATTGCAATACTAATAAGATTTATTTGTTTTAACTGTTACTGTAAATATGTGTTCGCACACAAACAAGATAAAACAGCCTAAAAGTTTTGATAACAGCTAATTATTAGCTAAAATTGCACCCGAATAAAAACAAACAATTTTTCTTTAAACTTAATATTCTATAAAATAATGGCAAAGTATAATTTAACACCTGTCGATGTAGAAAAAGTGAGTACAAAATATAGGACTATTTCTACAAAACTTCCTGTTCCTGAATCACTTAGTATTTTTGCCAGATTATCTGAGTCTGAGCCAATTTCTATGATGGGACAACCTCCTATTATATGGGATAAAGCAACCGGGTTTCAGGTTTTTGATAAGTGGGGAAATAAATGGTTAGACTGGTCGTCGGGTGTATTAATTGCAAATGCCGGGCATGGTCGCGAAGAGATTATTAACGGACTGAATGAAGTTATTAAAAGCCACCTGCTTGCAACCTATGTTTTTGTACACGAAAAAAGGGTTGAGTTAACTCAAATGCTTCAGGCAATTTCGCCAGACCCAAAAAACTACTCCGTTTTTATTTTAAGTACAGGTAGCGAGGCCACCGAAAATTGCATCAAACTGGCTAAAACTTATGCTTTTGAAAAGTATGGTGCTCAAAAAAAATATTTTGTATCGTTTAAAAATGCTTTCCACGGCAGAACACTCGGTGCACAACTTGCCGGCGGAATGGATAAACTGAAAACATGGATTGTTGACGAAGGAAAAACTTTTATTCAGATACCATTTCCTGATGGATATAAAAATGTGGATACTTCGTTTGATCTGTTTCTCGATACATTAAAAGAGAAAGGTATTAAACCTGAAGAGATTGCCGGAGTAATGACCGAGTCGTATCAGGGAGTTGGTCCCGATTTTATGCCAAAAGAGTATGCTCAAAAACTTGTAGAATTCTGCAAGGAGCACGATATAATTACAATCTTTGATGAAGTACAGTCAGGATTTGGAAGGACAGGAAAAATGTTTGCCTACGAACATTACGATATTAAGCCGGATTTAGCCGCATGTGGAAAAGGTATCTCATCATCGCTGCCAATTTCAGCAGTAATTGGCAGAAAAGATATTATGGGGTTGTACGCCCCCGGCTCGATGACTTCTACGCACTCGGCGAGTCCGCTACCTGTTGCTGCTGCAATCGAGAATCTGAAAATTATTCAAAATGAAAAGTTGGTTGAAAATGCTGCTTCGCTGGAAGGAGTTCTTATGTCGGGGTTAGAAAAAATTCAGAAAAAACACCCTGAAGTTTTAGGATGTTTAAATGGCAAAGGATTGGTTGCTGGAATTCAGGTTGTTAAAAAAGGAACTAAAGAGCCTGATTCGGAGATGGCGCAAAAAATAAACGAAAGATGTTTCCAGAAAGGATTATTAATGTTTGCACCGGTTGGAATTGCCGGAGAATGTATAAAGATTGCTCCGCCGTTAATGATAACTGAAGATGCAATAAAAGAAGGGATTCAGGTATTAGAGGAAGCTTGCGATGAAATATTGGGTAACTAATAAATAAAAAAGATGAATAATATAATAGATGTAACAATTGTTGGTGGCGGAATGATTACACACGATTTAATCCTTCCATCGGTTTACCAATTACAAAGAACAGGCACCGTTGATACTATTAATGTTTGTTCGTTAGACTCTGCACCTTTAAAAGTTTTAAAGAGCAGTTCCGATATTTTAGATGCTTTTCCGGGGCATGATTTTATAGCAAATCCTGCTGAAACAGAACCGGAAAATAAGAAGTTTCCCAATCTTTATAAAGAGGTTCTTGCAGCAATGAAACCAAGACAAATGGTTGTTGTGGCAATGCCCGACCAACTTCACTATGAGGTAATAATGGAAGCTTTAAAAAATAATCAGCATGTTTTATGTGTAAAACCATTGGTTTTAAAATATGACCAAACAGTTGAGATTGAGAAGATTGCCTTAGAGAAAGGGCTGTTTGTAGGAATTGAATACCACAAACGTTTCGACAGAAGGGCTCTTGTTGCAAAAAGAAGTTACGAAGCAAAACAATTTGGCGAGTTTGTAATGGGCGAGGCAAAAATGATTGAGCCCTATTTTTACCGCTCATCAAATTTCCAGAACTGGTTTACGTGCGATAAAACCGACCCTTTTGTTTATGTTGGTTGCCATTATGTTGATTTAGTATATTTCATAACCGGATTAAAACCCGTTGAGATTTCGGTGTCGGGTATTAAAGGCAAATTCCCCAACGGAAACGAAGGTTATATGTGGGCAAACGGGAGAGTTCGGTTCGAGAATAATTCTCTCTTATCGGTAATCGACGGATTAGGCTACCCCGACCAGGGAGCAGGAAGCAACGAGCAAAATCTGGAGATGTTTTTCGAAGGTAGTGGCAAATCGGGAATGCTTAAACATAACGACCAGTTTAGGGGAGTTGAATATTCTTATCTCGATGGAATTGGATGTGCAGGTTCGCATTTTAATTATGTAAGTCCTGATTTTTACCAGCTTGTTCCGTGGGAAGGCGAAGGTATGAAACCCATTGGATATGGATTCGAATCGGTTGCTGCCTCAATTAATATGGCTCATAAAATTGAGAATGAAGTTAAAGATTTGGCCGATGAAGAATCTCTTGCCAAACGAAGAGAACTGATTGCTGAAGTTGACGAAAAGGGAATAATTGCAACTCCGGCAAACAGTTATATTAACGAACTTGTTGTTGAAGCAGCCCGTTTGTCGATTTTAAATGACGGCGATATAGTTACTATTGAATACGGAGATAACCCAAGTGTTCATCTTCGAAAAAACAGATAATACACTTTTTAATCTATACCAACTAAATAAAAATGCGTTGAAAATGAATCGGATAAAACTGATTTATGCTTGATGCATTTTTTATTTATCCTATAATAACCTGAATTTTTATGCCACACACATTCTCCAAAGAAGTACTAAAAACACTATCTATTTTGTTTGTCTGGTAAAAGTAATAAAATCGCGTTGAGATTTCACCAGATTAACAGTATGCAACAAGAGACTTTCCATCTCAGAATTTATCTTGAAAAACAGTTGAGAATTACGAGTATTTACAAGTTTGTTTTTGATACGTTTAATTTGATTTTTCTCGTTCTGGCGTAATGTTTCAAAAATCTTGTCCCGTTCAAAAATCAGATTATCCAATTCATCAAATTTCTCCTCTTTAACTGTGTGAAGCACATAATTGTAGAAATTATCTATTAACGTAGCCAAATGAGTGAGCTCTTCGTTTTGTTCCTGAATAAAAGGTTTATGGTTATTTTCGATATGTGAAATCATTGGGCTGAGCATAAAATGAACAGCGTGTGCCATTTCTCGTTTCTGCTCCATCATCTGGACATAAAAATGACTATTATCAACGGAGCTTTCAGAAAGTTTCTGAACAATCGAGAACACTTTATCTTTATTCTTTTTAGCTTTTTTAGAGAAAGTTTCACAAGCTCCCTCTACTATTTTAATACCATTCCTGTCTTCCTTCAGAAAACTTTCTATACCCATAGAGATAATCTGATTAGTTGAAACGATAGCCTTAACCAACTGTTTCGAACTTTTCGAAATTATTTCATTAAAAGCATCTTTATCCTCAATTGTGTCCTCCTCTTCGAGAACTTTACGCGAGTTACGTTTTTTAAGCATTGTATGTGTTCTAAGTACCATAAACAGGGCAATTGCAACAAAAACAAAAATCATAAATTTACCACTCACCGAAATAATAAGTGCCACAAGTCCTGATACGGTAAACGCAATTACCGCTGTTAAAAACCACCCGCCAATAACTGCAAAAACGCCCGAAATTCTATAAACGGCACTTTCTCTGTCCCACGCCCTGTCTGACAACGAAGTACCCATTGCAACCATAAAAGTTACATAAGTTGTAGATAGTGGAAGTTTTAGCGATGTACCAATTGCTATCAGAATACTGGCAACAACTAAATTCACCGATGCACGAACTTTATCGAAAGTAGGAGCATCTGTTTCATCTCCTTCATAACGCACAGGCGTAAACCGCGATTGAATACCATTTGTAATTGCATTGGGTAAAACTCTGACCAGTTTTTTATTGAAATTTGTTGTGCCGCGTACAATAACCCGCGCTGCATACGAAGACCCAAACCTTTCGGAACCTTCATCTTGTCGCGACAAATCGAGGGAAGTAGCAATTACACTTTTTGCCTTTTTCGACATAATCAATGTTATTATCATTATAAAACCGGCAATAAGCAGCATGTAGGTTGGTGTTCCTACTTTGCCGGCAAGCATTTCCATCGAAAAGGAATCGGCACCGGTTGCCCCGGATGCTGACCACGCTTTAAATGACTCGAAACCTGCCAACGGAACTCCGATAAAATTAACAAGGTCGTTACCGGCAAAAGCCATTGCAAGTGCAAAAGTTCCTGCTAAAACAACAATCTTAAGTATTTTAATATTAAATATCCATCGGAGTAATTGAATAAATATAACCCAGAAACCAAAACTATACAACAACACTAATCCTGTATTAGCAGAAAGCCATTCCTGAACAGTAAATCCGTTGTTTAACTCGAAACTGGAATAAGTTGAGCCTTTCATTCCTTTAATTAAAATAAAGTAGGTTATTGCAGTAATTGCCAAACCTCCAAATATCGACCCGAAATATTTCATGGGCCGTTTATAATGAAAAGTAAAAATAAGCCTTGCTATATATTGTACAATTGCTCCAACAGTAAAAGCAATTATAACCGACACCAGTATTCCTGTAATAATTGCCAGAGCTTTTTCGGAATTAATATAATTGGCTATTTCGAGAACAACAGAATCACCGGCACTTTTAATTTTCACCACCGAAACTGCAACAGCAGCTCCAAGTAGTTCGAAAACAATAGAAACTGTTGTAGATGTAGGCATTCCGAATGTATTAAACATATCGAGTAAAATGATATCGGTGATCATTACTGCCATAAAAATGATCATGATTTCGGAGAAGTAAAACATTTCGGGATGAAAAATTCCCTTTCGGGCAACCTCCATCATTCCACTCGAGAATGTAGCTCCGATAAGAACTCCCAAACTAGCCATTAAAAAAATAACCCACTTTGGGGCAGCTTTCGAACCAATTGCAGAGTTAAGAAAATTAACTGCATCATTACTCACACCAACAATTAAATCTGAAATTGCCAGTGCAAACAAAACTACAACAAGAATCAGGTAAAAATTTTCCATTATTCGGTTTTAAATTATATTCAGCAAATTAAAACCTTTAATACCAATGTAGTATTAATAAAAGATTATATAACTATGAAATTACTGTTAACCAAGGTACGAAAAATCTAAAAATAATATTCCGAAAAATATTTTTTATTACATCGCTTAACTAATTGAATTTCAAGAATATTGTTTTCTTACCGAATTAATGGTTTTTTTAATATTGCACAACGTATATATATATATACGTAACCCCAAAATCTACAGCCCCTCCACAACACTTTTTAAACGACCAGCAATATCTTCGACACTTCCCATTCCTTTAATACCAAAATGTTTGTTTTGTGGTTTGTAATATTGAATTAATGGTAATGTTTTTTCGTTGTAAACATTAATGCGGTTTTCTATTATCGACTGGTTTTGGTCGTCGGCACGGCCCGAGTCTTTACCACGATTTAACAATCTGTTTATCAGCTCTTGTTTATCAACTTCCAGACTTAACATCCCCGAAATTGGAGTGTTATTCTCGTTTAATAAATCATCCAAAGCTTTTGCCTGATCGACAGTTCGTGGGAATCCGTCAAAAATAAATCCCTTGGAACCGGTACTGTTTTCCAACTTGCTTTTTATCATTCCAATTACAACCGAGTCGGGAACCAGCTCCCCTTTTTCCATAAAACTTTTTGCTTCCAGCCCCAGTTTTGTTCCGGCTGCAAATTCACTTCGCAACAAATCACCGGTTGATAAATGGTCGAGTCCGAATGATTTAATAAGAAATTCTGCCTGTGTGCCTTTCCCTGCTCCGGGAGGGCCAAATAATACGAGATTTAACATTTTAAGTTAGGTTTTTAATTATTAATAACTGAGTAAATATCTACTAAATTCCGGCCGTAGCCATCGTAATCTAAACCAAATCCTACAATAAAATCGTTGGGAATTTCAAGACCTACATAATCTAAATTAACCTCTTTTTGCAACGAATCGGGTTTTAACAACAACGTAGCAATCAGAACCTTTTTCGGATTTAATTTGTCCAGTTGGTTTTGTATATTTTCAATTGTAATTCCGGTGTCCACAATATCTTCCAAAATCACAACTGTTCGTCCATCAATATCTTCGTTTAAGCCAATTAGCTGTTTCACTTTCCCTGTTGTACTGTCGCCTTCGTACGATGCCAGTTTTACAAACGATATTTCTGTTTCAATCATATCAATTCGTTTAAACAACTCGGCAGCAAACATAAACGAACCGTTTAAAATACAGATAAAGAGAGGATTTTCCCCGGCAAGTTCCTCATTCATTTTATCTGCCATCTTTTCAATAACTCCAAATAGTTTTTCGTGCGGAATATAGAGTTCAAATGTTTTGTCGTGTACTTTAACTTGTTTCATAAAAAAAAGAATTGATTTTTAAAAGTTACTAAATTGCTGTAAATTCGCCTTCAGAAAATAAAAGTTACAAAATAACAAAAACAATTCGATTAACTAAAAATAATATTCAAATAGATGAAACCAAAAGTTAGTATTATAATGGGGAGCACATCAGATTTAGATGTGATGGCAAAAGCAGCAAAATTGCTTGAAGATTTTGAAATACCTTTCGAGATGAATGCTTTATCGGCTCACCGTACGCCCGAAGCGGTTGAGATTTTCGCAAAAGGTGCAAAAGATAAAGGTATAAAAGTGATAATTGCCGGTGCCGGAATGGCGGCTCATTTGCCGGGTGTAATTGCTGCTATGACACCAATTCCGGTAATTGGAGTTCCCATAAACGCAACTCTTTCGGGGTTCGATTCTATTTTGGCAATTTTACAAATGCCCCCCGGAATTCCGGTTGCAACAGTTGCCGTTAACGGGGCTTTAAATGCCGCAATTCTTGCCGTGCAAATGATGGCAACCGGCGACGAAATATTGATGCAAAAGTTGATTGAATACAAAGAAGGGTTAAAACAAAAAATTGTAAAAGCCAATGAAGAGCTGTCGGAAATCAGGTATAATTTTAAAACGAATTAATTTAAATAAAATATTTTATGTAATTTAGGAGAGGTATATTTTATGTGCCTCTTTTATTTTGCAAATGAAAAAACCCGCATTAACAATTATTCTTCTCTTTTTTGGTTTTTCGAACTTGTTTTGTGTCGAAAACCATCCGGTTGGAGCACGCTCTCTCGCTCTTTCAAACTCATTTGTTTCTATTTCTGACCTCTGGAGTACTTTCCATAATCAGGCAGGAATTACCGGAGTTGATGGATTTTCTGCCGGAGTTTTTTACGAATCTAAATTTATGGTTGCCGAATTGTCTCTGGCAGCCGGCACCATAATTTTACCTGTTAACGCCGGAGCATTCGGGTTTAGTTTTTACCAGTTTGGGCAGGGGTCGTTTAAGGAGAGTAAAGTTGGGCTGGCATTTTCAAAACAACTTTCAGAGAAATTTTCTGCTGCAATTCAGCTCGACTATTTTTCGCAACACCTGCCGGAAAACAGCAGTGCTTTTGGATTTGCAACTTTCGAAGCCGGAATTATCTATTCGCCAAATAACAAATTATTTATTGGAGCGCATGTTTTTAACCCAATTTCTAACGGACTGGAAACCTTGGAAGGCAAACAAAAATCGCCTGCCATTTTTCGGGTTGGCGGTCATTACCAATTCGACGAAATGATTTTGGTAACCGTGGAAACACAAAAAGACCTTGAAAACCCATTCATTATAAAAACCGGTATCGAATTTTATCCGGTTAAAAATTTTGCTTTACGATTTGGAGTCTCTGGAAAACCGGTTAATTACACTGCCGGAATTGGATATACTTTTGGCAAAGTTACTACCGACATTGGTTTTAGTTATCATGGAAATCTGGGAGTTTCACCGTCGGTCTCAATTCAAATAAAGTTATAAGGGGAAGACCGAAGTTGGAAGTTGGGAAAACAAATAGTTTACGTTTGTAAATGAAAGGAGTAAAAATAATACTATCACTGCTTTTTATGTTTCGGCTGTTCTCAGCATTGGGACAGGAAACTGATGCGTCAAAAATAATTGAGTCGATTATTGAAGGACAACTGGCAAATATAAAAGCCGGCACCGATGTTGGTTTAATCATTGAAGATTTGGAGGAACTGGCAGAAAACCCCATAAATATTAATGCTACCAACGAAACTCAACTATCGCGGTTGTATATTTTAAACGATATTCAGATTAACAAATTACTGAGTTATATAGATGAATTTGGTCCGGCGTATTCAATTTTTGAGTTGAATACAATCGATGGGTTTTCGCCTGATTTACTTTTGAAAATGAAGCCGTTTATCTGGTTCGGACCACCGGAACAACGACACGAAAAATTTACTGATGCTTTAAAATATGGCAGGCATCAACTTTTAATCAGAGGTTTGGGGACAACTCAAAAACCATTTGGTTATCAGGAAAAAGAGGACGGAACAATTCCGTACGAAGGCAATCAATTCAGATATTACACACGATATCGGTTTGAGGCGAGAGATAAACTTTCGGTAGGATTTACTGCAGAGAAAGACCCGGGCGAAGCATTTTTTAGAGGTTCAAATAAAAATGGGTTCGATTTTTATTCGGGACATTTAAGTGTAAAAATAAATTCTAATATTGAGCAAATTACGGTTGGCGATTTTATTGTTCGTTCGGGTCAGGGCTTGATTTTGTGGCAGGAGTACTCCATGGGAAAAACGGAAAATGTACTTAATCTCTCGAAAACAAATCGTGGCGTGCGACCTTTTACATCGGTTGAAGAGAATATGTTTTTTAGAGGAGTTGCAACTACTTTGAAATTTGGCAACGCCCGTATTAGTCTTTTCTATTCGCAAAAAAATGTTGATGGAAATGTGATTGTCGGCGACTCTTTAAATTCATTTTTTACAAGTCTGCAAACTTCGGGTTATCATCGTACAAAAAATGAGATAGCAGATAAAAATTCTGTTCAGGATAGAAATGCAGGTGGTATTTTTACATGGAGTTTTAACTACCTGAAAATCGGCACCACTATTTCGTACCAGCATTTTAATATGCCGTTTATCCGAAGTTCGCAACTGTATAATCAATATCGTTTTCGCGGAACAGAAAATATAACCGGCGGAGTTGATTACCTTTTTAGCAAGGGGAAATATCAGCTTTTTGGTGAAGCTGCAATTTCAAAATCGCGAGGGAAAGCAGTTATTCAGGGAGCAGTTGCACGATTGAACGACCAACTTAGTTTCTCGATGTTATTTCGACATTTCGATAAAAATTACCATGCCTACTGGTCGAATACTTTTACCGAGGGCAGTACCACTAACAACGAAACAGGAATATTTTTCGGGACTAAAATATTGCCCCTTAAATTTGTTACACTTTCAGCATATTCCGATTTTTACAGCTCTCGCTGGATTAATTATTCCACTGCCGGACCATCGAAAGGTTGGGATATTTTTACGCAGGCAAATTTTATATTCTCACAAAATTTCGAGTTTTACATCAGATATAAAAACGAGGAGAAAGAGCTTAAGTTTAAAAAAAACGAACTGTTTGTAAATTTGCCAAAACGACTTCAAAAAGCAAGATTTCATATTCAGTATAAACCTTTGGAAACGGTAACTTTAAAAACCAGGTTTGAGCACGCTTTTTATAAAGGAGCTGACAACGAAAATGGCTTTATGATTTTTCAGGATGTTCAATTCGCCCTAAAAAAACTCCCCATAAATGTCTCGGCACGTTTGGCGTGGTTTAATACCGACAGTTATAACTCACGGATTTATGCTTATGAAAATGACCTTTTATACACGTTTTCGATTCCTGCATATTATGGGAGAGGATTTCGTACATATCTGGATGTAAAATACGCAATTAACGATAAACTTGATTTCTGGTTTAAAGTTGCAAATACTTCGTGGAACGACCGTGAAATAATAAGTTCGGGAAACAATAAAATTGTGGGTAACAACAAAACCGAGTTAAAATTTCAGTTAAGGTTGAAAATCTAAATTTGAATTCTTTACTTTGCGTATTCAAAAAAAATAAATATGTCAGAATATAATTTCGACGATATTAGACCCTACACAGACAAAGAGGTTCGAAGAAAAATTAGATTGATGGTAAAAGATCCTGTTTTCGACGATGTTCTTTCGCACATGTTCAAATACCGATCGAAAGTTGAGATGGTTAAATTTCAGTTACGTATGGTTAGATCTGTACGACAATTGCAAGGCACGTTTATTTACGATCTGTTGCGGATGATTATCAACAAAACTTCTGACGGATTAACATGCACCGGGCTCGAGAATCTTGATAAAGATAAACCTTACCTTTTTATCTCCAATCATCGCGACATAGTTCTCGACGCGGCACTTTTAAATTATTTGATTTTTGAAAATGGCATGAACACAACACAAATTGCCATTGGGAATAATCTTTTGTTATACAAGTGGATTGAACATGCCGTAAAACTCAACGGCTCGTTCATAATAAAACGCAATTTGCCTCCGCGCGAGTTACTCGAAGCCTCTAAAAAAGTTTCGCATTTTATCCGTAACTCGGTGGTCAACAATAACCTTTCGGTGTGGATTGCGCAACGCGAAGGACGAACAAAAGATGGTTTCGACAAAACTCAGGTAAGCTTGTTAAAAATGATTGACATGAGTAATGGAAAAAGTATCTCGGAAGGTTTTAACGAATTGAACATTGTTCCGGTTTCCATATCATACGAAATAGAACCCTGCGGTTTGGCAAAAATGAAAGAGCTCATAAAATCAGAACATTACGGACAGAAAAAAACCAGCAAAGATGATCTGAAAAGTATGTCGATGGGACTTTTTAATCCGAAAGGAAGAATGCGTTTTTCTTTTGGTAAACCTTTGGGAGTAGATTTTAAAGATACAAAAACCAAAGCAGAACAAAATAATCAAGTTGAGAATATTGCTAAATTAATAGACACCCAGATTTATAAAAACTTTAAACTCTGGCCTAGCAATTATGTTGCATACGATTTGCTGATGCAAGAACATCGGTTCCAGAATAAATATACTTACGAAGAGGAGAAAAAATTTAAAATGATGATTGAGCAAGCGATGATTCACATCGACTATCCGGTTACCGATATTCAGGAACGGTTTTTAAAGCTTTATGCAAATCCGGTAATTAATAAATTAAATGCCGAAAGTTAAATGCAAACAATTATCTGGGACTGGAACGGGACATTACTAAACGACCTCGATTTTTGCATATCTACAATAAATGTTTTACTAAAAAAACGAAACCTCACTCTGCAAAATCGTGATTTGTATAAAGAGATTTTTGCTTTTCCGGTTAAAGATTATTACCACGCAGTTGGTTTCGATTTTGAGAAAGAGGAGTTTGCAATTCCTGCAAAAGAGTTTATCGATTTGTATGATAAAGGAGTTGAAAATTGCACACTGCATCTAAAAGCTGTGGAAATACTTTCATGGTTCAAAGAGAAAAATACACGCCAGTTTGTGCTTTCGGCAATGCAGCAAAATATGCTGGAACAAACAATAAAACACAACTCTATTTCAGGTTATTTTGAAGGTGTTTTTGGATTAAATGACCACTTTGCAGTTTCAAAGATTGAGAGGGGTGAACAACTTATTTCTCAATTCAGAGTAAAAAAAGATAAAACATGGATTATTGGCGATACTATCCACGATTTTGAAGTTGCCGAAAAATTGGGGGTAAGATGTATTTTAATTGCCGATGGACATCAATCTGAAAAGCGATTAAAAAGTACCGGAGCTGTTGTTATTTCGGATTTGGATGAGTTGAAAGATCTTTTTAATTCCCAAAAATATCCCTCTTTTTAATGTCTTTTAAAAATAGTTGCAGGTTGGTTTTACCCCGATATTCATTTTCGGTAATCGAATAGCAAACATCGAACGGCAAGCCCGAAGTTATCAACTCGTATGCATCAGATTGATTAAAAGCAATACCCGGAAAAATACCTGAATTAACATCCGGCTCTACCAAATCGAGTTTTAAATGTTCCTGATTTTTCCCAACCAAACGGCTGGTTCCGGCATCAAACACATCTTCGGTAACAAAAACCGGTGCCATATTACCCGGTCCAAAAGGTGCAAACTGTTTTAAAATCCTATAAAAACGAGGAGTTATTTCGCTGAGAGTTATTTTAGCATCAATCTCGATAGTTTGCGTTTGTTGAATGTCGGTAATTTGGTTGGTGACTATTTTTTCGAAACGTCTTTTAAACTCAGGGATATTTTCGATTTTCATTGTTAAACCTGCTGCGTACATGTGTCCGCCGTACGATTCAAGTAAATCGCTGCACTGCCCAATTGCCTCGTACAAATCGAAATCGCGCACCGATCGTGCCGAGCCGGTTGCCAAACCATTTGATTCGGTTAAAATAATAGTTGGACAATAATATTTCTCGGTTACACGCGATGCCACAATTCCAACAACTCCTTTATGCCAGTCGCGGTTATACAAAACGGTGCTGTTCATTGCTTGCACTTCCACATTTTTATCAACCATATCAAGTGCATCCTGAGTTATATCGCGGTCGAGAGTTTTTCTTATTTCATTAAACGAGTCAATTTCATCGCCAATTAATTTTGCTTTTTCTTCATCCTCTTCAACTAAAATTTGTACTGATGTTTTGCCATGTTCAATCCGTCCTGATGCATTTATCCGCGGTCCGATTTTAAAAACAATGTCGCTAATTGTAATCTCGGTATCGGCAATTCCTGCGAGATTTATTATAGTTTGCAGCCCAATCCCGGGATTCGAATTCAACCTTTTCAGTCCATAATATGCAAGCACCCTGTTCTCTCCTGTTATGGGAACAATATCCGATGCGATACTAACAACCAATAAATCGAGCAAATCGTAAATCTCTTTTTGTTCTAAATCATTTTTTTTGCAGAATGCCTGAGCTAATTTAAATCCCACTCCGCACCCCGACAACTCTTTGTACGGATAGTTACAATCTACCTGTTTGGGGTCTAAAACTGCAACTGCCGGCGGTACTTCTTCGCCCGGATTATGATGATCGCAGATTATATAATCGAGTCCGCGTGCTTTGGCATCGGCAATTTTTTCAACCGCTTTTATACCGCAATCTAAAGCAACAATTAGCGTAAAACCATTATCGATGGCATAGTTTATACTTTTTGGCGAAATTCCATAGCCTTCGCTGTACCTGTCCGGAATGTAATATTCAATATCTTCAATACGCGATTTCAAGAAAGAGTACATCAACGCCACCGAAGTTGTACCATCCACATCGTAGTCGCCATAAATTATTACTTTCTCTTTATTTGCAATTGCCATTTCTAAGCGCTCCACAGCTTTGTCCATATCTTTCATTAAAAACGGATCGTGCAAATCGCTTAACCGGGGACGAAAAAACTTTTTGGCTTCATCAAAGGTTTTTATGCCTCTCTGAACCAGCAAACGTGCAATTACCATGTTTACATTAAGTGCCACCGAAAGGTGTTTCACTTCGTTTTGACTGCCTTGTTTTTTTAAATTCCAGATTTTTTCCATCTTGCTATTTGTGAATTTTGTATCCCGATTTGCAAAGATACTAAATGCATGATGATATTGAAATATAAAAAAAATTGGAAGTTGGGTATATATTAAAAAACATTGGTGTTTATCTGCAAAATCTGTGTTGTCAGTGTTCCATTTTCTGTAAAATTATTTTTGAGATAAAACACTTAAACCACTAAATTTAAATATAAAAGCGTCCCACTTCTTTTATTATCTTTGCGGAAATTTTTTTAGACATTAAGTAATGAGTAATACGGAATTAAGCGAACAGGAAATAATCAGAAGGAATTCGTTGAAAAAACTGCGCGATTTGGGTATCGATCCATATCCGGCAGCCGAGTATAAAATTAACACAACTTCAACCGAGATAAAAGAGAATTATAGCGAAGAGAAAAATAATTTTCAGGAAGTAATTTTGGCCGGACGATTAATGAGCCGCCGTATTATGGGAAAGGCTTCGTTTGCCGAATTACAAGATCACAACGGTAGAATTCAAATTTATGTAAATCGCGACGAGATTTGCGAAGGCGACGATAAAACAATGTATAACGACGTGTTCAAAAAGTTGTTAGATATTGGCGACATTATTGGCGTAAAAGGTTTTGTTTTTATAACTCAGGTTGGCGAAATTTCAATTCATGTAAAAGAAATTACTGTACTGAATAAATCGTTACATCCGCTACCGATTGTAAAAGAAAAAGATGGAAAAACCTACGATGCATTTACCGATTCCGAGCAGCGATACCGCCAGCGTTATGTCGATTTAATTGTAAATCCGCAGGTAAAAGATGTATTTATGAAACGTACAAAAATTGTAAATACAATGCGCCAGATGTTTAACGAATATGGTTATTTTGAGGTTGAAACACCAATTCTGCAACCCATTCCGGGAGGTGCTGCGGCACGCCCATTTATCACGCATCATAATTCGCTAAACATGCCACTTTATTTAAGAATTGCAAACGAGCTTTATCTGAAGCGTTTGATTGTTGGCGGTTTTGAAGGTGTTTACGAATTCGGGAAAGATTTTCGTAACGAGGGAATGGATCGTACACACAACCCGGAATTTACCGTGATGGAAATTTACGTGGCCTACAAAGATTATAAATGGATGATGGGTTTTACCGAGGAGATTTGCGAACGTGTCGCACTGGCGCTACACGGTACAACAAAAGTACAAGTGGGCGATAATATTATCGACTTTAAAACTCCGTATGCACGAGTTACAATGACTGATGCTATTAAAGAATTTACAGGTTACGATATTGCAGGGAAAGGTGAAAAAGAGCTATTCGAAATTTGCGATAAACTGGGTATTGAAACCGACCCAACAATGGGAAAAGGAAAACTTATTGACGAAATATTTGGAGAGAAATGCGAAGGCAATTATATACAACCAACATTTATTATCGACTACCCAAAAGAGATGTCGCCGCTTACAAAAAAACACCGCGACAATCCGGATCTGACCGAACGTTTTGAGTTGATGGTAAACGGGAAAGAGCTTGCAAATGCCTACTCCGAACTGAACGACCCAATTGATCAGCGCGAACGTTTTGAAGATCAACTGAAACTCTCGGCAAAAGGCGACGACGAAGCGATGTTTATTGATCAGGATTTTTTGCGCGCACTGGAATATGGGATGCCACCAACATCGGGAATGGGAATGGGAATCGACCGCCTCGCAATGTTTATGACCAACAGTGCTTCTATTCAGGACGTACTATTTTTCCCACAAATGAAACCTGAGAAAAAAGCAGTTGAATTAACTGACGATGAAAAAACAGTTTTAAATCTTCTAAAAGCAACCTCCCCCATCGACTTAAATGAGCTAAAAACCAAAGCCAGATTAAGCAACAAAAAATGGGACAAAGCAATTAAAGGTCTTACTAAAAACAAACTTGCTAAGGTTGAGAAAACGGAGGGTGGTTTGTTTGTTGAGATAGTATAGAAAGTTGGAAAAACCGAAGACGGAAGTTGGAAGTCAGGAAAAATATTGAGCCTTCTGTTTTATTGCAGGAGGTTTTTTTGTAGGTGAAAGTTGGTAGGGATCAGATGAGAAAGTTGTGGATATAAAATTAATTCGTTGTAATGAAGGTTAAAATATTTTTCAAACAGCATTGATTTTTTAACGTTTCATTCCTGCTTTTTCGTAACACGTCTTTCTTATAGACAGACATATTCTGAATAAAACTCATTGAAACTCATTGAATGATTTTTTTCAATCAAACAAATCAAATATTTACAAATTACAAAACTGTAAATTGTGGGCGATGGCCTAAAGAGGTTTGGCTTAGAATTCAAAATGACGACTCTTTGCGCCGGGACAGGGAAGCAGTGCTGTTTGACGAGGAGGAACAGCCTGTCCCGATGACCGTCGGGAACGAGGAGTTTGCACTGCGCGGAAGAGTTGTCATTTTAGAATTCTTGTCAAAGCTCTTTCAGCCTTGAATCTTTTGTTTACTTTTCTTTTCAAGAAGAAAAGTAAAATCTGTCTGATAAGACAAAAGTTTACGATAAAAAGAGTAACTCAGATTTTTATTTTAAGCAAATAATCCTGAGAAATTTTAATTGCTTTGCTTTTAGAGGTGAACAAAAAGGTGTTGCCGATACTAATTTTTTCTTATACAGATTAACTAAAATTTATGCTTAGTCCACAACTTTATGAAATGATCCAAAATAACTGTTGATTTAACCAGTCTTTTAAATATATTTTTTTAAGTTTACTCATAATAAATTACCCTCTCTTTTTTATTCATATCTCTTGCCGAAATCACACGTATCAATTTGTTTCTCACGGTAAAAACAACAAATAGAAGTTTTTCAGAATCGGTTCGTCCAAGCAAATACCATCGACTCTCTTTTTGTGAATGTTTCACGTCATTTAAAACAATGGATAACTTCGTATTGCAATATTGAATTTATTCTTTCCAAAAGTTCATAAATAATTCACCAGACTGTAGAATATAAAAAAAGTGCTGCTCCAGAATAAACTGAAGCAGCACTTAATTAATATAACTAAATATTGTTTAGTTCTTAAAAGTTAGGACCGCCTTTATCCCACCACAAGTGAGTACCAATATCATCAGGGCCACCCAACTTGGAAGTTGCATCGGCAACTCCGTCCTTATTATTATCGCGTTCGCTGTTAGTAAACGGCATCCTTCTCAGGAAGTCGTCAGCGGCAATAACACCCCAGTCAGCATTACTATCGTTTCTACTGTTATACGGAAGTTTAGGATAACCTGTTCTACGGTGGTCAACCCATGCTTCATTTGAATTGGTGAAATTATTAAACCACTTTTGGGTTATAATTTTTTCCAGTTTCATTTCATCAGTATCTGCATCGTTCCAGGCAACAGTAACTGTCGAGCGCGATGTGAAATTATTCCTTGGTTCCTTTGGATCAACATAGTCAATTGGTGTACTGGTTGCATCAGCAAGATAAGCATCAACACCACCGGCACCCCAATCAGCAAAAGATGCTTTTACTCCATCTTCGTAATTGGTTTTGGCATCACCGGCACCAGCCCAGCCTCTTAATGCAGCCTCAGCTTTCAACAGACAAACTTCAGCATAAGTAAATGCCCTTCTGGAAGTAACCGATTTAAACGACTCGTTAACAGTCGAATAGGTCAACCTTTGGTCTTTTGCATCCAGATATGCACCACTGTGAACACCTTTATATGGCCAGTCGGGATGATCGGGATAAAGAGTATTGTCTGCTGCAGGAGCAAAGAAACTTTTAATACGGTTATCTTTCAGACCTACGCCAAAAGATTCCATTGCTGATCCCATGCGAGTGTCTCCCCATTCGAAACAAATTACATTCATGGGTAATTTACTACCATAAAGAGAAACCAGGAAATTATCTCCGTTTGAACCAATTAACCCAATTGGGTTACTTAATGCTTTTTCTCCCTGGGTTTTTGCCAGACTTGCATTAGCCTTAACTATTCTCATAGCCAATCGAAGACGTAAGGAGTTAATAAGTTTACTCCATTTTACCATGTCACCACCATAACTTGCATCAAATTTTTTCAACCCTTTATAATCCTGATTAGCAGCAAATACACTTTGTACTGCATCTAAATCGGCAAATAGTTGGTTGTAAAGTTCCGGTTCACTATCGTACATATTAGCTTTGCCCGACACGCCATAATTGGAATAAATAACAGGACCGTGGTATGCGGTAAGTTTAGAAATACCATAAATCTGTAATAATTTTGCCCAGGCTGAAAATACTTCGTAGCCGCCCTCATCAGCCTGTTTAATTACCTGCGCTGCAGGAGACATTACTCTTCCGTATATTCTACCCCAAAAAGAATTCCATCTGATGTAATATGTCGTATTATTAACACCACCTACAAAAGGTGTTGGAGTACCAAGCATACGTGTCCAATTGTCGTGACAAAGATCCTCTTCAATCTGATGTCCGAACTGATTGCTTAACAGGGATTGAAAAGGAGAACCAAGTCGGTTAAAGTCCTGATCTAATTCCTCATCTGAAATGAGGTAATGATTTCTGTTTGCATCTTCGAAATTATCAGTACATGCGAAGAAGGCAAGCGTCAATATAATTGCAAAAAATATCTTTTTCATAATTCTTTAATTTTTAGAATGTTACTTTTATATTAAAACCGTAGGTTCTTGTAGCAGGTAAATTGAAATTATCGAGAGACTGCGCACTGTTTGAAGTACTCATCGCCAACTCAGGATCGAAAGGTGCTTTTTTGTAGAATAAGAATAAATTCTGTCCTACGAGCGAGAAAGTTGCTCCACTTAAAAAATTAGATTTTGAAACATCAAAATCGTAAGCAATTGAAAGCTGACTCAGACGAATATTTGTTCTATCGTAAACATAGGGTTCAATAATTCCATTTCTACCACCGGTACCTCCACCTTCTGCATATAAATCGAAAGCAGAAATCTGGGTAACAGGAGTAGTTCCCTGAATAGCGTTAATTTCAACATAACCTTGATCTCTTCCTTTACCACTTCGTTTACTCACTCCCCAGCCATCAAGCATAGCTTCGGTCTGGCTAACAACTTTACCACCAAATTTACCGGTAATAAGTGCTCCAATATTAAAACTACCAAACTGAATATTATTGTTCCATCCAAGAGTGAAATCCGGTTCGAGATTTCCCAAATATCCTACTGATAGATCATCCGCATCGTACCTTTTATCCGCTTTTAACGGACGACCGGTAGCTTCATCAAGCATAATCTGCCCTGCATCGTTTCTTCTGAATTTCCATCCGTATAAATCTCCGTAAGAACCACCTTTTCTTAGGAATGTTCTATAACCTTCAGAAGAACCCATATGGATTGTACGATTTGGATTATCAGGATCTAACTCTATAATTTCGTTTGTGTTAGTATGGAAATTTATTGAAGTTTTCCATTCAATAGAATTAGTTCTTACCGGTGTTGCATCAAGAGTTAATTCCACACCTTCATTCACAATTTCACCAACGTTAATATTCTTCGATGTATATTCTCCCTTTTCTTCAGGTGGTAAAGCAACATTCAGGAACTGGTCGGTACTTTTGTTATTATAGTATGTAAAATCCAGTCCAAGTTTCCCGTCGAAAAATCTAAAATCAAAACCGAACTCATTACTTGTTATCAACTCAGGTTTTAAGTTGGTCCATGGTTGTCTGGTATTTCTGTTAATACCACCAAGTGCACCTGAAATGCTATGGTCAGAACGTATTGCATTCCATGGCACTTCTTTTGCTGCTTTTGCACTCGACGCCCTTACTTTCATAAACGAAATAAAATCGGGCATCGTGAATATATTGCTAATAAGAGCAACTACACCAACTGAAGGATAAAAATAAGAGGATCCACCTTCAGTTCCGACAAGGGTTGACGACCAGTCGTTACGACCAGAAATATCTACATAAAACATATCGTCATACCCAATAGTGGCACTACCATAAACCGATTGTAATATTCTCTCCCCACCATACTCACTTATAACTATATTTGTTGGATAGTTTTGAGTTGAGAAAACATTTGGATAAAGCAGATTATTTGTTCCATTGTTTCCTCCCATGCCGCTCCATTTGTTTTTACTGTAACTTGAGCCAACATATCCGATAACATTTATCTTACCGAAGTTGTTATCGTATTTTAACAGCGCATCGGCATAACTTTTACTATCGGTTCTGTTACCAAAAATATAAGTTCCGTTTGCAGAAACGTTAGTTACATTCGAACCGGCAGCACTTTTCTGAGTTCTGCCCCAATCTACATAATCATAAGTTCCCCTTACAATAAGAGACAATTCGTCTGTAAATTTATAATCTGCAGCTGCATTGGCAATAATTCTTTCAGTTTTTTCCTCAATGGGCTGCATGTTAATAATCCAGTAAGGATTACTTAAATGATGGTCAACAACATATACGTTCTGCGTGTACATATTCCTTGTGTCATCAAAAATTTTGTAATTAGTTTTATAATCATCCCAATCTCTCTCACGTGGGAAATTATACAGTCCGGTTAGAGGATTCAAATAGTATCCTGCGGGGTTACGATTATCTACTCGTTCTGTTGACAGCATCACATTCGAACTCAATGTTAATTTGTCGTCAAACAGTTTGGTTGATTGTTTAAAGGATACATTGTTCTTTCCATATTTATTGTTTGGAACAATACCTTTAGCTGATGTGTTTGAGTAAGAGAAATAGGCTGTAGTTACATTATTTCCACCGCTTACTGTTACACTGTTAATTAAGTTATTACCGGTCTGGAAGAAATCTTTCATCTGCTGTTCCGAGTAATTAGTACCTCCTTTTGTAGTTGACCAACTCTCTTTTGCACCATTAATTGCACCATAGTCGAACTGCAATTCAGGATAAATAAGAACACTCTCGAATGTAGTTGTTGAACTTAACGATACTGTTGTTTTACCAGCTTTACCACTTTTGGTTGTAATAAGAATAACTCCGTTCGCTCCCTGACTTCCATAAAGAATTGACGCATTCAGTCCTTTCAGAACGTTAATACTTTCAATGTCGTCAGGATTAAGTTGCGATAATCCATCACCTTGATCAGTTCCACCCCACATGCCCGGTTGTCCGCGCTTAATGTTCATAATCGGAATACCATCGATTACATAAAGTGGTTCACTGGTTCCGCCTAACGATTTGAAACCCCTTAAAATTACTCTGGTAGAACCACCAGCACCCGAGGCACTTTTCTTAATCTCCAGCCCTGCTGCTTTACCATTCATGGCATCCATAAAGTTGGCACTTTTCGCTTTCATCAGCTCTTCGCCCGTAACTTGCTGAGAAGCATAGGTAAGCGTTTTTTTACTTCGCTTAATACCCAAAGCAGTTACAACAACTTCGTCGAGACCAATTGCGCTTGTAACCAATGTTACATCAATTGTTGAACGACCATTAACAACTTCTTCTTTTGTTTCCATACCAACAAAAGAAAATACAAGAACAGCATCGGCAGCAACTTCAGTTGTGTATTTGCCATCAACGTCGGTAATTGTACCCTGGCTTGTTCCTTTCTCGACTACAGTCACGCCCGGAAGGCTGAGACCATCCTCACCAGTAACTGTACCGGTAACCGTCTGTTGTGCATATGCACTACCTAGTAGAGCAAAACACATCGCAAAAATTAAAAGAACTTTTCGCATAAAATTAATTTTAAATAGTTAATTTATTTAGTTAAACATAATAATATCATTGATTTTCCAGATAATTGAAAAATCAAATAATAGTAAAATAATAATAATCGAATTGACAAATACAATATGGAGAGTTACGTTTATTTTCCCCATTGTTAAAATCTAAATTCTCCTACAATGATATAGTATTTTTTTATAAAATACAAATACTAAGAACCACAGAATCAAGAACCTACTTGAATCTTTAGTTTATAATAGACATATGTTCAGTAATAAGTTCCCCAATAATATAAAAATTGTATTTAATTACTTAGTGTCAGCAAGAAAATTACCTGCTTTTTAGTCTTTGGCAAGAAGGTGTAAAAGACAATGCTTTAAGGTTCTGAAAACATTAATTAAGAATCTGTGAAACTAAATCTTTGAAAGCGGGTGATATAATAATCTGAAATATCTCAACGTGATTACTCCAGAATACCTGTTAATACAACACCATCTTTATAACGATAGATATTCCCATACAAATCGAAAACCTCAACTATAACAATGTAAACACCTATATCTTGACACTGCCCGGTTTCGTCTTCACCATTCCATTTATACTCTCCACTGGTACCGAGTATTTCGTTTTTTGCAAGCCGGACAACGAACCTTCCGGCAGCATCGAAGATTGAAATATTAATTTGATAACCCGATTTTTCAAGTTCGTATCTAATAATATATTCATCGTTATAACCATCAGAATTCGGCGAAAAAGATTCTGGCTCAAAAGTTACAAGAGGTTTAATAATATCCTCATTCTGAAATTGTGAATTCTGATACCCCGGTGTTCCGTAACCCGATTGTGTTGAAGCAGAGTGCCAATTCAAAAAAATATTAGTTGCCACTGTAAAAGAGTTTCGTTCCAGCGAGATTCCCTCTTCATCGGCAAGTAGCGGGGCATGCATTTTTACTGAATAAGAGAGTTCATCGATTACCTGCATGTCAGCATCTAACAAAACCACATAATCTTTATCGTTATTGAACGACGGGAATTTTTTCATCTGCAAAAAACAGAGCGGGTATTTTATATCGAAAAACGGAAATACCCCATTTGTATCTTTTGTCAGTGCCAAATAACTTTCGGGTTGAAAAAGAAAACGTTCACTCGAAAGAGGATAAATTTGAGTGAGTTCCAGATTTTTATCGCGCGATGCCAGATATAGTTTATTTGTTGGAATTTGTTGATTTGAAATATTATAGATTTCAACATAATCGTTACCCTCGGGAAAAGGATTGAAAAGCACCTCATTTATTAAAATATCTCCCGGTTCAATTATTATCGGAAACTCCTCCCCCAAAACAACCACTTCATCAAGAATAACTTTGTCGGCCGAATAGTGATTATTCATATAAACGATAATCTGTAGCGTTTTACCTTTTATATTGTCCTGTTCTGCCAGAACCGAACCCCAGTTTCCATAATTTTCACCATTAATTCCGAATATAATTTCTTCGCCTCCATCCAGCTTATAAAATGCTTTTAAATATTTATTTTGTTCGTTTGCTCCGCCCCCGGTTTCAGTTGCGGTAAGTTGAATATTCACTTCTATATAATCACCAATATTTATCTCTTCCGATTTCCAAACAACTTCACCATTAATATCCCGGCACTCGAATCTACCTCCCGATGTTGAAACTGTTTTAGCATAATCGTTAACATCAGCAAGTTTAACATCAGCAAAATCTATGGACCAGGTTGAGATTCCTGAAAAATCCTGATTAATAGTTGAGCCATCTTTATCGCCCCAAACACCTTTTTCGGCGATAGAAAAACTCTCCCTCCAAATTTCCTGTGCAGAAACAGGATTTACAAGGAATATAAAAATGAATGTTATTATTTTCAGAAGATTACTAATCATCACATTTACTCTTATAAGCAAAATACTAAATTTGCGCGAATAATTATATTTTATATAAAATTAAATAGATTTAAAATGAGAGTTGCAATTGTAGGAGTGAGTGGTGCAGTGGGGCAAGAATTTCTGAAAGTTCTTGCTGAACGGGATTTTCCGATGGATGAGTTGGTTATTTTTGGATCGGAAAGAAGTGCCGGAAAAACTTATGAATTTAAGGGAAAACTATTAACAGTTAAAGAGTTAAAACACGGCGACGATTTTAAAGATATTGATATTGCACTAACTTCTGCCGGTGCCGGTATTTCGAAAGAGTACGCTTCTACAATTACAAAACACGGTGCAATTATGATTGACAACTCCAGCGCATTTCGTTACGATGATGATGTGCCACTGGTAGTTCCAGAGGTAAATGCCGAAGATTCTAAAAACAGACCGCGAAATATTATTGCCAATCCAAATTGTTCAACTATTCAAATGGTGGTTGCCTTAAAACCCATCGAAAATCTTTCTAAAATCAAAAGGGTTCGCGTGGCAACTTATCAGGCAGCGAGTGGTGCCGGTGCGCAGGGAATTGCGGAGCTTGAAGAACAAGCAAAGGATGTTGCAAACGGCAAAACTGCTAAGGTCGAAAAATTTCAGCACCAGTTGGCAATGAATGTTATTCCGCATATAGATGTTTTCCTTAATAACGACTACACAAAAGAGGAGATGAAAATGAACTGGGAGACGAAAAAAATTATGCACACCGATGCCGAAGTTAGTGCAACTTGTGTCCGTATTCCGGTTGCTCGTGCACACTCCGAAGCAATTTGGGTTGAAACAGAAAATCCTATTTCAATAGAAAAAGTAACAACTGCTTTCGAAAACTTTAATGGGTTGACTGTTGTTGATAATCCTGCAAAAAATGAATATCCGATGCCGCTTTTTGTTTCGGGGAAAGACGATGTTTATGTGGGTCGAATTCGCCAGGACGTTACCGACCCGAATAGTATTACTTTTTGGTGTGTTGGCGACCAGATTAAAAAAGGTGCAGCTTTAAATGCCGTGCAAATTGCCGAGTGGCTAATTGATAATAATGAAGTTTAGATGTTGGATTAACATCAGTTCTACTTATTGATTAAATATTTATAACTGTTTACTTTATTTACAGCAAATTGATTATTTGATAAATTGAGGCGTTGCCTCAAACTCCACTTCATTTCTTTTCCTTGATGAAAAGAAACGAAGCAAAGAAAAATCAAAACAAAATTAACCTTAGCGTTCTTTCAATTTAGCCAATTCTCCCGATTCGCGGAATTTTGTCAAGTCCGCGTAGTTTTTGCCTATTAATAGTTAATACTACTCTAATTCAATCTCTTACATCAAACTCTGTTTGGGTTAAATTTTCTTATTTAGATTAGAATTCTTTTAAAATATTGAAGCTCAGTTATTGCGAGACTTTGTGTATTCAAAAAATAATACTACTGTTCCCCGATTTCCCACTCAGAGTTATATAAATAGCTGTTATACGGAAATCGTTTAGAATGAATTGCTTTAACTTTTTCGTATAATTTCTTTTTAAAATCATCAATATTTTCTTTATGAATAGCGGAGATAAAAAGTGCGGGCGTATTACTTTTCGCCATCCACGAGTTTTTCCACTCTTGCAAAGTGAAATTCTCTTTAGTACGAGGAGTTAAATCGTCATCATCTTTTGCGGTATAACTAAAAGCATCAATTTTATTGAAAATGTAAATTGTGGGTTTATCACCGGCTTCAATATCTTTTAGTGTGCTGTCAACAGTCTCAATCTGTTCTTCGAAACCGGGATGAGAAATATCTACAATATGTAATAAAACATCGGCTTCGCGAACTTCGTCGAGTGTCGATTTAAAAGACTCAACCAAATCGTGCGGAAGTTTACGGATAAATCCAACTGTGTCGGCAAGCAGAAATGGAAGATTTCCGATTACTACTTTTCGCACTGTTGTGTCTAATGTTGCAAATAGTTTGTTTTCGGCAAAAACTTCCGATTTTGCCATCATATTCATAATTGTCGATTTGCCAACATTTGTGTAACCAACCAGTGCAACACGCACCATCTGACCACGATTATTTCGCTGTGTAGCTTTTTGCTTATCAATTTTTTTGAGTTGTAATTTTAGTCTGGCAATTTTATCGAGAATAATCCGGCGGTCGGTTTCAATCTGCGATTCTCCCGGGCCACGCATTCCAATACCTCCCCGCTGACGTTCGAGGTGAGTCCACATTCGTGTTAAACGAGGAAGTAAATATTTATACTGAGCCAGTTCAACTTGTGTTTTTGCATGAGCAGTTTGTGCCCGGTTCGCAAAAATATCGAGAATTAAATTTGTACGATCAAGAACTTTACACTCTAATATTGTCTCGATATTCCGAAGTTGTGTAGGCGACAACTCATCATCAAAAATAATTGTATCGGCTTCAACTACTTTAATGTAATTACTTATTTCATCCAGTTTCCCTGAACCAACAAAAGTTGCTTTATTTGGATTAGCAAGTTTCTGTGTAAATCTTTTTAATACAGTAGCACCGGCGGTATCGGCCAGAAATTCTAATTCATCTAAATATTCATTTGCCTGCTTTTCGTCCTGCCCCTGATTAATAAGACCTACAAGAACTGCTTTTTCTGTAGCTGGTGCTGTTTCTAACATATTCATTCAATAAAATTAAACTTGCTGAAAATCAATTTAGTTATACTTTTTATAAAAACACAACCTTATTAAAGAAGTTCAGTTAAGACAAAAAAAACTCCTGTTCCATTATTGAAACAGGAGTGCAAAAATATCTTTTTTATCTCTTATTGCAACACAAAATTAATTGGAACGGTATAAGAGACGTTAACTGCTTTCCCACGTTGTTTCCCTGGTTTCCATTTCGGAAGCGAGTTAACAACACGCAGTGCTTCTTTGTTTAACGATGGATCAACACCCCTTGCAATACCTGCATTATATACGCTACCATCTTTCCCAACAACAAAAGTTACGTAAACTTTTCCCTGTATTCCATTTTCCTGCGCAATTACAGGGTATTTTACAGCGTTGCCAATATACTTACGTAATGCTAATTCTCCTCCCGGGAATTCAGGCATGTCTTCCACAATAAAAAATACCTGAGCGGCATCTTCCTCCTCTTCCTCTTCTGCAACAACAACAGGAGCAACATCAATTACTGTTTCATCGTCTGCTTCAGAATCTTCAATTTCCAACTCGTCTTCAATTTCAACATCATCTTCCACAATGTTTAAAACCTCGACAACTTTTGGTGGTGGAGGTGGTGGAGGTGGTTTAATCTCTTGTTCGCGGGTAATCGGGATAATTTCCTCTTCTACTTCTTGCGCTGCCAGAGACCCTAGCGAATCGGCTTTCCCCTGTTTGCTTGTCCACTCGAAAGCCAGAAGAGTAACTCCTAAGGCTATCACTAATCCAAGTAAAAGAAACGTATTCCTTTTGTTTTCCAGATTAGCTTTTTCTGATTTTTTTAATTCCATTATTAGTAATTTTACTTTATTTTCACTCTTCAGTTTGCCCTCAAAAATCGGGGCTTAAAGATAAAAAATAATTATTAAACACAAATTAATTTATTTCCGAATTTTATTTTTATTTCAATTCGAACACAATGGGCACTGTAAATTGTACTTTAACAGCTTTCCCCCGCTGCTTACCGGGCTTCCATTTCGGCATCGAACTGATAACCCGAATGGATTCATTGTCGAGAGATTTATCTACTCCCCGCAAAACACTAACATTATTAATACTCCCGTTTTTATCAACCACAAAAGTGATATACACTTTTCCCTGAATTCCATTTTCCTGAGCAATTACCGGATATTTTACATTAGTCGCCAAATAGTTGAGCAGTGCTTTTTCTCCACCGGGAAATTCGGGCATCTCTTCAACAAACATAAAGGGTTTGTCGGTTTTGTCGTACTCGTCATCGGTTGAAGCAAAAGCAAAATCCTCAATATCTAAAACGTTCTCGTCGGTGAATTCAGAGTCGAATCCTACAAATTCATCCTCAATATCTGTATTGTCATCTACTAACTCGAAGATTAAAACTTCTATCTTTTGTTGAGGCGGTTCTTTTTTCTCGGGTGGTGTTGAAGGAATATAAATAACATCTTCGACATCAAATATTGTATTTCCCAAATCCATTGTTTGGGGCGGTCCCGTTTTCCATTCGAATGCAAACAGAACAGAACCTAATGCAATTAAAAAACCAATTAAAAAGAGTGTTTTTCTCTTGTTTTCCAAATCGGCTTTCTTACTTTTTTTGTAAATCATGGCTAATTTTTTTAATGATGAAACAATAAACAAAGAACACCGGCTTCTATTTTCTGCAGAACATTGTCGCTGTAACAAAAACTTTACCAAAAATATTTCTTAAGGAAAACGAAATTATTTTTATATTTGCAGCCTCAAAAGTCGGGGGTTTAGCTCAGTTGGCTAGAGCGTTTGACTGGCAGTCAAGAGGTCAGGGGTTCGATTCCCCTAATCTCCACCTGATAATCAAAGACTTACAGGTTTATTTCTGTAGGTCTTTTTTGTTTTGTACACACAAAAGTACACACAAAGTAAAAGATAAAAGGGCAATTTGAATAACTGATAAATTATTGAATGGCGCAACACCCTGTGTTTTCAGTGTGTGCAATGTTGTCGTAAAGCAAATATAAGATAAATTTTTTGTGATTTAGTTTTTTGATCAAATCAGCTATTATTATTATCCCATTTTGTGCCACGCCAGTTTGAAATAACACCACTTGTTTTGCAATGGGTACAAACCCAATAAATTTCATTGTATTCCTCAATTAATGTTGGCACAATTAATCCCGGGCAATTATTTTCAATGCACCTAATCTCAGGTTCCGAATCGTAGTCGTTAGTAGTTGCATCGTCAATAAGCAGAGCAAGAAAATTTGCTAGTTCTCTGGCTTCCTTAGGCATATCTTTGGGGATGTTACCATTTTTATCGGGAAAATGTTGAAAATTGGTGATGTACATAAATTATTTTTTAAGTTAAAATAAATGATTAAATAGATTTAGTAAATTGCTTTCCACTATTCGTAATAAATTATTTAAAACATAAAACTAATGACAAAAAATATAAACCCATCTCATTATTTTCTCTTATTTACAATTACATTTTTCATTTTAAATATAACAGAATGTAAATCAGATTAAAACAAATCTCAAAAACTCATAACAATTATTATGAACGAAAAACAAGTCTCATTCACGGAAAAGAATCATGCTTTAGACAATAACGATAATTTTTCGCCCGACGGAAAATTTCTTTGTTACGATACAAGGGGCACAGTTTTTAACGGTAGTATTGCAAATAGCAAATCAATCGAAAAAATAGAAATATCTACCGGAAAAGAGACAGTACTCTGGAAACCTGAAAGTGTTACCGGCGAAAAAGCTGCCCCGGGTGTTGCCGCTGTTTCGTGGCATCCGTCAAAAAACAAAGTAATTTTTATTCATGGTCCGCTACTCTCAGAAGTTGAGGAGCGTGGATATTACGGAATAAGGAACAGAACAGGAGTTGAGGTGAGTGCCGACGGAAAAAGAACTATTACAAAGGTTGATATGCGAGATATTTCAACCGATAAGCCAACATACAAAGGGGCACAAAGAGGCGGAACACACCGGCACGAATATACACGTATCGGACACAGAATCGGGTTTACTTACGACGATTATATTCAGCAAAAACAGAATCGTACCATTGGATATATGGAGGCGAATAAATTAGCTCCGTCGGGTTATACACACTACTTTGCGGTATTATTAAAACCTGCAGAGAAGGGAAAATCGAAAGCCGGGGAGATTGAAAAAGCTTACGGCGATTCGTGGGTAGATTCGGAAGGTACAATGCGAGCTTTTATTGGTAATGTTCGTGCTGAAAACGGAATAGATTACGACACTGCATTATTTGTTGCTGAGATACCTGACAACGTTGATATTACAACCTCTTTTTCGGGGAACGGTGATGAATATCCGCGTCCGCCAAAAGGTATAATAATTCGCAGATTAACACACAGCGGCTGGGCCGGAGGAATTGTAAGAGGCTCGTTCGATGGAAAAAAAATTGCATACATTACAAAAGACAAAAACGGTGTAAAACAGGTTTCGGTAATTGCCACCGATGGTTCTGATTTGTCAGACAATAAAGAGAAACAACCGCAACAAATTACCAATTTTAAAACAGATGCTTCATCGTTGCGGTGGCATCCTTCCAATAACTGGATTTTCTGTGTTACAAATGGAAATATTGCAGCCACTTTTGTTAAGCCAGGCAATAATTTTGGTAAAACAATAATGTTAACAAACGACAAACAGGAACGCAGTGCTTTGGTTGTTTCGCCCGATGGAAATATTATCGCTTACAATATATTTACACCGGTTAAAGACAATTTAAAAAATGAATATTCAAAAGCTTTTCAACAAATATTTGTATTAGAACTAAATTGGGATGAGATAAACTCAGAATTAAAAAAGGAAAATAACTAATTAAAAATAATAAAATGAATATCAGGAAATTATTAAACCAACGATTATTAATTATTGTCGCAGTTTTTGTTCTGTTAAGTTCGTGCGAACCCACACAAAATAAGGTTAAACAAGCAAAACCATTTTATAAAGATAAACCATTTACACAAGAGTACAGTGTAAAATATCAGCTTGAAGATAATGATACAGAGCTTCGTAAAGTTGTGTCAGACAGGAATGGTTATATTCAGATTATATCGTCGAAAGGGTTGTTGCGACCGCGCGCGGGACAATTCCTATTTCCGGGGACATTGGTTACCGATATTCAATACCGTCCCACATCCGATAAAAAAATTGCCACTGCAATTAATTATAAAAATCAGTTAGTTTACATTGACAATAAAGCAGTTTTAAGTAATGCGTGGGCAGGGAAATTATATTCTAAACATCAACTAAAAAATGCAAAAATATTGGCAGGCGATAACGATTTTACTTTCCTTATTTCTGATGGAAAAAAGCTGAATATGCTGAAAGACTCGGAAACAATTTGGGAAGGTGAAATTGATACTGAAATTAAGGACATCAAATACGATGCTGTAAATAATCTATTCTGGATTCTGGGAAATCAATCCATCAATACTTTTTCTCCAAAAAATAAAGAAACTGAAAAAGTAATAGACAATACAAATATCACCTGTATTGAAATTGCAGGGAATGAATTAGTTATCGGAACTTCTGACGGGTATTTTAAAATAGATACTAAATCGAAAAAACAGATTGGCAAAGTTCAAACGAAACTACCCTGCACCGAAATAACAACCATTTCAGAAATTGACGGGAACATTTGGTTTGGCTCAACCCGTGGAGCTTTTATGTTGAATAAAGAGGGGAAATATAATTACTACGCTTCGAAACGCTGGCTACCTTCTGACAATGTAATCGACATTGCGAAAGGTCCCGAAAATTCTGTCCTGTTTCTTACCGACCGGGGATTGGGACAAATTTTTTCAAAGGAGATGACACTATACGATAAAGCCATGTTTTTCGAAAAACAGGTTCGTAACCGTCATATCCGAAATGGATTTAATGCCACAGTTGGAAGTATGGTTTCCGGCGATATAACTACCGGAAGTTTGCCAACGTCTGACAACGATGGACTCTGGACAGCCATGTATCTGGCAGGCGAAGTTTTTCGTTATTCAGTAACAAAATCGAAAGATGCTTTGCAAAACATTACAGAATCACTGGATGCTATGGAGCGATTATATACCATTAATTCAATTCCCGGATTCCCATCGCGGTCGTTCGAAAGACGTGGTTATAAATACGACGATAAACCGTGGAGAAGAGCAGAAGACCCGGAGTGGGACTGGAAATCGACTACCAGCAGCGATGAGGCAATCGGACATATTTTTGCATTTGCAACCATTGCCGAATTGGTGGATGTACCAGAGTTGCGGGAGAAATCGATTATGTTAATCGATACATTAATGTCAACAATCATAAAAAATGATTTTTATCTGGTTGACTGGGATGGCAAACCTACCAAATGGGCACGCTGGAATCCCGAATATGTAAATGCCCGCCCCAAAATGGTTGGCGACCGTAAAATAAATTCATCAAATATTATCGGGATGTTGCAAACAGCTTATTATTTCACAAAAAAAGAGAAATATAAAAAAGCAGCATTTTATCTGATTAACAAACATGGTTATCTGGAAAATCTAATGCTACCAATGGACAAAATCGGACATGCGCCGGACGATGCTGATTTGCTAAGCAGACAATTATCAGACGGATGGAATCACTCTGACGATGAGATGTATTTTTGCGGATACTGGGGATTATACCGTTATGCTTTTAACGATACACTGAAGGCAATGTATAAAGAGACAATTATCGACCATTGGAAATATGAGCAAAATGAAAAAGAGGGATTGTGGAATATTATGACCGCCCTGGTTGGTGCTGATGAAATTGATTTGAAAGAGGCAGTCTGGTATCTTCAAAAATATCCGCTGGATTTAATCGACTGGACAATCTCGAACAGCAACCGAAAAGATATTGAGTTTATTGAACCAAACTTTAGAAACCAAACAATTACCGAAGTGCTGCCTGCCAGCGAACTGCGTATTTCGCGACACAATGCCAATCGGTTTGATTTAGACAGTAACGGTGGTGGAAGGTCGGAATTCAGTGCCGGCGATATCTGGATTTTACCTTATTGGACCGGGCGATATTTGGGAGTTATTGGAGCACCGGAAAAAAATTGATTATTTGAACCAAACAAAGTAAATTATTAGTGTTAATATACATTAGCTTTTGAGTAAAATACCATAAGTACAATATAAATTAGGGATGTAACTTTGGCAAAAAAATAGTTTATGAAAAATTTTTATTACAGTCTGGTTTTACTCATAATTTTTGGAGTTTCAGCAAATGCACAAAATGGTAGAGAGTTAAAATTTAATAATGATGGGAAATTTAAAATAGTACAGTTTACTGATACTCATATTAAATTTAGTACAGATAAAAACTTAAACGTTTTCGATATAATTAAAGGAGTAATTAAAATTGAACAACCCGATTTTGTAATTCTGACAGGTGATATAATTACAGAAGACGACCCACAAAAAGGATATTTACTTTTTGATTCAATATTTACTGAGGCAAACGTTCCGTGGGCAATGGTTTTTGGCAATCACGATTCGGAACATAATTGGCCGAGAGAGAAAGTTGGCGAATACTTGAAAAATCTCCCATCGTGTTTAAATAATGATTCCGGAGAAACTTATGGAAATTCGAATTTTGTATTATCGGTTTATGGGAAAGATAGTAAAGTGCAGGCTCTGCTTTATTGCATGGATTCGAATACTTACAGCACCCTAAAGCCAAAAGTTGACGGTTACGGTTGGTTCGATTTTTCGCAAGTTCAGTGGTATCTCGACAAGAGTAAAAAATACACACTTGCAAACAATGGAAATCCTTTGCCGGCACTGGCATTTTTTCATATACCATTACCGGAGTATTACAATGCCTGGAAGAATAAAGTAAACCGGCCAATTGGAACAAAACACGAAGATGAGTGTAGTCCTGAAATTAATACAGGAATGTTCGCGGCCATGCTCGAAGGCGGAGATGTAATGGGAACATTTGTCGGGCACGATCATATTAACGATTATATCGGTGTTTATTATAATATTGCGTTGGCTTACGGACGGGTTTCAAAAGTTATGCAAGGCAAAAAAGATCCAAAAGCCGGAGGACGGGTTATTGTTCTAAAAGAGGGTGAACATAGTTTCGATACATGGATTCGCAATTTGAATGGTAAAAAAGAGCTTGAATGTAGTTGGCCCGGTTCGTTTAGTAATGTTCAGAAAAAGAAATAAACTGAATTTGTGTTTTGGTTAGCGTTAAAATTAAAAAATGAACAACAAAAAACAGTGGCTTAGTATTTTGGTTGTAGCATTATCACTTGCTACGGCATGGGCTGTTCGCGGGCAATTCGGGCACGAACAGGGAGCTGCGTGGGCTGGTGCAATTGGCGGGCTGGCTCTTGTTTTGGTGTCGAACAGAAAAGAGTGGTATAATAAAATGATTTTAATTGCCCTTTCCTCGGCGGTTGGATGGGGTGCAGGAGGAATAATAAGTTACGGGATAGTAGTTGGTTACGGACGTGCCGACAACTTTATAAATTCGTTTTACGGACTTACAATGTTGTTTATTATTGGCGCTTTATTTGGATTACTCGGCGGGGGTTTGCTTGGACTTACCCTCGATTCAACAAAAAAGAACAGGGTAAAATGGGGTTCTTTAATGGCGCAAATGACAGCCGGAGGAATAATTTCTTACTATTTTCTGATAGAGCAAATTGGCATTAAAATGACTCCTCCACGTTCTGAAGCCTGGGCAATTTGTTTTGGAGCCGGTCTTGCAATGCTTTGGTATATGGCAAGGGAGAAACGTAACTCGGCAATTCGGGTTGCCATTTTTGCAGCTTTGGGAGGTGGTTTTGGTTTTGGTTTTGGAAACTTCTTGCAAATTTCGGGAAATGTGCTGGATATAAATTTCAACATGTGGAATGTAATGGAGTACAGCATCGGATTTTTTGGTGGAGCAGGAATGGCTTATGGAGTTTTTAGCTCGAAATGGGAAATAGAAAAAACAACTCCTAAAAAGTGGGAAAATAAAATTGCCCTGTTTCTATTGGTCATTTTTATTCCTTTAATAATCTTCCACGAATCTCTTTCTTTCGAACATCTTTTTAAAAATTTTAAAGATTTGCAAAATGCTGAAAATATTGCTTCGATTAGCTCCGGTTTTTCAGCCGTTTTAATAATATTAATGATACTCTTTGTTTTTTTGAAATTGAATAAAACCCAGTTCAAAAAAAATGATGTGATGCTGTTTTTCTTAGTCCTATTTACAGTTTATATTTTCTTAAGTTACTCAACAAAAGGAGTTTTTGCCGGAATCACACAATTCAATCATCATCTTTATCTGGTCAATTTAATCGTAATATTTATTCTTGGCAGAAAACTTAAACTGGCAATGTTCGACATAGAAACCGACAAATTAATTGTTGGTCGCTGGTTTATCTATTTCGTCTCAATTGTTCTGATTTTTGCTATTCTTGCATTTGTTGCCATCAGTATTCATGGCGAAATTGGAGGCTCGCACAACCGGTTTCCTGTATAAACTGATTAATGTTGAAGAGTATTTATGACAGAAATCCCAGGACTCAGGAATTAGTATATATTCCTATAATTCGCTCAGAATTTGTTTTATCCCGTTGTATATAATTGGTGCCGTTTCAGGGCCAAAAGAGTTATCTTCTCCATAAGGAGATTTTTTTGCTCCATACAAATAAGGAGCTTCAACATCCCATTCGCTTTTGGGAATAATATATCCAACTTCATCATTTGCCAACCCAATAACAAACTTATATTTTCCGGGCATTAATTCTCTTAAAGGTGGTATTTCCACGGGGTCAATACCAAAATCCTGGCCTTCAGCAGCTTCAATGCCGCCATTTACAATCTCCGGATATATTTCGCCCGGAACACAAATAAAACTGGCAGGCCCGATAGAGAATACAGCAATTTCGCTACGGGCTTTAAAAAATCCTGTTAGTCCTTTATCAATTATTCCAATGGCAGCGGCTAATGCAAATACTTTATTTGCCAATGGCAATTCAATTGTTTTTGCTCTGATTGCAATTTGCGATTTTTCGACTATCGAATCGGGATTAGCGAGAGCTTGTAGTGCAAGCATAGCAAGAGTTTGACCCTGTGCTTTTAGTTTGTCGAAATTTGGTTCGGTATAATCTTTGTCGGAAAATGGACTTTTTATGGCCATCGAACCTCTGGTTGTCATTAAACCACCCACCGCGCCGCTAAAATATACGGCTGTTCCACCCACTCCGGGCATAACCAGCTCGCCATTATTATATACTCCCTTTTCAATAAACTTGCGAACATAATGAGGAAAGTCGGAGCTGATTAGCAGATTATCGGCCCAAAGTGTTTCAGGATGATTTCCCCATGTAACAACCACGCCAAGAGTTGAATCATTTTCGGTATCGATGGCTTGTATAAACCGCATTCCAGGGTCCAGTACAATTGGTTTCCGTGTATCCATAACCTGACCTTTGGCACCCGTTAAATCTTGAGCAAAATGAAGTTTTGCCGGGCGCAAATTCTTAACAGCTTCTGTAATTGAAACAAGTATCTGGCTTTTTACATATTTCAAATGCTCCTTGTTTACCCCACTTTTTAACGGACTTTCGCCCCAAATTCCAATCAAATCGAAACTCTCGTGTGTGTGTGTACTCGAAATAATAACATAATCTAAACCCAGCTCTTCAGGAATCTGCAGTCTTATATCAACTACATCATCGTTAAGAAAGCCGATGGCATCTAAAGAAACAATTGCCAGCCGGGCGTTGCCATCATCGAAAATAACAGTGCGTGCCCAAACATCGTCGTGTACACCATTTGTAGGTTTCTTATTGCTAAATCCTGCTATCCAGAATGCATCAAATTTTCCGTTGTTATTGTTATCGTTATATGTGTCGCCATCTTCCTCGTCGAATTTGGCATCGCCGTTTTTATCGTTCCAGGTATCGACAACAGTTGGTGTAATTGGCATAGCTGCAAATCCTACTTTTATTGTAGTGGGCACACCTGTTTTCGGAATGTGTATATCAACATTATAACCGCGATGACGATCGCGTATGTTTATTAAACCTATAACTAAAAGTACGACTATAATACCAAGTATTAATCCTGTAAATCTTAATAACCATTTTTTCATGATGCACTTATTCTTTTAATAACAGAACTGTTAATTCATTTGCAAAATCGGAGTTATGCAATAATATCTAATTACTTCTCCAATTTTATTTGTCTCGATAATATATAAATATATTCAACTGAGTTATTTTATATTTTTACTTTAGATGCAAATAAACATATTGACAATGGAATATGCCGATCCAAAAGGTGGAAAATATACTAAAAGTACCAGAATGTATGTTGTTGACAATAACAAAGTTCTTTAATCAGTTTATAAATTAAAACATTAATTGGTAATTAATATTGTTTTTGTCTCAACACTATTATTACTCTTCACTCTAATAAAATACAATCCTGAAATACCTAAATCAGAACTGTTAAACGAAAACTCCGTTAATCCATTAAACATTTGTTTACCCGTATGTAAACTTGTTACTTTGGTTCCGGTTGCATCAAACACTTCAATAATAACAGATGATTGCTTTTGTAAGAAAAAACGAATATTAAATCTGCCACCTGATACTATATTTGGATAAATAAGCAGTTCTAAATCATTATCATAATAGTCTGAAAAAGTTGTAGATTGGAACTGGGTACATATTTGTGGGTTTTACACTATTCATGGTATTACAGTTGGCGTGGAAATCCTCAGTAATGCCTGGGACAAAAGGCTTTTTCCTGGAAGAAATAGAAAAGAAATCGGGAATAGAGAAATAATCTTTTAACCTTTTTACGGGCATTGAAAAAATGAGGAAATTTGTACTTATTATACCAATAACCTGGAAGATCCATGTATTATACTCCAAAATTTAGATTGCCAATTCAATATATTACTTCCCCTATTCCTTGCACGAAATAAAAAAATATGTATTTTTGTTCAAATGTTTTACTTACGTTCAAATGAACAATTATGAATAATAGCAGAATTATATACAAAGTAGTACGTGCCTATTACGAAGATAGGCTTACACAGCAGGAAATAGGTAATAAATACGGTATTTCAAGAATAAAAGTGTGGAGATTGTTAAGCAAGGCACTAAATGATAAAATAGTTGAAATAAAAATTAATACTCCAGCCGAAACCAACCATAGTCTTGAACAACAACTCGAAAATAAATATGGTTTAAAGGAGGTTGTTGTTGTAAAAACAGAATCAGACAGTCAGAATGATGTGGTTGCCTCAATAGGGCAGGCAGGAGCCAGTTATCTGCTAAAAATTTTAGAAGGAGACGAAAGTTTAGGAATATCATGGGGAAGAACAATTTTGGCTCTTGTTAATGCACTCCATAATTCAAATCTACCTAACTTAAAAATTATTCAAATGATTGGTGGATTAGGTTATCCCGAAGAAGAATTAAGTGGAACAGAATTGACCCGTAGAATGGCGAATGCACTTAATGCAACGCCTAAAATACTAAACTCACCAGGAATTGTTGCTACCAGCACAACTTGTAAAGCTCTAAAAAGTGATCCACAGGTGTCATCTATATTAAAGATGGCAAAAAAATCATCTATTTCTCTTGTGGGTATCGGACACTTTTCAACAGAATTGGGTTCAAAAAAATTAAACAGCATTTTATCTGAAAAAGATATAGAAACACTTGGCGAAAAAGGAGCTGTTGGAGATATTTCCCTTCGGTTCTTCGATAAAGAGGGGCAGTTTATTAAAGATGGTATTAATAAACGTGTAGTTGGCTTAACCATCGACGAGTTAAGAAATATACCAAGGAGAATCGCCATTGCAGGAGGTAAACATAAACTTACAACAATAAAAGCTGCATTAAAAGGGGAACTAATCAATATCCTGATTACCGATAAAAATACAGCAATCGAACTAATGAAATAAACACATGAAAATATGAGTAATTTGCTTTTGGGATTGGATTACGGAACAGGAGGTGCGAAAACATCGATTATTAACGATAAGGGAGAAGAATTAAGCTATGCTTTTGAAGAGTATCCTATATTAACTCCAAAGCCGGGATGGTCGGAACATAATGCTGTAAACTATTGGGAACTTGCATGCAGAATCATAAAACAAGCAATTAAATCTGCTGATATAAATCCTGCCGATATTAAAGGAATTGCTGTCTCTTCTGCTTTGCCATCGCTTGTATTGGTCGATAAAAACGGACAACCAATTCATAATGCTTACAACTTAATGGATAAACGCGCCACAAAACAAGTTGAATGGCTGCAAAATAAAATCGGAGAAAAAACCATCTTCGACATATCAAAAAACAGGCTCGAAGACCATCCGGCAATTGTGAATCTGCTATGGGAAAAAGAGAACCGACCCGAAACTTTCGATAAAATATACAAAGCTCTGACTATTGATGGATTTGTAAATCTGAAATTAACAGGGGAATATACCGGGCACTATTCGGGAGCTGCATTTTATGGTGTCGCTTATAATTTATTGGAACACAGGTTCAATGAACAGTTATTATCGGAAATAGGATTAAGTCCAAACCTGTTTCCCGAGTTGTTTCGTTGCGAAGCAATTGTCGGAGAAGTAACTCCTGAAGCAGCTAAACAAACCGGATTAGTTAGTGGTATTCCGGTAGCTGCCGGTCAGGTAGATTGTAATGCAGGCTGGTCGGGCGCTGGAATGGTTGAAGAGGGCGATATACAAATGAACCTCGGAACCTGCGGTAATTTTGGAATTATTACCAGAGATACAAATTTCTCTGACACCATGATAAATTTTGCCTACACCACAGACTCCGAAAAAGACTATATAATTGTTCCTACAACAACCACCGGAGGACAGCTAATTCGCTACATGCGCGATAATTATTACAAAAGGGAACTTGCTGATGAAAAAACCGGTGGAGTAGATACCTACGACATTATTAATAAAGAGGCAGAAGTTATACCTGCCGGAAGTGAAGGACTTGTTGTACTTCCGTTTTTAATGGGCGAACGAACTCCTATTTGGGATGTCGATGCGCGGGGAGTTATTTTTGGTCTTTCGCTAAATCATACACGAGGACACATGGTACGGGCAATGATGGAGTCGGTGGCTTATGCACTTTACGACTCTTTTAAAATTCTGAAAGACTCGGGTAAAACCATAAATGCACCAATTGTGCTTAACGAAGGTGGAGCCAAAAGTGCCCTCTGGCGTAGAATAATAACCGATGTTTTTAATATGCCAACAGTTATGGTAAAACGCAGAACCGGAGCACCGTACGGCGATGCAATACTTGCCGGTGTGGCAACCGGAATTTTCGAAGATTTTTCGGTAGCTAAAAAGTGGGTCGAATATATTGAACCCCTTGAGCCGGACGCTAAAACACATGCTTTGTATATGGAATATTTTGCTTTGTACAAAAGCATCTATAACAATGTAAAAGGAGATTACAAAACACTGGCAAAACTTCGAAATAAACAGTAGCTTAAAATGGAAATATTAAGAAAATTAGATGCACGTATAGCAGCAGGAAATCCTATAAAAGTGGGTATTGTTGGTTGCGGACAGATGGGGTCAGGTCTGGCTCATACCATTAATAATATTCGTGGGATGAATGTTCGGGCCGTAGCAGACATAGATGTTGATTTGGCAATAAAAACTTTAATCAGCTTAGGAATATCAGAATCGGATATACAAGTTACAGAACGTTTGGGTGAGGCAAATGACATACTAAAAAAGGGTAAGTATTTAGTTACTCCCGATGCGATGTTAATGCCCCGGTTAAATATTATCGATGCCAATGTTGAGGCAACCGGCGTAACAGATGTGGGAGCACAAATTGCACTCTCTTCAATAGAGCAGAAGAAACCGATTATTATGCTTAATGTGGAAACCGATGTTACCATTGGTGCATACCTCAATCACATGGCTCGTAAAAATAATGCCCTTTACACGGTTGCTTCGGGTGATGAACCCGGGGTTTGTAAAATGCTGTACGAGCAGGCGGTTTTAATGGGATTCGAAGTTATAAGTATCGGGAAAGGCAAAAATAATCCGCTTGATTTTGATGCCACACCCGAAAGCTGTGCCGAAGAAGCTGCATCGAAAGATATGAATCCGAAAATGTTGGCATCGTTTAAAGACGGTACAAAAACCATGGTTGAAATGGCAGCAGTATCTAATTCTACCGGATTAGTTCCTGACACTCCCGGAATGCATGGTCCCAAAGTAGAGATAGACGAACTGCTCGATTATTATATACCAAAAGAAGATGGCGGTATTCTCAGTCAGGTTGGTTGTGTAGATTACAGCACGGGAGCAGTTGCCCCCGGAGTTTTTGTTATTGTACGGTCATACGACGAACGCATAAGAAAAGATATGCAGTTTATTACAAAAGCAAAAGGTCCCTATTATCTTCTTCTCAGACCTTACCATTTGTGCGATATCGAAACTCCACAATCTATTGCCGAAGCAGTGTTGTTAAACGAGGTAACCGTTGCCGCCGAAACGTTTAATTCTGAAGTTGTTACAATTGCTAAACGCGATATTAAAAAAGGAGAAAAGATAAAAGGCATTGGTAGTACCGATATTTTTGGGCGTATTTACACCTATTCAGATGCACTAATTAACAAATCAATACCACTTGGTATTGCCGAAAATGGTGTTGCCAAAACAGATATCAGCAAAGGAGAACTCATTACCGAATACAATCTTACGCCCGATGTTTCAACCTTTATTTATAAACTGCGACAAGAGCAGAATAAAATGCTAAATTATGGGTGAAACAATGAATGCTCTCATCGTTAGAGCACCAATGGATTTTAGCATCGAAAAGGTAAAAATTCCACAGGTTCCCGATGGAGGACTCATGCTTAAGGTTCTTGCGTGTGGTCTTTGCGGTTCCGATTTACGAACACTTCGGATAGGACACAGAAAAGTAAAATTCCCATTTACTATTGGTCATGAAATTTGTGCCCGGGTTGAAAATTACGGAAAAGAATATAACGGTTCATGGAAGATTGGAGATACATTGGCAGTTTCGCCATTGGTTTATTGTGGAAAGTGTGATTTTTGTTTGAATGGTGAGTATGAGCTGTGTTCCAACTATAAAGAAATTGCACAAACTTGGCCGGGAGGTTTCTCAGAATATATGACTCTGCCGAAAGAGGCTGTTGAACGCGGAACAATTCTGTTAGTTCCCAAAGGCATGAATCCGGCACACGCCACTATTGTAGAACCTCTGTCGTCGTGTATAAATGCGCAGGAAAAAGCAAATGTAAGCGCGGGTGATTCGGTACTAATTATTGGTGCCGGTCCCATAGGAACTCTGCATCTCGAACTGGCAAGAGCCAGAGGTGCAAGTCAGGTTATTGTTGCTGACATCTCTGACGACCGTTTGAAACTTGCCTCATCGTACCAACCCGATTTGATTGTTAATACACAAAAACAGGACTTAAATGCAGAAGTTTTAAAAGCAACAAACGGATATGGTCCAGGTGTTATAATAACTGCAAATCCCGACCCTGCAACTCAGGTAGCTGCTGTTGAAATAGCCAGAAAAGGCGGGCGGATTTTAATATTCGGGGGACTTCCGAAAGATAAAGAGACACCCGGGATAAATATGAATACTGTACATTATAACGCTCTGCATTTAATAGGTACAACCATTTTTGCACCCTGGCACAATAAAACTGCTCTCGAGTTACTTTCAAGCGGTGGAATATCTGCCGAGAAATTTATCTCTCATCAGTTTAAATTAACCGAATTTGTTGAAGGTGCTCATCTTGCCCTCGAAGGGAAAGCCCGTAAAATAGTTTTCATACCGTAAATAAATTATTAATATGAGTACAAAACAGAAAAAATTTCCACTGCCCGATGTAGCTCAAATATGTATTTTAGTTCCTGATATCGACGAAGCAGTAAAAACCTACTGGGAACGATTTGGTGTCGGTCCCTGGCATCATTATACTTATGGAAAACCACTTGTTAAACGAATGACCCGACATGGAAAACCATACGAATATAAAATGAAGGTTGCACTTTCGTATATCGGGAATATGCGTATCGAACTTATTGAACCTCTTGAAGGAGACACTGTTTACACCGAATTTATAGAGGAACATGGTTATGGAGTTCATCATCTTGGCTTTTTAACCAACGATATGCAAGCCTCGTTAAAAGATGCTGAGGAGTGTGGCATTGCGATGACACAGGATGGAGCCGGCTTTGGTCCCGACGATGATGGACACTATGCATATCTCGATACCGAAAAATTACTGGGTACAACCGTTGAACTAATCGAGCGACCGAAACGCCGGAACCCACCGGAGAAAATATATCCTAAAGAGTAGATTCACTTAAAAAAAGACAAAAATGGAAAAATTAAAATTCAGCTATTTTCAATTAACTTTCGGACAGGAAGAAACTTATCTGAAACCGGAAAATACTTACAAACGATTAAAAAAGTATGGGTACGATGCCATAGAGCTTTGCCCGCCAAAAGGAAGGTATGGTTTGGGTGTTTCTTTGGAAGATTTTGTTAAAACCCATAAAAAATTAAAGGATGACTATGGCATGGATGTTTCCTGCCTTAATGAATGCTGGGGTGAAATGTGGGATCCTTTTTCTCCAAATTACAAAACCCTAACAGAAAAAAAATCGGCAGATCTGGCAATCTCGGAAACCAAAATTACAATTGATTTGGCATCTGAACTTGAAGCTCCTTTTGTTACCGTTGCTGTGGCAATTCATGATCAAATAAATGCAGGAAATGTGACCAAGGCATCTGGTATTGCCGTTGATGCATTAAGGGAAATGGGTGATTACGCAAAAGAGAAAAATGTTCGACTTGTTTTTGAAGCAACAAACCATCTTGAAATGGGAAAATTTGTCAATACAGTTGCCAATCACAAACTACTAATAGATAAAACCGGCAGAGATAATATCGGAATACAGATTGACTGGTTTCATGCCAATTTTGAAGAACTTAACCCATACGAAGCGGTGATGGATGCAGGCGAATTATTGTGGCATTTACACTTCAGAGATTCGAACTCTTTAACACCCGGCTATGGTAATGTAGATTTTAAAGCTGTAATACGTGCTTTAAAAAAGAATAATTACAAGGGATATTGTACCATTGAAAGTGCGCCGATGATACCCAACGCCGATATCGCGGCTGAAGACGGTATTAATTACCTAAAATTTCTCGAAAGGATTGCCGAATATCAGATTAGTCCTGAATTCCCCAATGGATATATTATTAAGTAACTTATAAATCTATTTAAAAAATTATAATATGAAAATCACAGAAAAGAAAATCACATTTGGACTGATAGTCGGTACACGCGGATTTTTTAACAGTGCGCTGGCTGTTGAAGGGAAAAAAGACCTTATCAAATTAATTGAAAAACTTGGGTTTGGGTATGTAATATTGCCAGAAGATGCTACGCCTACCGGTGCTCTCGAAACATTGGAAGATGCTAAAAAATGCGCTAAACTGTTTAATGAACACAGAGATGAAATAGATGGAATTATTGTTTCTCTTCCTAATTTTAGCGATGAATTAGGCATTGTAAACGCAATTAACTCTGCTAAATTAGATGTTCCGGTATTAGTTCAGGCGTGCGACGACGACAACAATAAAATAAGTATATCGGAAAGAAGAGACGCATTTTGCGGAAAACTTTCGGTTTGCAATAATTTTTATCAATACGGAATTCCGTTTACAGATACAACACTTCATACTTGTAAAATTGATAGTGAAGTTTTTGAAAAAGATGTAGTAAGATTTGCAAGTGTTTGCCGTGTTGTAAAAGGATTATCTAATGCCAGAATTGGTGCCATCGGAGCGCGTCCTGCTGCTTTCCAGACAATGCGCGCCAGCGAGAAATTATTGCAGGCATCGGGTATTACGGTTGTTCCGGTTGATATGTCGGAGATTTTGAGTGCAGCCGAAAAAGTTAGCGACGACGACCCTGAACTTATAAAAAAACTTGATGAGATTCACGAATATGGAAATATTTCAAAATCAGCACATAAAGAGAGTATCTTAAAACAAGCTAAATTTGGTATTGCAAGCGAGAAATGGATTCATAAAAACGACATTGATGCTTCTGCATTTCAGTGCTGGACTTCTATTCAGGAAAACTATGGCTGTGCAACATGTTTAACTATGAGTATGTTGGGCGAAGATTTGATGCCTTCGGCTTGCGAGGTAGATATTGCAGGGGCAGTTTCTATGTATGCACTTACTTTGGCTTCGGGCAATCCGGCAGCAATACTCGACTGGAACAACAATTATGGTGAAGAGCGGAATAAGTGTAGCGGTATCCACTGTAGCAATTATCCAAAAAGCTTTATAAACAACGAAATAGAAATTGCCAGTCTCGACGTGCTCGGTGCCAGTTTGGGCGAAGAGAATTGTTTTGGAGCGGTGAAAGGAAAAGTTGCGGCAGGAGATTTTACTTATTTCAGAATTTCAACCGACGATGTAAATGGCAAAATTAAAGCATATCTCGGCGAAGGTAAATTTACCGACGACCCATATCCAATGGATGGTGGAGTTGCAGTTTGCGATGTAAATGATTTGCAGGGATTAATGAAATATCTATGTAAAAATGGATTTGAACACCATGTAGCAATGGCACGTGATTATGTTGCCGGAATAATACGCGAAGCAACCGAAAACTATTTGGGCTGGGATATTTACGAACACAAATAGTTTTATCAGATGATAAAAGGGGGTTTATTCGACATGGATGGTGTGCTTATTAATACGGAGTATTATACTGCCGAGGCCGCCATCCGTTTTTTCTCTCAAAAAGGTTTTACTGTAAAACACGAAGATTTCTATCCCTTTTACGGAACAGGCGAAAAGGGGTATTTTGGGGGAGTTGCAAATAAATACAGAATACCTTTTAATCTCAAAAAAGATAAAATTGAGATATACAACCTGTTCAAAAAAATAGCTTCGGATAAAAATTTAGAAATACCGGGAGTGTTCGATTTCATAAAACAATGCAAATCTAAAAAGCTGGCTATGGCTGTTGCTACAAGTGCGGGCAGTTACAAAATGAATATAAATCTTCAATTATTGGGAATGCAGAACGGAGTATTCGATGCACTTGTTAGCGGCGAAGACATAACCAACAATAAACCAAATCCCGAAATTTTCCTGAAAGCAGCTGAAAAACTTGGATTACAACCGGACGAGTGCCTGGTGGTTGAAGATGCACCAAGTGGTGTTAAAGCAGCTAAAGCGGCAGGCTGTAAATGTCTTGCTCTTAGCACAACTTTTAGTAGCGACAAATTAATTGAAGCCGATTTTATAGCTAAAGATTTTACGAACTTACCACTTGGAATATTTAACTGATATTTTTAACTAATAACTTAAATAACTTTAAAAATGATAGTAATTCATAACTATATAGTCGCAATAATTTTTTCTGTATTGGCAATGATTTTTTGGGGATCGTGGGCAAACACTCAAAAAATAGCAGCCAAAACCTGGCGGTTCGAACTGTTTTACTGGGACCTCGTTATTGGAATCGCGCTAATGAGTATAATTGCCGCTTTTACAATTGGCAGTTCCGGAAACGAAGGACGAACATTTATTGCAGATATTAATCAGGCAGATTTGTCGAGTATGATTTATGCAATGCTTGGAGGCATACTTTGGAATATCGGGAACATTCTGCTGGTTGCAGCAATAGCTGTCGCAGGCATGGCAATTGCATTTCCTATTGGTGGCGGCATTGCATGGATTATGGGAATTGTTTTCAATTATATACTCATTGTTTTAAGTGGTCAGCAAGCAACCGAAAGACCTTTGATTTTATGGATTGGTGTTGCAGTTATTATTTCAGCAATAATTTTAAGTGGTAAAATCTTTAATCGTATCAGCAAAGAGAAAAAGCAACCTTCAACAAAAGGGATACTTCTTTCGGTAATTGCCGGTCTGTTTATTGCATTCTTTTATGGTTTTGTTGTAAAATCGTTAGACCCTGCATTTGTTTCAGGAGGCACAGGAAATTTAACACCTTACACCGGAATATTCTTTTTTGCAATTGGCGTGGTTATCAGTACAATAATAATAAACCCAATTATTATGCGTCACCCAATTGTTGGTAAACCAGTGTCGATGAAACTTTACTGGAAAGGCTCGTTGCGCGAACATTCATCGGGTGTTTTGGGAGGAATGATTTGGATGCTCGGGATGGTTGTAAGTTTTATGGCAGTTGGCGCTGCAAACCCGGCAATCTCTTATGCACTAAGTAATGCCGCTCCGGTGGTTGCAATATTATGGGGAATATTTATCTGGAAAGAGTTTAAAGGTTCGCCAAAAGGAACAAACATGCTTTTAAGTATAATGTTTACTTGTTATATAATTGGACTACTGTTTATTACCTATTCAAATGCTTAGTAACAACTAATTTTTTTTAGTATGAATAATGCAAGAATTCATTTTAATTGTAGAGATCTCGGCGCAAACAGGTTGTTGTCGATCACAAAATCGGCAAATATAGTTTCACTGGTTCATCGCAAAGAAGATCCTTCAACTGTAAACCGAATTATTGCATCAATAAAAGATTTTAAGGTCGAGATTCTTCCATCAAAAGGATTTTCCGTCGGGCAGATATTTGTTAAAGGAAAACCTGTGTTATGGAATCCTCCAATCGGGATTTGCGATCCTGAAACTCTCGATCTTTTTTCAGACGAAATAGCCATAAACGGCGCGCCGGCTCCGGGATTTACATTTCTAAAAACCTTCTCTTCGGGAATTGAGTTTTACGGCTTACGCAACTGGGGAATGCCGCGTTACGATAAGCAACAAGATTTTCTGCATCCAATTCACGGCGAAACATCAAATATTCCGGTTAATTTTTGTGATGTTGAAATTAGTAATGATGAGATTATATTGTCAACATCGTTTATATACAGAGATATAACGGATAAATCAACAGAGATTTGGTTTAAACGAGGTCGTAAACTATTTGAAGTGAACCGGCAGGTAATTATCAGAATTGATAATCCGCAATTGCAGCTTATAGATACAATAAAAAATATAAGTAACGAAAAGTTAAAACCCGACTGGGGATATCATATTACTTTTTTGCCACAAAACGGCAGTAGGTTATTGACTCTTTCGAAGAGTGTTGAGAATCGTTCGGGAGAAAAAATCCCTGATAATTTCGACAGGTGGACACCGGCAGAAAACAGTAAATTGAGAGAGGAAACAGGAATAATTCATAAAAAGCTTTTAAATATCGGCTCTGAAGATGAATCATTAAACTGTGCTCTATTGGTTCATCCTGACGATACAGGTATTAAAATCAGATTTTCTCCGGTTCCCTATTTCCAAACATGGCTTTGTAAGGGCGGTGCTTTTAGCAACGAATTTACAAGAGTTTCAGATGGCAAACCACTATTTACAAAAAACTGGGACGGTATTGGTATCGAAATAGGTTCCAGTGCTCTCGACCATAACGGAAATACTGATCCATCGGTGGCAGAGCAGAGAACTCTTGCTCCTGACCAATCGCAGATAAACAAAATTGCTTTCGATTTTATTTATGGCGATAGTATAAAAGCAATGACAGAAGATTCCCGAGATAACCGAAATTCTATTCATTAAAATATAAAAAAACAACCTGTTTGCTGATGAAAATAAAATACAATATTACCATACTTTTAATACTCCTTACAATCCAAACATTGTTTGTAAAGGAAACATTTGCCCAAAACTTAAAAGTAAGCGAAAACAACCGGTTTCTCGTTAACGACGATGGTACACCATTTTTTTGGCTTGGCGATACCGCATGGGAATTATTTATAAGATTAAATAAAAAGGATACGGAGTTATATTTAAAAAACAGGAAAGAGAAAAGTTTTAGTGTAATTCAGTGTGTTATAACAGGAACAGGTAACTCGGGAGATCTTAACACACCAAATAGCGAAGGAAATACTGTTTTTATTGACAAAGATCCGACAAAACCAAACGAAGATTTTTTTAAACATGTTGATTGGGTAATCGATAAAGCTGATGAACTTGGACTGCACCTTGCCGTGTTACCTGTTTGGGCTTCAATGGTTGTTGGAGACAATCCTGTTTTCGATAAAGCATCAGCTTATAATTACGGACTGTTTTTGGGCAACAGATATAAAAATAAAACAAACATTATTTGGGTATTAGGAGGAGATAAACCGGCTGAAGGTTATGAGCAGGTTTGGGAAAGTATGGTAAAGGGGATAAAAGCGGGCGGCAGTAATCAATTAATGACATATCATTATCATATTCAGGATGAATATGTCTCATCTGATCCATGGCAAAGTACAAAATGGCTTAGTTTTAATATGGTTGAATCAGGGCATATGACTGCCTATGACGACAACTACAGATTAATAACAGAAGACTATAATAAAATTCCGACGAAACCTGTTTTGGATGGCGAACTTATGTACGAAGGAATTACCGTTGGATTTTGCTCGACAAATGGCAAGGCTACCACACACATGGTAAGGGTTGAAGTATATTGGAGTGTATTTGCCGGAGCTTTTGGTTTTACTTATGGGCAGAATAGTGTCTGGCAATTTTATAATAATGAAAAAAATGGTCGTGGGGAGCCGACATCACCTGGAAAGAAGGACTGGATGCGCCCGGAAGTTTTCAAATGCAACATCTGAAAAATCTTATGTTGTCAAGACCATTTCTATCGCGTATTCCGGACCAGTCCATTATTGAACCCAAAGCATCGCACGACATGGATCATCTGCAGGCAACCCGCGATGGCACTCCCGGCAAAAACGATGCAACATATTTAATGGTTTATTTTCCTTTTCTAACACATAAATATAAAATAAATACCGATGTAATATCCGCTTCAAAGTTACGGGTTTGGTGGTTCGACCCGCGAACCGGTGAATCATTCGATAAAGGAGAAATTGAGAATACCGGAGTTTTTGAATTACCCTGGGGCAGTGAAATTAAAACCAACTACAGCGGACCGGACTGGGTGCTTATTATTGATGATGCATCGAAAAACTATCCGAAACCGGGAGAACTAATATTTGAAAATTAATTAAATAAAAAATACTTGAGAAAAAACATTAACGCACTGCTTTTAATACGCTAATTACTAAACAGATACAAATAAGCAAAAGAGACAAAAAATGAGATTATTACTTTTTTTTATGATTTTACCTCAAATTATTTTTGGTCAGATTATTCCCAAAGACAATAGAATTGATTGGAAACCCGGTATTCCGGGAGGAATTCCGGAAGTTAACTCTCCAATGGTTAATGTGGTTACAGATTACAATGCCGATAACACAGGTTTAACCGATAGTAAAACGGCTATTCAAAAGGCAATTAACTCTTTAAGTTATACAGGCGGAGTTGTTTATATTCCTGCCGGTAAATATAAAATTTCGGGAACTCTTCAATTGTTGAAAAACGGGGTGGTTTTAAGAGGAGATGGAAGTGATAAAACAAAACTGTATTTCGAAAATCCTGATTATCAGGGTGCGGCTATTGCTATTGTAAAATATGATAGAGGAAGTTGGCAAAATATATACAACTATACAAAAGGAGATACAACTGTAACGGTAGCTAATGGTGGTGCTTTTACTGTTGGGAAGTTTGCAGAAATTCAACAGGATAATGATGCTGATTTCATGTACACAAAATCAATGTGGAATCAAGATTGGGCTCAAAATGCTGCAGGACAAATTTTTGAAGTAAAAGCAATTAATGGGAATGATATAACATTTAAAACTCCACTACACTTAACTTTTACAAGTAGTTTAAACCCAGAAATAAGACCACAGGGGTTCGTTAAAAATGTTGGGATAGAAAACCTATATATGGAGCTTGCAACAAACAGTGATGTAAATACCATTTTAATAAAAAATGCCGCATATTGTTGGGTGAAAAATGTAGATAGTTATTATTCATCAAAAGGTCATATATCATCAGAATCGACAATAGGTTGTATTGTTCGAGATTCCTATTTTCATCGTTCGCACAACTACGGAGGTGGCGGGCATGGTTATGGTGTTGTAATAGGGTTACATGTAACAGACTGGTTAGTAGAGAATAATGTTTTTGACTCTTTAAGGCATGCGATGATTTTACATCTCGGAGCAAATGGAAATGTTTTTGGATATAACTACTCACAAAATGTTCTACAGGGTGAAGGAGAAACCAATTTAAATAATGGTTGGATTCCTCCTGATATTTCCATACACGGCCATTACTCTTATATGAACTTATTTGAAAGTAACTCTGCCCAGGAAGTTGGAATAAATGACTATTGGGGACCGTCAGGACCGGGAAATACTTATTTTAGAAATAGAATTACGAGTGATGAAACTTCTGATGGAATATCATATTACGACCATGCACAAAAACAGAATGTTATCGGAAATAGTGCAATAGTTTTACGAGATGCAGATAACAATGCCGTTAATAACTTAGAGCATGGAAACACAATTGGCGGAACTTTAATCTGGGATCCTTCAGTTCCTGATCATAATCTTCCAAACTCCTATTATTTAACAGAAAAACCAGCTTTTTTTGGAGATATTCCATGGCCTTTATATGGCCCGGAAGATGGTTATTCCGGCAGATTACCAGCACAAGTACAATTTGAAGATAATACTGAAACAAAAGCTGAAAGAGATTTAATGTCATACCAAATTAGTCTTTCAATTTATCCAAATCCGTTCAACTCTGTTACAACAATAAATTTCAATACAACATCAAAAAATAATTCTATTAAGATTTACAATATTGAAGGGATAGAGATATTCTCAAAAAGATTTAATAAAACAGGACAGAATAGTTTTACATTTAATGGCAGCAAATTCCCAGACGGGATATATATTGTAAAAGCCGTTAGTGGAGTTAAAACAATATCAAAAAAAATAATTTTAAGGAAACACTGAAAATTCAACTAAAATGAAGACACTAAAATTTTTAACACTTATTCTTTTATTCCCCTTTATTGTTAATTCGCAAGAATTACGTGTAAGCGACAACAATCGTAGGTTAGTTAATAAAGACGGCTCGCTGTTTTTTTATATGGCCGACACCGGTTGGGAGCTTTTCCACCGGGCAACAAAAGAGCAGACCGAGATGTATCTTAAAGACCGAAAAGCAAAAGGATTTAACGTAATTCAGGCTGTTATTCTTGCCGAGATTGACGGGCTAAACACACCAAACGAAGAAGGCGAAAAACCTTTTACCGATTTGAATACTTTAAAACCAAACGAGGCATATTTTAAACACGTCGACTGGGTTATTGCCAAAGCCGAAGAACTTGGGATTTACATTGCCGCTCTGCCAACCTGGGGAGATAAATGGAATCTGAAATGGGGCAAAGGTCCTGTTATTTTCGACACCCCTGAAAAGGCGCGGAAATATGGCAAATACCTCGGAGAGAGATATGAAAACCAACCTAATATTATATGGGTGATAGGAGGAGATCGAAGTCCTGATAATGACTTACACCTCGAAATTAACAGGGCAATGGCCGAAGGGGTAAAAGAGGGCGATAAAGGAAAACATTTGATGACTTATCATCCAAGTGGCTCGGTTTCATCATCCCGGTGGTTTCATAACGATAAATGGCTCGATTTTAACATGCTTCAGTCTGGACACAGCATAATAAACCGCCTTGTTCACAACAATATAAGAGGAGATTATAACAAGAAACCGGTTAAGCCATGTTTAAACGGAGAGCCTCAATACGAAGATATCCCCGTTGGTTTTAAAACACTGAATGCACGATTTGTGGCTTTCGATGTTCGTCAGTCGGCATACTGGTCGGTGCTGGCAGGTGCAATGGGGCACACTTATGGCAATAACAATATCTGGCAAATGTGGACAGAGAAAAATAGTCCAATCCTGGGCGCCCGTATTCCGTGGTACGAAGCCATTCATCAACCCGGAGCTTTACAAATGGGCTTTATGCGCAAGCTTTTCGAATCGAGACCTTTTTTGAAAATGATACCGGATCAAGATATTTTAGCCGATGTTTACGGACAGAATAAAGACGAAATAAGGGCAGCAAGAGGAAAGGACGGTTCGTTTGTAATTGCTTATTCACCTTATGGGAAACCTATTCATTTAAAACTTGACAAACTCTCTGCCGAGACAATAAATGGGTACTGGTATAATCCGCGTGAGGATGAGAGTATAGCAATTGCATCATTTAAAAACAGAAAAGAAGTAAAAGCATTCGTTCCACCATCAAGCGGTGCACGAACAGATTGGGTACTGCTGCTCGACGATGCCGGTAAAAAATATCCAGACCCTGTTTCTGTGAAGTTAAACTAAGTCAAAGATCTCAAAAGATTATTTTGCCTAATTCAATATTATTAAATTCTTGGTTATGATTAATCAAAGTAAAAAACTGACTACCTTAATACTGATTCTTTTTCTAATACTGTTTTTTGGAATAAGCGGGCAAGCAAATAATTTTTACAAAACTTTTAGTATCTCTTTTTACGAAACAGAGTCCGAAGAAATTGCAAAGAATTATAATTCTAACAAACAAAATAATGTTGTGCCATATAGTTCATCAAAAAAATACGGGTAATCCATACAACCGATATGGGTTTCGACAATAAAAATTCGCTGGTAAGAATGTTGCTTTTTGCAAACGAACAGAACATAATCGGAATAAAATTTATATAAATCATTGGATATGAAACGTTTTCAGAATTTAATTTTTTTTATTGTTGCCATAGTATCAATCGGATTAACAGGGTGCAATTCAAAAACTACCAAAAAAGAGACCGATAGTAATCCGTTTGCTTTCAACAAAAATTCGCGTGTGGTTTTTGTGGGTAATAGTATAACTCATGCGGGAATGTTTCATAATAATATTTTTCTCTATCATGTAACCCGCTTCCCCAACAAGAATATTTACATGTTTAACTGCGGAGTTTCCGGCGATGTAACATGGGGCGTTTTAGACCGGATGGAAGAGGATATTCTGGTTAATAAACCTACACATGCAGTAATTATGCTCGGTATGAATGATGTTGGGCGAAGCTGGTACGGCGAAAAACCAACAACAAATACCGACACATTAAAACACCGGAAAGATGTACTTCGTGTTTATCGTGAAAACATGGAAAAGATTGTAAATGTTTTTCTCGAAAAAAATATAAAAGTTATTCTTGAACGGCCTAGTATTTACGACCAGACCGCCATTCTGCCTGCTAAAAATAATTATGGGGTAAACGATGCTTTGGGTATTTGTGCCACTTACGTCGATTCTTTGGCAGCAAAATATAATTTACCAACGGTTGATTATTTTGGTATTATGAATAAGATAAATACGGAGATGCAAAAAAAAGATTCGTCGTTTACTCTTACCGGTCAAGATAGGATTCACCCCGGCGAGACAGGACATTTTGTAATGAGCTATCAATTTCTAAAATCGGAAAAAGCTCCGAAATATGTTTCCGAAATTGTTATTAATTCAACCAAAAAAAGTGCTGATAAGAATACGAGTTGTGAAGTAAAAAGTATCTCGAAAGTAAAAGACGGAATTACATTCACTGTAATGGAAAACTCACTGCCTTTTCCTGTAACGGAGAATCAGAAAGAGGGCTTGCAATTAGTTTCATTTATGAATGAGTTTAATGTTGAATTACTTCAAATACAGAAGCTTTCACCAAAATCGAAATATCAGTTAAAAATTGACAACGAGATAATTGGAAGCTTTTCAGGAAAGCAACTCGATGAGGGAATTAATCTTGCTGAATATAAAAACACACCGCAATATAAACAGTCGTTAAAAGTACTTGAGGTGTTGCAAAAACTTTGGGTAACAGAAGGTAAATTAAGAGGAATGAAATTTATTGAATATCTTGAGCCGTACAAAAAGATAAAAAACAAAGATAATTTTGTTGAAGTTGAGGCGTTTATGGATTCGGCATTTACTGCACTCGGATATACCAACCCATATTATAAATCGCAGCTTAACAAATTTTTAAAAAACAAACCGAAAGAGAAGGAGTATAAAAAGGAGTGCGATTTGCTGATAAAAAAAGCATATAAAATTGCACAACCTGTTGAGCATACATTCTTAATAGAGGCAGATTCAACTCTTGATTCGCTTTAAGAATTATTTTATATATTGTAGTTGGTGGTAATTTAAAAAAGAGAGATAAAATGAAAATAAAATTTATAACAATACTATTTTTACTCATATCAAACTTAGCTTTTAGTCAGTATGGAAATTTAGTAATTGAAGGTCAAATTGGAAAAGTTGTGTACAAAGTATACTCTCAACGAAATCACTTTGAAGAGTTTTTAAAAGGTATGACAAATGATACCATAGCAAATTATAATATTTGGGAGAAAAGTATATATAATAAGACAAAAGCGTATTGGGACATTGAATTAAAAAATGAAAAGGATATAAAAACAGCTAAAAAAGAACTTTTTGTATTTCATTCGAAAATTAGAGAGAATAACAATACACTTGAAGCTACAAAACTTTTTGAAAACGAAATAGAAGATTTTTTAAAAAAAACATTTCAATATTACAATAGTGAAAAAGATACAGTTAGTGTGATTTTAGTTCCTATTGATTCTCAAGGTGGAACAGTGAAAGAAATTTCAGAAAGAAATAGTATAATGCCTATAGGAGTAAATTTAGTTAAAACGGTTGAAGCACTTAAAGAATTAGTACCGCACGAATATACACACAGATACAACGGATTAAAAGGAGGATTCCCTACAGATGATGAAACTTGGATGAAAAAATCAAAAATGTATTGGTCCCTATGGTCAGAAGGCTTGGCTACTTATGGAACTGGAGTTGTAAACGGAAATATGTCAGTTAAGAATGTTATGTTAGCTAAAGAGTATGATACTTTTTCATTTAGCCCTGAACTGAATAGCTGGTTAGCATCTGAATTTTTAAAACAATACTCTGATGTGTTAATTAACTTTGAAAATGATAAGCCAAGAGCAAAATGGTTTGCTTCTAATTCAACTGCACTTAGAAAAGACCTTCCACCTGCAATTGGATATTATTTAGGCTTCTTAGTTGTAAAATATAGTATAGATAATTTGGGTTATACGTTTGAAGAGTTGTTATCAACTAAACCAAATAAGTTAAA
>JAJRSD010000006.1 GCA_024278975.1 Bacteroidota bacterium
GAAATGAATTATTTTGGATGAGATTTTTACTTTTTGGAAATGAAGTGATGCCTGAGCATCAGTGAATTGAGAAAAATAAAAATATCGCCATCCCGATATATCGGGACTAATTTTGTAGAGTTTTCTTGCTGAGACTATTTAAACGCTTCGTACTCCTCCGGTGTTCCACAGTTGCAAATCAAATTGCGGTCGCCCCATGCGTTGTCAACTCTGCCAACCGGAACCCAGTATTTATTCTCGCGAATCCAGTTTAACGGATAAGCTGCTTTTGTTCGTGTGTAATCGTGCTGCCACTCGTCAGCACTCACTTTTTCGGCAGTGTGCGGCGCGTTTTTAAGTACGTTATTTTCCTTGTCTGCTTTGCCTGTTTCTATCTCTTTTATCTCTTCGAAAATTAAATTAAGTGCACCGATAAAACGGTCAATCTCCTCTTTCGATTCACTTTCGGTGGGTTCAATCATCAGTGTGCCGTGTACCGGAAACGATAAAGTAGGTGCATGAAAGCCATAATCCATTAATCGTTTGGCAATATCAGACTCTGTAATTCCGGCAGATGCTTTTAAGTGCCGGCACTCCAAAATAAGCTCGTGTGCAACGCGCCCGTTTTCGCCGGTATATAAAATTCCATAGTTATCTTTTAAGGCGGTTGCAATGTAATTTGCATTAAGAATTGCCATTTTAGTTGCTTCGGTTAAACCCTCGGCACCCATCATTTTTATATAACCGTAAGTAATTGGTAAAACCGAAGCACTTCCCCAGGGAGCAGCCGACACAGCGTTAATTCCAACGTGTCCGTTATTCATAATCGGGTGCGATGGCAAAAACTCTATTAAATGACTTGCAACTGCAATTGGGCCAACTCCCGGACCACCACCACCATGTGGAATTGCAAAAGTTTTATGCAGGTTAAGATGACAAACATCGGCACCAATTAACCTTGGATTTGTCAGTCCAACCTGAGCATTCATATTTGCACCGTCCATATAAACTTGTCCGCCGTGTTTATGAATTAACTCACACATTTCGATAATCGACGATTCGAAAACGCCGTGTGTTGATGGATAAGTTACCATAAAAGCCGATAGATTATTTTTATGCTCTTCTGCTTTTTGACGAAGGTCGTCGATATTGATATTTCCTTTTTCGTCGCAGGCAACAACCACAACTTTTGTTCCTGCCATTACTGCGCTTGCCGGATTTGTGCCATGTGCCGACGAAGGAATCAACACAACATCGCGCTGCTCCTCGCCTCTGCTTTTATGATATTCCTGAATAACCATCAACCCGGTATATTCTCCGGCAGCACCCGAGTTTGGCATTAAACTAACATCTGCCATTCCGGTAATTACCGATAAGTCGCGGCGCAATTCCTCCATCATTTCGTGGTACCCACGTGCCTGATTTTTAGGAATAAACGGATGCAGACCGTTAAATTCAATCCAACTTAACGGAAACATTTCGGTGGCTGCATTTAGTTTCATTGTACACGACCCCAGCGAAATCATCGAGTGTGTTAACGAAATGTCTTTTAGTTCGAGTCTTTTTATATAGCGAACCATTTCGGTTTCGGAACGGAATTTATTAAAAACTTCCTGCTTCATAAATTCCGAAGTTCGTGTATATTTTTTATCGATTGAAAAACCTTCGGGATACTCTTTTGCAACCTGCCAGCGTTTGTTTGCAGCTTTTGCAAAAACCTCAATAATCCACGAAATATCTTCGCGGTTGGTTGTTTCGTCGATACTAATTCCAACATCGCCATTTTCGAAATACCTGAAATTCATCTCCAACTCTTGCGAAAGCCACTCAATATCTTCGCGCATTACATATTTGGGCAGAGCAAAACGGATTGTATCGAAATAGTTTTTATTGAGTTGTGTGTAGCCTAGTTTTTCAATTTCGACAGAAAGGAAAGCTGCGATGTTGTGAATTCTTTTGGCAATCATTTTAATTCCTTCCGGTCCGTGATAAACACCAAAAAATCCTGCCATTATTGCCAAAAGCGCTTGTGCAGTACAAATATTTGATGTTGCTTTTTCGCGTTTAATGTGCTGTTCGCGAGTTTGCAAAGCCATTCGCAAAGCACGGTTTCCATGAATATCTTTTGTAATTCCGATAATTCGTCCGGGCATGTTTCTTTTAAATGATTCGCGGGCTGCAAAAAATGCTGCGTGCGGACCACCGTATCCCATCGGAACTCCAAAACGTTGCGTGTTGCCAAAAACAATATCGGCATCCCACTCTCCCGGAGGAGTTAAAATAGCAAGCGAAAGCAGGTCGGCTGCAACGGCAACTTTTATATTTTTTTCGTGAGCTTTTTCAACTAAATCAGAGTAGTCGATAATCTCTCCATCGGAATTTGGATACTGTATTAAAACACCAAAAACATCATCAGTAAATTCGAAACTGTTTTTTTGCTGAACTCTTAATTCAATACCAAGTGGCTCAGCTCTTGTAATTAAAACATCGTGAGTTTGACGCCATATTTTCTCATCGACTAAAATTGCATTTACGCCACTTTTTACCATTTTCCGCGAGCGCAGATTCATCATCATAATCATTGCTTCGGCAGCGGCAGTTGCTTCGTCGAGTAGCGAGGCGTTGGCAATTTCCATTGCTGTTAATTCGCAAACCATGGTCTGAAAATTTAAAAGAGCTTCCAGTCTGCCCTGCGAAATTTCTGCCTGATAAGGAGTGTAAGAAGTGTACCACGCCGGATTTTCCAAAACATTTCGTAAAATAACTGCAGGGGTAATTGTGTCGTAATAACCCATCCCAATGTAAGTGTTAAACACTTTATTTTTCCCGGCAAGATTTAAAATCTGTCTAAAATACTTTCTTTCGGTTAATCCCTCTTTTAATTTCATGGGGTCTTTTAACCGGATGTTTTCCGGAACAGTTTGTTCAATCAGCTCTTCCATGGACGAAACGCCAATAAAATCAAGCATAGCTTTTGTTTCACTTTCTCCGGGGCCGATGTGGCGAGTTACAAATCTATCGTGAGGCATATCTTATTAATTTTGTTTTGAATTGCAATATTAAAAATCAGTTGTGATTGAAAACATGATAATAAACCATCTATTATATCATATTATCAAAAAAAATTAAGTTAAAAATGGATTATTCATCTTTTCAAATCCCAAAGTAGTTTCCGGTCCGTGACCGCAATAAACTTTTGTGTCGTCGGGCAATAAAAACAGTTTGCTTTTTATGCTCGAAATTAGTGTGTCGTAATCACCACCCGGCAAATCTGTTCTGCCAATACTCCCATAAAACAGAACATCGCCGGCAATCAGAAATTTATCTTCCTTTGAATAAAAAACTACATGACCCGGCGAGTGCCCCGGAATATGAATTATTTCGAGTTGAGAATTTCCAAATTTAAGATATTCTTTTTCAACTAAAAACTCGTCGATTGCTGCAACCGGTTTCATTTCGAATCCGTACATATTTCCCTGCTCAGCAGCTTTTTCAACCCAAAAAGAATCTTCGGAATGAGCACAAAACGGAATATTAAATTCACTACGGATAAACTCAACACCCATAATATGGTCGAAATGACAATGTGTATTTGCAATTTTTACGGGTTTAAGGTTATTGTCGGCAATATACTCTTTGACTTCACGTTTCTCTTCGCGATAAAAAAATCCAGGGTCTATAAGAACTGCTTCGCCTGTTTCGTCGGATAGCACCAAACTATTTTCGCGTAATGGATTTACTTCAAATTTCTCAACCTTTATCATATCTAAACATTTACAGTACCTTTTAAAAGAGGAACAAAAATAAACCCTCCATATTTTTCAGTTTTAAAAATATTTTCTGTAATTCGTGTTATTACGGTCATCTCCTGACGTTTACTATTTCCGACAGGGATTACCAACCGTCCTCCTATTTTTAACTGATTTTTTAATTCTTCGGGAACAAAAGTTGCCCCCGCTGTTACCAAAATTTTGTCGAAAGGTGCAAAGTCGGGCAATCCTTTATAACCATCGCCAAAAAAAATAGCAGGATTATAACCAATTTCAGGAAGGAATTTTTGAACTCTCGTGTACAACTCTTTTTGCCTTTCGATGGTAAAAACTTTTACTCCAAGTTCCACCAGAACAGCAGCCTGATATCCCGAACCTGTTCCAACTTCCAGAATTTTTTCATTTTTTTCGATTTGCAAAAGCTGAGTTTGAAAAGCAACTGTGTAGGGCTGAGAAATTGTTTGCCCCGCTCCAATGGGAAATGCCTGGTCTTTATACGCAAAATTTATAAACGTACTCTCCATAAACAGATGCCTCGGAATTTTGCCAATTGCGTCTAAAATATTCTGGTCGCGAATACCTTTTGTTTTCAAACTGCTAACCAGTTTCTTGCGCATTCCCTTATGTCGAAGCGTATCGTTTAATGCCATTTTTAAAATTTGTTCTACAAAAATAACCTAATAAGTAATTTTATTACACAAATTCGAAAAAATCAATATTAACATTTAACGTTGATAAGTATTGTGCAGATTAAAGAGTTAGATTGAAGTTGAATTCTATATTTGTATTGACTATATATCATCGGAATAAAAAGGTAAATTATGCTGAATGTTGGAATAATTGGCAACACAGAAATACTTGAGCCTCACGTAAAAAGTTTTCAAAAGAACAAGAATATTAATGTAATCGGGAAGTCGTCGGTAGGTACAAGTACGCAGATGAATGGGTTTCATTTTTCTATCCCCGAGTTTAATAAAGTTGAATTAATTGAACGGGCAGATATTATTATTATCGATAATTCGTCGTCCATTCCGTTTGATATGTTCCAAAATATTATTAAAAAATCGAAGCATATTTTTGTTGTTGAATATTTGAATATTACGATTGACGAGTGTGCTGAGTTAGTTAAATTAACTGCCGAGTCGGGCTCTGTAGTTCAGGTAATCAATCCGATTTATTATACACCGGCAATTCAATGGCTAAACAAAAATATTAGCATGCCACTGTTTCTCGATATTTCTCGATTTACATCAGAAACAACTTTTAAGAAAACACTGTTCCCCTTGCTTTTAATGTTGAAAGATATTACAGGAATTAGTTCGAAAAAAGCAGGTGCAATTACTTTTGAATTAGCTGATAAAGAGATAAGTTACACAAATATACGAATTGAATTTAACGATGCTTCGGTTGTAAATATTAATCTGGAAACTCAACTTTCAGTTGATAAGTTTAATATCAGGGGTTTTTCGAAAAACCAATTTGTTACATTTAATTTTAATGAGGAAATTTTTCTATCGAACAATTCTACAATTAATTTCAGTGATGATTTTACTGTAAACGAATATGATGTATTTATAGAGTCGATACAAAATCAATCGCAAAAATCTAACAACTTGGAAGACTATTATTCTGCCATACAATTGGTTGATGTAATAGAAAAAAAGATTACCCAATTTATTGCTTAGAAAATTCCATAAAAAATTACTTTTGCCGCAATATTTTTTTTTACCAAGCGTTAAAAATATGCACCGCATTTTTTAAGGTGTGTAAACTTAACTTATCAGGTTTTATGAATAAATCGGCTCAGGTTGCAAAATATTTGGTTTTCGACTTTCTTGCTGCTGCAATTAGCTGGATTCTGTTTTTTATATATCGTAAAACTGTTATCGAGCCTCAGCGTTTTGGCATCGATATTCCTCTCGAATTTACTACCCGTTTCTATTTAGGTCTTATCATTATTCCGGTTGCGTGGATTACCGTATATTACATTTCGGGGTTTTACAAAAACATATTTCGCCGTTCGAGGTTATTAGAATTAGGACAAACTTTTTTCACTTCGCTTGTGGGTGTTGTTGTAATTTTTTTCGTGCTTATTTTAGATGATTTTGTAGATTCTTATAAAAATTATTATCAGCTATTTTTCACTCTTTTCATGCTGCATTTTGGGCTCACTTATTTATTTAGGTTGATAATTACAACACGTACAATTCATAAAATCCATAAACGAAAAATTGGATTTAATACCTTAATTATTGGTAGCAACGAAAATGCCCTGAAAATTTATAACGAAATGATAAATCAGGTTCGTCCTGCAGGGAATAAATTTATTGGATTTGTTAGTGTTAAAAATAATAATGATGCACTGCTGGGTAAATTAATTCCTAAACTCGGGCAGGTTTCCGATATTGCAAATATTCTTGAAACCCGGGATATTGAGGAGGTGGTTATTGCACTCGAAACTGTTGAACACGAACGTTTGAGCGAAATACTTACCATTGTTGAAAACCGTCAGGTTACAATTTGGGGCATCCCCGATTTGTACGATTTCCTTTCGGGAATGGTAAAAACAAATACAATTTATGCTAGTCCGTTAATTAAAATATCAAACGGATTAATGCCCGGCTGGCAGGAAAATACAAAACGACTTTTAGATGTTTTTCTCTCTTTAATTGCTGTGATAATTTTTTTTCCGGTTTTTATTGCACTGGCAATAATTATTAAAACAACATCGAAAGGTCCTGTATTTTATAAACAGGAACGCATCGGCAGGTTCGGGAAACCATTTCATATTTTTAAGATGCGAAGTATGATAGTTGATGCTGAAAATGGTACACCGGCACTATCAAAAGAAAATGATTCACGAATAACTAAAATTGGGAAGTTTATGAGGAAAACTCATTTAGACGAAATTCCTCAGTTTTTTAATGTGATAATAGGCGATATGTCGTTGGTTGGGCCACGTCCCGAAAGACAATTTTATATAGAACAGATAGTTAAAAAAGCACCTCATTATACACACCTTCATAAGCTACGCCCCGGAATTACTTCGTGGGGACAGGTGAAATATGGTTATGCTTCGAATGTTGATGAAATGTTGGAACGACTACCGTACGACATGATGTATCTAAAAAACATTTCGTTGTACATCGACTTTAAAATACTGATTTATACAATAATGGTCAGTGTTAAAGGAAGTGGTAAATAGTTTCAGGTATAAATTTTATTGTTCTTTTTTTAAGCCTTATTTCTGTTTCTGAAACCTTAAAAGAAATAATTTCCACACACAGATATTAAATCACTACTTAGCAGGTTAATAGTGTTGATAATCAGTAGCAGATAGAACTGGTTGCGGGTGGTGAGGTTTGATAGTAGTTGAGATTTTGGGTGCGGAGACTGGCAGGGATTGCAGTGGTACCCTGTTGCAGGCAACGACCTTGTTTTGTTTGACGGCGGAGGCTGACAAAGGAAGCCCACGCACGGCAGTACAAAACAGGGAGGTGACAAAACCGGTAAAACGGAAAGCCCGGCAGCCAGAATAAAAGAAAATATAATACTGCTTTTTATTATTGAAATGGGACAGTTAATTTTGATATAATATAATATAAGTTGTATAAAAATTATAAATTTGCTGCTCAAATTAAAAACAGTAAAACTGTGTCGAAAAATCTGGTAATTATACCCACCTATAACGAGAAAGAAAATGTGGAAAAAATGATCCGCAAAGTTTTTTCGCTTAAAACGCCTTTCGAATTATTAATTGTTGAAGACAATTCGCCTGACGGGACTGCGGGGATTGTAAAAACTTTGCAAAAGGAGTTTCCGGAAAAGCTGCATATACACGAGCGTAAAGGGAAACTTGGGTTGGGCACTGCATATATTGCAGGTTTTAAATGGGCGTTAGACCGCGATTACGATTTTGTTTTTGAAATGGATTGCGACTTTTCGCATAATCCGGATGACCTTGAAAAACTATTTGAAGCAGCCGTAAATGGTGCTGATGTAGCAATTGGATCGCGTTATATTTCGGGAATTAATGTTGTAAACTGGCCGCTGGGAAGAGTGTTGATGTCGTATTTTGCGTCGATGTATGTTCGGATTATTACGGGGATGAAAATAATGGATACCACTGCCGGTTTTAAATGCTACCGCCGCAAAGTTCTGGAAACCATTGATTTTAACGAAATTAAACTGGTTGGATATGGGTTTCAGGTTGAGATGAAGTTTACTGCATATAAATTTGGATTTAATATTGTTGAAGTACCTATTATTTTTATCGACCGACTGGAAGGAACGTCGAAAATGAGCGGTGGTATTTTTAATGAAGCTCTTTGGGGAGTGTTAAAAATGAAAATCAGAAGCTGGTCGCGGAAATACGAAATTGAGAAGTTGCTGTTAGCAGCCTTTTTTATTGGGTTTAATTAGAATAAATGTTTCTATTCAGAAAACTTATGAATTAATAAAGTTCAATTGTTTAACTTTGTAGAAAACACATTTATATGAAGACTTTAATTAAAGATGCCACAATTATAAACGAGGGATTGAAGTTTCGGGGAAGCGTTTTAATTGATAATGACAAAATTGAAAAGATATTCCCACACGTTATTCCAGCCGATTTTGAGTTGAACGAAATTGAAGTAATTGATGCAAAAGGTCTTTATTTAATACCTGGAGTAATCGACGATCAGGTTCATTTTCGTGAGCCGGGACTTACACACAAAGGAGAAATTGCCACCGAAAGCCGGGCTGCTGTGGCAGGTGGAATTACAACTTTTATGGAGATGCCAAACACAAATCCACAGGCAGTAACTCAAGATATACTCGAACAAAAATACCAGCGGGCAGCAGATGTTTCGGCAGCTAACTACTCGTTCTACATGGGTGCTACCAATACAAATTTGGATGAAGTTTTAAAAACCGACCCCGCTAAAATTTGTGGGATAAAAGTATTTATGGGTTCGTCGACCGGAAATATGCTGGTTGACGATGAATCTGTTTTGTCGGATATTTTTAAAAATGCGCCGACTTTGGTTGCAACGCACTGCGAAGATGAATCTACTATTCAGAGAAACCTCAAAATTGCCAAAGAAAGATATGGTGAAAATGTTCCAATATCGGAACATGGTAATATTAGAAGCGACGACGCATGTTATCTATCGTCGTCGAAAGCAGTTGAGCTAGCATCGAAATTCGATACTCGTTTACATGTTCTTCATCTCACTTCGGCAAAAGAGATGGAGCTATTTTCAGCCGGTAAAGTGTCTGATAAAAACATTACTGCCGAAGTTTGCGTGCATCATCTTTGGTTCGACGAGCGCGACTATTTAACACATGGAACACGTATAAAATGGAATCCATCGATAAAAACTGTAAAAGACAACGAGGCACTTTGGGACGCACTACTTTCTGATAAAATAGATGTTATTGCAACCGACCATGCACCGCACACTCTCGACGAAAAAAACAATACTTATTTTAAAGCTCCTTCTGGCGGACCACTGGTTCAGCACTCGTTGGTTGCAATGCTCGAGATGAGTAAAAAAGGTTTTATAAGAATCGAGAAAGTAATTCAGAAAATGTGCCACGCGCCTGCTGATTTATTCAGGGTTGAAAAACGCGGTTACATTCGTGAGGGTTATTTTGCCGACCTTGTTTTAGTTGACCCCAACAAAAGCTGGATAGTTTCGCCCGAGAATATTCTATACAAGTGCGGCTGGTCGCCATTTGAAGGAACTGAATTTTCGCACAAAATAGTTTCTACTTTTGTAAACGGCGAGATGATTTTTAATAAAGATGTTATTTCGGAAACTTATAATAGCTCGAGAATTTCGTTAAATTTATAAATGAAACGAGCATTAAATTATACCCAGTTCTTTCCCAACTTTTATAAAAGAAATAACAGCTTTGTCGATTTGTGCGGTTGAATGTGCTGCCGAAAGCTGCACTCTTATTCTTGCTTTTCCGCGCGGAACAACCGGGAAACAGAACCCGATAACATAAACACCCTCTTTTAAAAGTTCGTCGGCAAATTTTATTGCGAGTGGTTCGTCGTAAATCATA
>JAJRSD010000101.1 GCA_024278975.1 Bacteroidota bacterium
AAGGTTTATAAATATTGGAATGGATTTATGTGACAAATGTTACAGAACATGACATATATCATGGAATACCAGGACATTAAATATTAAATTCGAAAGAACAACATTAAAAACACCTTATAAATAAAAACTTAATTTTTTAAATATTTCATTAAAAATCGCATTAGTAATTTTTGTTTTTGACCCTTTAAAAGAGACCGACATGTTTCGTCTATCTTCTTTTCATATTAGTTTTAAATAACAATCCTGGCTTTGAATAAAAAAACAAATCATGGATAATGAAAACTCCAAAAATGCTTCTCGAAGAAAATTCTTAAAAAATATTTCAACAGGAAGTACCCTGGCCGTTTCAGGGTTAGCCTTATATTCTGTTTCTTCTTGCAAACAATCCTCTAAAGAAAAAACAACTCTGTTAACCACGGATGGTAAACTGGTGCAGGTTCCTAATTCCGAAATTGAGGAAATGGAACATTTAAGTCATGGTGCGTCTCCCGTAGAGGCACGTAAAGGTATTCCTGGTAAAAAATTCGTGATGGTCGTAGACCTCGCCAAATGTAAAAATGCAAAGAAGTGCATTCAAGCTTGTGACAAACACCATAATTTAACTCCGGATAGACCTTATATAAAGGTTTTGGAAATGCAGGACAATGAAAAATCATCCCCTTACTGGATGCCAAAGAAATGTTTTCAATGTGACAATCCTCCCTGTGTGAAAGTCTGTCCGGTTGGTGCCACATATAAGCGTACAGATGGCATTGTTCTTATTGATAATGAGCGTTGTATTGGTTGTAGATTCTGTATGGCCGCTTGTCCTTATTCCGCAAGAGTTTTTAATTGGGGAGCTCCACCGGAAGGAAAACTAGAAATACCCTATTCACCCGAAACCAGTCTTCCGAGCAAAATTGGTACTGTAGCAAAATGTGATTTTTGTCCTGATATGCTTCGAGATAATAAACTCCCTCACTGTGTTACTTCATGCCCCAATGGCGTAATTTACTTTGGAGATGAGATTGATGACGCGGTTACCAATGGAGAAGAAACAGTAAGATTATCTACTTTATTAAAAGACAAAGCGGGTTATCGGTACATGGAAGAATTAGGGACAAAACCGCGGGTTTACTACCTCCCTCCTGTTGACAGGATGTTCCCTTTTAAAAAAGACACTCAAGAAAAAAATGAATCATGAGCAAACGGGACCTAAAACAGCAAAAATTTCGGACAAAAAGGGGAAAACGTCTATTGCGGCATTTGATTTCAACTTCATTACAATATAAATTATGGATTGCTTTTTTGCTCCTTCTTGTTGTAATAGGATTGATTGGTTATTATCGCCAGTTAAGGTATGGACTTATAGTAACAGCCATGAGAGATTATACCTCCTGGGGAATTTACATCTCGAATTTTGTTTTTTTTGTTGCTATTAGCTTGGTAGGTTCCTTGTTTAGTTCCATTTTAAAACTCAACAAAAATCTGTGGTCCAGACCTCTTATCAGAGTTTCTGAAATTATTGCAGTTGCTGCAATTATCTGTGCCGCCGTAATTATTATTGTTGACATGGGCCGTCCTGACCGCTTTTTTTATGTAATTACGCATTTAAGAATCCAATCACCTATTATTTGGGACGTAATTATTATTTCTACCTATTTAGTCATAAGCATCTTATTATTATATATTTCTATGCTTCCGGACATCGCTCTTTGCCGTGACCGTTTAACTGAGATTCCCAATTGGAAAAAAAGATTGTACAGAGTTATGGCCATCAATTGGAATAATCATCCGAAACAGATAGCTATGCTTCAAAAAATAAGTAAGATTTTAGCAATTGTAGTACTTCCTGTTGCATTTGCCATCCATACGGTAACCTCCTGGTTATTTGCTACAACCTGGCGTCCGGGATGGGATAGTACCAACTTAGGGCCATATTTTGTTTCGGGAGCCTTTATGGCAGGTGCCGGGGTTATTATTATTGCAATGTACTTTATCAGAAAACATTTAAGGCTGAAAGCTTACATTACGAATCTTCATTTCGACAAGATGGGCAGGCTGTTAGTACTCCTGTCCTTAGTATACCTATACTTTAATATCAACGAATTTCTAGGTCCTGCTTTTAAAATGGTTGGGGTTGAAGGGGAACATATTACAGAATTATTCGTTGGTAAATACGCCCCTATGTATTGGTTTGTTCAGGTAGGTGGACTTCTTTTACCCATTGTACTGTTGATGTTTAAAACATTCCGTAAACCGTTACCAATATTAATCATATCAATATTTATAGTTCTAGGGGCGTGGTTTAAACGTTATTTAATTGTAATTCCTTCACTACAACATCCTTATTTACCTATACAGGGGGTTGAAGAGTCCTATTTGCATTATAACCCTACTTGGGAAGAATGGGCAATTACCATTTCATCTTTTGCCTGGTTATTATTGATCATTACAGTACTTATTAAATTGTTTCCGGTGATACCCGTTAAAAAATATAAACCTGTTTCCGAAACTACAGCTGAACAAAATATTTTGAAAAATGAAAGCTGAAATAAACTTATGTCGTTATTTTCTGGAGATCTTTCTAGTATTGCATCTGGTATTCATAGGTAGCTCGAATATGTATGGGCAAGATTCTTTAGCAGTTGCTGAAGTATCTCTTTCATTTTCAGAAGAAAATGATGTTAAATTGATTGATGCAATAGCAACCGACCAGGCAGGTATTCCTATTGAAGATTTGGAATTGTTTTTTTATGTGAAAAGAACATTTAGTTTATTACCTATTGGAGATGCTTTTACTACCACTGATGAGAATGGCATAGTCCAAATAGAATTTCCTAATGATTTGCCCGGAGATATGGAAGGTAATGTTAAAATTGTGGTCAAAATTATGGAATCGGACTTATATAACGATCTTTCTATAGAAACGATAAAAAATTGGGGCATACCACAGCAGTTAAATCTATCAGAAGAAAAGAGATCATTGTGGGCAGCTGCAGCCAATGCTCCTATTACTTTAGTTCTTCTCACAAGTGGAATGATTCTTGCCATATTGTTAGTAATATGTTATGTTATTTATATTCTATTTAAAATCAGTAAAATAAAACCATTGCAATCTTAGGTTGATATTAACTCAAATCTTTTTATCATGAAAAAACAGTTTTTACTTCTAGGAACAATACTAGTCGGAAGTTTTGTTATATTATCAATGACTATTATTAAACCAAGCCAGCAAGACCCTTGGGAAGTACCTACGAAATATCAAAAAATGAAAAACCCTTATGTCAACGTTATAGATGATGAAAAAATTGGACGCATATTGTATTCGAAACATTGTAAATCTTGCCATGGCACAAAAGGTAAAGGTGATGGGAAAAAAGCAGAAACCTTAGATACGCCTGTAGGCGATTTTACCAACGCTTCCTTTAAAGATCAAACAGACGGAAGTCTGTATTATAAGACCTTTATTGGAAGAGATGATATGCCAAGTTTTAAAAAGAAAATACAAGATGAGGAAGAACAGTGGTTGATTATTAATTATGTAAAAGGATTGTGATATTTCAATAGATTTAAGGTCTGCTCTTATCGCAGACAGGGTTAATATAATTATTAAACCTCTATCTTAAATCTAAGCTCTCAACGGTTCACTTTTTGCTGACACTATACA
>JAJRSD010000102.1 GCA_024278975.1 Bacteroidota bacterium
AACAACCACTAACCACAACAATGTATATAGTTTATGGCGGGTTAAGTGCTAAATATGAGCATTTTAGCATTAAATAAACATCGGTGTAAATTGAAAGATTTATGTTCCAAAAACCGCCACAAAACCATATACTCACCGTTGGGGGTAATGCAAAGAAAGACCGAGAAATGAACGAAACGACAGCAAAATATTAAATGAAATGCCACCGCACAAATAGCACATTTGGTTTTTTGCCGACACGCAAAATGCCAACCCTAAAAAACCAAAAGAGCTATTTTTTGCCAACGCACAGAAATACGGAAGATAAGATATGCATTTTTACTACATAGATGAAACAGGATGTAACGGAAGAGACTTAACTCAAGCACAACAACCAATTTTTGTGGCAGGTGGATTAATTCTCAGAGACGAGGGTTGGAATAAAACACATACCGAATTTCAAAAAATAATATCAGCATATTTCGAAAATAACGTACCTGCAAACTTTGAATTTCATACACAAGATTTGTTCTCAAATAATGGAACAGGACATTTTGAAGGACATTCAAGAGAAAATAGAAATCAATTAATCAATGACATCTTAGACCTTGTAATTTCAAGAAAACATCAATACTACTATTTCGGAATTGACAAAGCCAAATTAAACGCATATGATACAACACAAGTAAGAGACAGAGATTATGTGGAGTTAAAAACGCCCTATCTAATTGCATACGATTATTTGATTACTGCATACGAAAAATACACAAAAGAAAAATTGGGTAGAAGTGCAAGAGCAATGGTAATACTTGACGAAAAAGATAGTTTTATCAGAGAAATAGAATCAATCACAAGATTTAGAAGATTTGAAAGTGCTGTTGGAAAACGAGTGAAGTGGATTGTTGAATTTAGTTTTCCTGTGGATTCTGAAAAAAATACAATGATTCAGATTTCTGATTTACTTCTATTCTTGACAAGAAAATATCTTGAAATTGAAAATGGGTACAAAGACGATTTCCCAGCAGATGTGAAAGATATTTTCAGAGCATTTTACAGAAAAGTAAATGCCCGATTGATTTACAAACGAATTCAAACTGAATCTGGTCGAAATTCAAATTATTACAATGACTTTATTCAAGGTGTTTGTAGTTTGCCTTCGGCTCGTTGGAATTCAAAAACTTATTAATGAGAGTTAAAAAATGAACATAGCACAAATAGAAATAAACCTGCAAAAACTGATTGCAACTTTTAATAAAGAAAACTTTATTTATGAGTTGCTTTTGGCTTATGGTTTACCCAAAGCATCTATTACAAGATTGAAAAAAGGAAATCTCAACTTATCGAAAGTTGAAGGCGAAATATCGTGGAAGAAAAAATTGTTTTTTAGAGAAGAACAAAAAGAAGATTTACATCTTACAATTTCTAAAATTGTAAAGGAATTAAAACGCAACGAGCGTTTTGTAATTGTTACCGATTATAAAACACTTTTGGCAGTTGATACCAAAACAGATGACAAATTAGATTGTACTTTAAACGAATTACCAAAGCATTACGACTTCTTTTTACCGTGGGCAGGAATGGAAAAGGCACAACACGCCAACGAAAACCCTGCCGATGTAAAAGCTGCCGAAAAAATGGCAAAGCTTTTTGATGAGATTAAAAAGAACAATGCTGATGATTCGCCTGAATTTATTCACGGACTAAACGTTTTCTTATCCCGTTTGTTATTCTGCTTTTTTGCAGAGGATACACACATTTTTGAAGATAGCCAATTTACAAATGCCATTGATTCACATACACAAGCAGATGGTAGGGATTTAAACACTTATTTAGATACGCTGTTTACGGTATTGAATACTCCCGAAAAGGAGCGTAAAAACCTACCAGAATATCTAAAGTCTTTCCCTTACGTAAATGGTGGATTGTTTAAAGACAAGATTGCCACTCCTAAATTCTCTCGTAATTCACGAAATGCAATAATTAATAGTGGAGACCAAGATTGGTCGGCTATTAACCCCGATATTTTTGGTTCAATGTTTCAGGCGGTTATTTCTGTTGACCAGCGTGGAAGTTTAGGACAGCATTATACTTCTGTACCAAATATTATGAAAGTGATTGAACCACTTTTTTTAAATGAGCTGTACGAAGAGTTTGAAAATGCCAACGGAAACCAAAAGAAACTAAACGCTTTACTTAACAGAATACACAATTTAAAAATATTTGACCCAGCCTGTGGTAGTGGCAACTTTTTAATTATTGCCTACAAAGAACTCCGTATTTTAGAGATGAAGATTTTTAAAGCTGGTGGTATGATGGCTTTATCTGGCATACAACTCTCGCAGTTTTACGGAATAGAGATTGACGATTTTGCAGGCGAAATTGCAAAACTTGCTCTCTGGCTTGCCGAACACCAAATGAATGTAGAATTCTTTAAAGAGTTTGGAAGAACCAACCCAACCTTGCCACTTAAAGAAGCTGGTAAAATTGTACAGGGAAATGCTACTCGTTTGGATTGGGAAGAGGTTTGCCCGAAAACAAAAGATACTGAGATTTATATTTTGGGGAATCCGCCTTATTTGGGATTTCAAGAAAGAAATATAGAACAAAAGTCTGATATGGATTTTGTATTCAAAGAGCTTGGAAAAGTTAAACGTCTTGATTATATCGGTTCTTGGTTCAAAAAAGCCACAGACTATATTGAAAACGAAACAGATGCAAAGTATTCTTTTGTCTCAACTAATTCCATAAGCCAAGGCGAACAAGTGAGCTTAATATGGCCTTATATTTTTACTAAAAAACAAGAAATATTTTTCGCATATCAATCATTCCATTGGGGGAATAATGCCAAAAACAAGGCGGGTGTAACTGTTGTAATAATCGGTGTTCAAAATAGTCAAAATACTCAAAAAACAATTTTTGAAAAGAACGGAATTAGAAGCGTGAAAAATATTAGTCCGTATTTAATAGAAGGTAATAGTATTGCGTTATATCAACGAAAAGAATCTATTTCAAAATTACCTGTTGCTATTTTAGGTAGTAGCGGTATAGATGGTGGACATTTGATTTTAACACCGACTGAAAAAAAACTATTTATAGAAGAAGATATACGTTCTGAAAAATTTATTAAAAAATTTGTTGGTGGCGGGGATTTTCTAAATGGTGTTGAACGTTACTGTCTTTGGATAGGTGATGACCAAATTGATGAAGCAAAAAATATTATTAAAGTAAACGAACGAATAGATTTATGTAGGGATTATCGTTTGTCAGCAGGTAGAGATGCCAAAAAAGCAGCAAATGTTCCTCATCGCTTTTTCTATCGCAAGCATAAAGATTCTGAAGCAATTGTTTTTCCTATGACAAGTTCAGGACGTAGAAAATATTTACCCGCTGGTTATTCAACAAACAATTCAATTATCAGTAATGGAGCATTTGTAATTTATAATTCTGAACCATTTTTATTAGGTATAATTTTATCTCGAATACACAGTTTATGGATGTCAATAACAAGTGCAAGAATGAGAAATGATTATAGGTATTCTGTTAATTTAACATATAACAATTTCCCTTTCCCCAAAATATCCACCCAACGCAAAAATGAAATCACCCAAGCCACATTTCGTATTTTAGAAGAGCGGGAAAAACACAGCGATAAAACTTTGGCACAGCTTTACGACCCCGATAAAATGCCCGATGGTCTGAGAGAAGCCCATCACCAAAACGATATTATTATAGAAAAATGCTACCGAAGTACACCTTTTAAAAGTGATGAAGAGCGGTTGGAGTATCTTTTCAAACTGTATGAGAAAATGATAGCAGAAGAGAAAGAACAAGGTACTTTGTTTGCCAAAGAGAAGAAAACCCGAAAAAAGAAAAAATAATATGCCAGATATAGTAAACGTACAATACAAACAAACAGGACAAAGCAAAAGCACCAATACCTACGGTATGCGTGAAATGCAGGAACGTGCTTTTGAATATAGAGATGCACAATATTTATTGATAAAGTCTCCACCTGCTTCGGGAAAATCTCGTGCCTTAATGTTTATAGGTTTAGATAAATTGGTTAATCAGGGAATCAAAAAAGTAATTGTTGCTGTGCCGGAACGTGCTATTGGTAGTTCGTTTGCTAAAACCAATCTGAAAGAGTTTGGTTTTTTTGCAAACTGGAAACCCAACGACAAATACAACCTTTGTACACCAGGCAGCGATGGAAGCAAAAGCAAAGTTCAGGCATTCCATAATTTTATGGATAGCGATGAGCAACTTTTAATTTGCACACACGCCACATTGCGTTTTGCTTGCGAGGAGTTAGACGAAAAAAAGTTTAACAATACACTTTTGGCAATAGACGAATTTCATCACGTTTCGGCAGATGCCGAAAATCGTTTGGGAGAATTGCTTCGTGACATTATGCGTAAATCATCTGCTCATATTGTGGCAATGACAGGTTCATTTTTTAGAGGCGATAGTGTACCAATTCTACTTCCCGAAGATGAAGAGAAGTTTACCAAAGTAACCTACAATTATTACGAGCAATTAAATGGATATGATTATCTAAAATCATTGGGAATTGGTTATCACTTTTATCAAGGAAGATACACCAATGCTATAATGGAAATATTGGATACAGACAAGAAAACCATTTTGCATATTCCAAATGTAAATTCAGGCGAATCGACAAAAGACAAACACAATGAAGTTGATTTTATTTTAGATGCCATTGGCGAAGTAATCAAACAAGATGCTGAAACGGGTGTTATTCACGTAAAGCGTAAGTCTGATGGCAAAATTCTTAAAGTAGCCGATTTAGTAGAAGACAGTCCAAGAGAACGTGATAAAATTGTAAACTACCTTAGAGAAATGGATTCCATAGACGATATGGATTTAATCATTGCTTTAGGAATGGCAAAAGAGGGTTTTGATTGGCCTTATTGCGAACACGCTTTAACCGTTGGTTACAGAGGCTCATTAACCGAAATCATTCAAATTATTGGTAGAGCGACAAGAGATAGCGATAATAAAACTCACGCACAGTTTACAAACTTAATTGCTCAACCCGATGCAGCAGATGATTTGGTAAAACTTTCGGTAAATAATATGCTTAAAGCCATTACTGCATCATTGCTGATGGAACAAGTTTTAGCTCCAAACTGGAAATTTAAAACCAAAGTAAATGATGATGACAAAGCAAAACCGGGCGAAATAAAAATAAGAGGTTTAAAAGAACCAAGTTCAAAACGAGTAAAAGATATTTTAGAATCGGATTTAAACGATTTGAAGGCAACTATTTTGCAAGATGATAAAATGCTAAAAGCAATGCCGGGAAATGTTGACCCAGAAGTCATAAACAAAGTTTTGATTCCTAAAATTATCAAAATAAAATATCCCGATTTATCGGATAAAGAAGTAGAAGAAGTTCGCCAACACGTAGTAGTTGATTCGGTTATTAAAAACGGAGAAATTAAAGAAACAGGCGACAAACGATTTATAAGAATGGCGGGTTCGTTTGTTGATATTGATGATATTCACATTGATTTGATTGACAGGATAAATCCTTTTCAAAAGGCCTTTGAAATCTTATCAAAATCGGTTACAACAAAAGTTTTAAAAGTTATTCAAGACCACATTGAAGCCACTCGTATAAAAATGGATTTTGAGGAAGCAAAAATACTTTGGCCTAAAATTCAGGAATTTATAAAAATGTATAATAAACAGCCAAATTTAAAATCGAACGACCCTTTGGAAAAACGAATGGCTGAATGTATCATTTATCTAAAAGAAGAGAAACGAAAAAAAGCAGAAGCAAATGGATAAGGATAAAATATTGGACGATATTTTCAATAATGACCCTTTAGGTTTACTTAATTTTAAGCCTAAAAATTCCAATGTCCGAACGGCAGATGAACGCTTATTGGCTTCTTTCCAAGAAATAAATGATTTTGTTGAAAGCAATGGAAAAGATCCAACAGCAAATCCAAGTAATATTTCAGAATTTCAGTTGTACTCTCGACTTAAAAGTTTAAGAGAAGATGAAACTAAAATTGGTTTATTGAAAGAACACGATGTTCATAATTTATTACCAGTTTTAGAAACCAACCAAGTAAACGAGCCACAAGCAGAATACGGAAAACCGAAAGAGATAAATTCTATTGATGATTTATTAAGTGATGATTCGTTAGATATTTTAGGAGGTGATGATGCAGGTCTATTTGATTTTAAACATACGCCAAAAGATTACGAAAGAGCTCAAGCTGATTTTGTTGCACGTAGAAAACCTTGCAAAGATTTTCATAAATATGAACCAACATTTATTGAGGTTCAGAAAGATTTGGCAAACGGTAAGCGTAAACTAATAGAATTTAAAGAAGATAATTTAAGAGCGGGTGATTTCTATGTTCACAATGGAGTTTTATTACTACTTGAAAGTATTGATATTTCGCAAAAGGAACAGACTTTTACAAGTGGCAAACGAGTAAGGAAAGACGGAAGGACAAAA
>JAJRSD010000103.1 GCA_024278975.1 Bacteroidota bacterium
AACCGGCTGTACTGCATACGATCCCGAAAACATCAGATTATTTCGGAATGTACCATCCGGTTTAAATCTAAGCTGTTGTCTTGGTGGGTTTTCGTATCCCAACTCAACGTATTCTATTACCGAGCCCTCAATAAGATCCTGGGGGATTCCAACTCCAGTCTCTTCGTCAATTATAGATCCGTAGAACTTAGCATTGGGAGCGTCGTAATTATCGAGCTCGCACGAACTGACAATTGTTGCCAGTGCCACTAATATGTATATGATATTTCTTTTCATTTTGTATTTTTTAAGAAATTAATATTGAGGATTCTGAATTAACCCATTGGAGCCAATACCCGGTATTGGTTTATAGTACCAAGCTGTTAAGAAAGTATGTGGATTTGTATTTAAAATGTTCTTTCTTACAAAGATGTACTTCATTGTTCTTAAATCTAAAATTGGAACAAGAGAGTGTCGGTACGTGTTTGAAAATACAGTATGATATTCTCTTCTTCTGATCAGATCCCAATACCTTTTATTTTCGAATGCCAACTCAACTCTTCTTTCGCGCAACACATTTTCCAATGTTAACGGAACATTCGTTTTATGAAATGCTCTATGGCGAATATCGTTAATTGCTTTTTCAGCTAATGTAGCATCTCCGGTACCACTTTCAACTACTGCTTCTGCATAGTTGAGAAGCACCTCTGCATAACGAAATTCAATCCAATCGGTAGTCGAGTAGTTCCAACCCAACTTTGGCACATATTGTGAATTAAGGAATTTCCTAAAAAGAAAACCTGTTCGAGTGTAATTTCCACCCGCTGGATCAAACCCTGAATACAATTTTCCGGTTGAACCTCCATAAGTATAATATGTAGTTCCATTCACAGTTGTCATTGCCTTAGCTTCAATTACTGCCTGCCCATTTGGTTTAATATATCCACCTTGAATAACAATTTTTGTATCTTTCCATATAGAACTTGGAAGAATAGTAGTGGCATGCAGGCGAGCATCTTTGTTGGCAAAAATATCAAGTGGACTATCAAACTCCAGATAAGTTCTGCTTTTATTATATCCATCGTAATTATTATAATTACCATCTTCAGTAGTAATAATTGGAGCATCCTGTCCGGGATTCGAATAATCTTCATAAATATCAACAAAGTCGATTGTAGGATTGAAGCGACCGGGGTGAGGCCAGGCTCCGGCAGTTTGTGCAGGGTTTCCCCAATTGTCCTGGTTACTACCTAAATTTGCACCTTCAAGAGTAAATCCTTTTAACATTATAACTTCATCGAAAGAGCGATTCGGGTCTTCGAACATCTCTCTGTAATTCTCCGCTGCTTCTTCTACACTTGCAGGATTAGCCTTATAAAGAGAGAAAGGTCCGTTTTTAATAATTTCTTCAGATGCACTTATACACTCAGCATAATAGTGATTGGCGGCGGAAGCATCCATCCCCACCAGACCTGCATCTTTTGCATCGCCCGAAAGTGGAGCTCTATCCCAAAATTTGGCAACAGAAGCTGCATGAAGAGCTGCTCTTGATTTTAGTGCCAATGCAGCCCACTTCGTTCCTCTGCGTCTGTTTCCGTCCCCTTCGCCAAGCAGTGATGCAGCAAGATCGCAATTTTCGAGAACAAAATCCCATGTCTCCTTTTCTGTACTTCTGGGAACAAACATGGCAGTTGAGTCATTTACGTCGGCAATTTCAGTTATAATTGGAACGCCCCCGTATCTTTTTGCTAATGCGAAGTATGTAAATGCACGCATAAATGCGGCTTCGCCTGTTAAGGCATCTTTCTCTTCCTGTGGAACATCTAAATCAGGAATAACACTAAACAACAAGTTAATATCCCTGTTTAGTTTATAGCCTTCGTTCCACCAGTAGAAGCTTCCTCCATGATCTATATCATCACGTTGTGACCCGCATGCATCGTCGGTAATGATTATAGGAAATCCCCCATTATTGTTTGCATCACCAGTATTCCAACTTATTCCTTGAAAAGGAGTTGAGTTAAAGTCTTCTATAGGCATTTGATAGTACAATCCGGCCATAAATGTTTTTACACCGGCAGGACTTGAAAATAGATCGTTTGCACTTACTTTATCAGTTGGCTCTAGTTGAAGATAGTCATCATTGCAACTATTAAAACTGATTAAACTGATGAAGCCGATTATTAATAATTTTCTACTTAATTTCATATCTATTCAATTTTAAAAATTAATATCTACACCAAAGTTAAATGTTCGCAATAGTGGATAGGTCCATCCTGCGGAATAACCTCCAGCAGCAGATTCAGGGTCGAAAGGTTTAACAAAAGGGTCGGCAAAAGTGTATAGGTTATTAACGTTTGTAAATAGCCTTATACTGTTAATTCCAACCTTACTAATAAAAGATTGATTAAACGTATAACCAAGTTCAACATTCTTTATACGAACGTAAGAGGCATCTCTTCTCCATGCATCACTTTCGGCATAAAGCATACCTATTTGCTTAATTTCCTGAATTCGCATAGCAGGCCATTCACCTTCCACCCATTCGCTTCCGGGATCGTATGGATCCGCTTTATGCCATCTGTCCATAAAATATGCAGGTATATTACCTTCGCCCCAAAACATTGTTGTATAAGCGTGAGTATATCGCACTGTAAAGTTAGCAGCTCCTTGTAACAGAACATTAAGGTCGAAACCTTTCCACGATCCATTTAACGATAATCCAAAATTCGTTCTGGGTGTTTCGTTATACATATTTGGAGAAATGTCGTTACCGTCAATTACGCCATCACCATTTAAATCTTCGTATTTAAAATCTCCCGGCATTTCATTCTTGTTGCCAAGCGAGCCATTCTGTACAGGTGCAAATAATATTTCCTCTTCATCTTGAAATTGACCTAATCTGTTATATGTCCATGCAATGCCTTGCCAACGATCAGACTGTCTGCCTCTATATATCCCCCAGCTGCTTGTAAATTCTCCTTGTTCAACATAAACATTCATGGTTCGCGTAAAGTTTACGTTACCCGAAATACTATAGTTAAAATCGCCAATTGTGTTTGCATGAATAAACGATAGTTCGAATCCTCGAACACGATCGCTGTTAAGATTTTCCTGAGGTAATGTTCCTCCAAAAGTGTTAGGTAAAGAAACATTTCTATAAGCAAGTAGTCCTGTTCTATCTCTTTGGTACCAATCGGCAGTAAAAGTAAGTTTGTTATCAAAAAAGCCAATATCAAAACCAACGTCTTTTATTGTCGATTCCATCCATGTTAACTCTTCATTCACAAGAGCTGGTGTTGCTGCGCCATTTGTAAGAACGCCATCAACATATTCCCATGTTCCTCCACCTGATGTAGAAAATCCCTGAACATATTGAAATGGGGCTCCGGCATCTTGTCCAATTATGCCATAAGAACCTCTAATTTTAAAATTAGACATCCATGAAAGATTATCTTTGATAAAATTCTCTTCAGAAACTCTCCATCCTCCTGAAACAACAGGAAAGAATCCCCACCTTTGGTCGGGGTGATATCTGTACGACCCATCGTATCTTCCGGCAAATTCAATAAGGTATTTGCCTTTATAGTTATAATTTAAACGGCCTAAATATGATTTAAATCTTTGATGGCTTTCATTTCCCCACGATTGAGCATTTTCTTCTCCTGCCTGATCAATTTGCGCATTAGTGAAAAACTCATAATACTTAAATATTCCAGCATATCTTCCCTTGGTCTCTTTTTGTTCGTAAACTAGGGTAGCACTGACATTATGATTTTCAGCAAAAGTTGTTTTATAATTAGCTATTGCCTGAAAAGTTAGAAGAGAAGAGTTACTATAATTATTACTAATACTTGAAGGTGCATTAAAACTAGTTGGCATGTACGTACTGTCAGCAACAGAATAATCATACAACTCATAATCTGTACGTACGCCTTTACCTTGATAAAAACTTTGATCGAATGAGATAACACCCTTGAACTCGAGCCCTTCTAAAAAAGGTGCTTTATACGTTAGATTAAAAGCACTCTGATATTTACTGTCTTCATTAATTCCATAACCAGTTAAGTCGCTTTGAGCAATGGCCACGGGGTTCATAGATTGTCCGTCTTGCACCCGGTTCAGGTAGTCGGGATTGTCGTTGGCATAAACAGAAGAGGTTGGAAGCTGTGACACAGTACCTCTCCAGATACTAAATATTCCGTCGGCAGGAGAATTCCTTTCATCTGTAAACCCTGATAGATTAACATCAGCCGTCAAATTATCAGTTAGCTTTGCAGATACATTGGCTCTAAAATTAACCTTTTTGTAATTAATGTCTCCCGAATTTAAAAGTCCATTATCGGTAACATAACCCATATTGAAGTAGTAAGAAACTTTTTTACTGCCTCCCTCGGCTGACAGATTATACTCATTACGCATCGAACTGTTTTTTAGTGTTTCGTCTGCCCAGTTTGTGCTTTCGTAACCCGGCCCTCCTGCTTGCCAAGCTGCAAGCTCTTCAGGTGTGTATTTTGGTGGAATTCCAGCACTTGCATAGGCATCAACTTGCAATTCAACATATTGAGCAGCATTAGCCATGTCGGGTATGTCGGTTGGTGACGAGAAACCTGTTGTAGCACTAAACGTGAATCTGGTTTTACCTTCACCTCCTTTTTTTGTTGTTACAATTATTACTCCGTTGGCAGCATTCATACCATAAATTGCTGCTGATGCATCTTTCAATACCGAAATGCTTTCAATATCTTCAGAACGGAGTCTTTGGAAATCTCTCGAATCTCCCCTAACAATACCGTCAATAACATACAAAGGTGTTCCAAAACCGCGTATGTTAATGGAATTATCGTACATCCCGGGCTCCGCACTATTCTGACGAATATTTAATCCGGCAACTTTTCCCTGAAGCTTTTGCGCCAAACTTGTTGAAGTTGTAGTCTGGATCTCTTCATTGTCAATACTTGAGATAGCTCCTGTGAGGCTCTTTTTCTTTTGAATACCATAACCAACTGCAATAACTTCCTCAAGTCCAATTGTTTCCGGTTCCATGTTAATATTGATATTAGATTGTCCATCAACATTAATTTCTTGGCTCTTCATACCAACGAAAGAGACTAAAAGAATATCAGTAGAGCCGGCTTTAATGCTAAAAGAACCGTCTGCATCAGTAATGGTCCCAACATTATCCGATCCCTTTATTAAAACAGTTACTCCTGGCAACGGCCCACTTTCGTCGTTAATTTGCCCTGTAATAACATTTTTTGTTTCCTGACCACTAACAACCAAAACGGTTAATTGAAGAAAAAATAGTGTAGTCAAGATTAGTAGAATTCTCCTTTTCATAATGATGTTTTTAATGATTTTATTATTTTTTTAAGGTTGAAGAATAAGGTAACTAAAAGTTTTTTTTTCATAAGCAGTAGTTTTTATTTTGTTTTTACAGTTAATTTCTATACCGCACTCTATATCTACATAAATTTTATATGCTTTTTGACTTCCTGAGCTACTGTAATTAGTACCAAACAGCAAAGAATCATGCATATTGTTAAAAAAAATTAAAATCAAAAGTAATCTGTTTTTTATAATAAACCAAACTAAAACGTTTAAATTGTTTTGTTTTTTATCAAAATATTGTTGATGCCTTATTGTGATAGCCCTTGTATCATTAGCATTTACACTGTTTAAAGATAAAATAAAAGCAAAATTGTTTCTACCATAATCTTTAATACATTTACTAGGTTCGATCTTAAATAAAAAGACTCCACATAAGCACTTGCGTGAGTTTATCTCGAAAATTAGCAAGAATGGTATTATAATAGGAATATACTGCTGCGAATATTTTATTAAACGATTTAAATAATTAGATCAGCTATTAGCTTTCATTGAGTTTGCAAGCACTCTTTAATTGATGCTTTATATCAGTATCAAATATTGAAACTCCTCTAACATTTTCAATCTGGATTATTCGTTGCCATCGTAGGTTTTTACTACAACCTGATATTTTTTTCGAGCATTCAGTGCATCAATAACCGCTCTGTTTGTATTCATAAAAACTACATCGTAACCAGAATGGATACTGATTTTCATGAAAATTTATTGCCATAGTAATTGTTTTCAACAACAAACAAGACTAAAACGATTAAATTAATAATTTTACCAAGTATCCAATCAATAACTTTATCTGTGTTATATATAGTTGCACTATCTTTAAATAGAGTAACTATTGTAACAGATTAGCTGTTAATCAGCAAAAAAATATGTTGCAATATTTTAAACTGTTATAATATATTTTACATTTGTATAATATATTTTAGTTAAGGTATAGAATAAACTTAACTTCGTGTTAATTATCGATTTTTAGTATTTATGAAAAAAACATCACTTAAAGATATTGCAAATAAATTAGGAGTTTCCATAACACTAGTTTCCATGGTACTAAACAATCAAGGAGATGAAAAAGGGATAAGCATAAAGACTCAAAAAAGAGTTAAGGAGCTGGCAAAAAAACTAAATTACAAACCAAACCAGATTGCGAGAAGCCTTAGGTTAGGCAGTTCTAAAACGATTGGATTGATAATTGCCGACATTTCAAATGTTTTCTATTCTGAAATTGCAAAAAGTATTGAGAAACTTGCATCTGCAGAAGGGTATAACATAATATTTATGAACTCGGAAGAAGACCCCACAAAAGAAAAAGCGATGATTAGTTTTTTGCTCGACAGGGGAGTTGACGGTCTTATACTTTCCACCTCTTTTAAAGGCAGAGATGAAATACGTGAACTTAGGGACACCAATATACCTTTCGTACTTGTTGACAGGTATATTCCAGGTGTAAAAACTAATTATGTGCTTGTTGATAATTATCAGGGAGCCTTTGATATGACAGAACATTTATTGTCCTTAAATTTATCTAAAATAGCTATCTTTAGTGTATCTCCTATGCACCTTACAACAATGAAACAAAGAATTGAAGGGTGTAAAGCAGCTTTGCGAAAACACGGATACCCGGTAAGTAATAAATTAATTAAGGAGATACCCCACAAAAAGATTTCTGAAACGATGAAGCCACTTCTAAAAGACTTGATTCTCGACGAGAATATTCAGGCTATATTTTTCTTAAACAATAAACTTGCAACAGCCGGGTTGGAGTTAATCAATAGTTTTAATCTTAGGATTCCGCAAGATATATCCATTGTTTCTTTTGATGATATTGATCTTTTTAAGTTCTCTTGTCCAACCATTACAGCAGTAAATCAGCCAAAAGCAGAAATTGGAAAGCGAGCTTTTGAAATTTTATTGAATCACATTCAAAACAAAGATACAGTTCTCGAAAAGCAACAAGTAATTTTACCTGTCGATTTAATAATACGAAATTCATGCGGCAACTCTTTAAAGAAGATTTTAAATAAAGCCTAAGTTGTTTATAAGCAGAGCATGTTGGCAAATATTACACCAAGAGCTTTTCCCCCTCAACAGATAACTGATGCCCTCATTTATTACAATGAATCAATTTCCTTCCAGTTAAGGTAGAAGAAATATACTATAAGTAAGCCAAAAATATATGAAATTACAAGTCCGGTTAACTATTCGCTTATTCGTATCCCCTTCTACCAAATAGGTCATAGAAAGTTGTTGCAAAATATTTTTCTTTGCATTAAATTGGGTGGATTATATCTTCAGGTTTTGGGGAAGCAGCTCGTCCAGCCTGTTTACTTTGTGGTGCGGTATTACTTCTAATACTTTTTTTAGCCACTCGAACGGGTTCACGTTGTTCTTTTTGCATGTCCCAAAAAATGAGTAGAACATTGCTGCCCTTTCTGCCCCACGTGCCGAGCCTGCGAACAGGTAGTTCTTTCTGCCCAAAGCAATGGGACGGATTGCATTTTCCGCAAAATTATTGTCTATCTCCAACGAGCCATCTTTTAGGTAATTCATCAGTTTGTCCCATCGGGGAATGCAATATGCCGTTGCCTTGCCCATTGGTGATTTTGGCAGGGCGGTTTTGTAGTTTCAGAACTCCTGACCCACCCCAAAGTGTTATGTCGCGATTTTATATTCGAGCGTCATATTTGTACCTGGATATTTCGTTTCTGTATCATTTAACAATTTGCAAATGCTTTCAATAGCATTGTTCATTCTCGGGCTTGCTTGAGAATATAAGCTAACTATAAGTTTATTATTTTGGTAGTCAGGAATAATGTCTGCATGAGAGTTTATAATGCTTTTAACGATAGCCCTTTTTTCATTAATACTTTTGTTGTAATATTTAGAGAGCAAGTTGGCAAAGGAAGTTTCAGCCCTGAAACATATCATTTTAATTATATTTTGAAAACGCTTGCTTTCAAGGTTTAGCTTATTGTATTTCATGTTCTCTGGCATATCATCTATTTTTATTTTATAGGGTACTTGTTTTCTTTTTACCAATTCAATCTCTTCCTGATGTATTAAGTCCTCTAGCTCTTGGCTAACCGTTATTTGTTTTTTCAGGTATCTGTTTGTACTGTCAAGACCATCGTTAACGTTGTCTTCTTGCAACTTGAATAATTTGGCTCTTCTTCGGCTAATCTTTTCACGTATTTTCTTTAAGCGGTATGTTATATTATTGTACTCCGGGTTTACTACGGCAAAGTCTCCATTTATTTGTTCTACAGCATATTGCAGTAACCTATCAAAATTGTAATCTTGTCGCATATACTTAAAATAATTCTCTTGTGTCCAACGGGCGAACATATGTATGGCCACCATTGTCAATGACAGCTTTGTGTTTGTCGTTATCACACTTGTTTGGTGTTCTTTTGTGAGCCGCCTTATTTCCCGCATGGACACATTGTCTAATTCTTCTTGAGAGTATTTTGATGGGATTTTTTCTAATAGTGTTGGGATGATTTGTGTTTCGAGCATCTCTAAGAGTTTTTCATTTACTTGTCCTGTAATGTAGAAATATGGCATCCCCTCTTTGTTGTTGACCCAAAATTCCTGCATGCCGGGTAAACAAAGTTTTTGCCTTGCCACATGTTTCTTTCCCAACCTTGCTTTGTAACCGTTGTAAACCTGTACATGCCCATCTATGTAATAAAACTCGTTATCTTCACTGTGTGCCCACTTTTTTGCCAAATCGATATTCCATTCCCATGACTTTTTCTGAGTGGATATCTCTTTTAGTTTTGCACGTAAGCTCTTGGCTTCAGGCACACGGTCAAGCCCCATTATCTTACCAAATTCCCCCGGGCTGTGATGTTTTAATTGTTCGGGGTTTTTAATCCTTCGTAGATACATAAAGGCAATGAAAAGTATAATAAAGGAGAGGGAATAAGAACATTTTCAAAGGTATCAGTGTAAATACGTAATAAAAATTTGACGAATCTAAATTATTACAGTTATCAAATTAATAAATTCACGCCGGCGCTAAATAATCAATCAATTCGAAAACAAAAGCCATTAGTTTAATTACGGGTGGCTTTTTAGTTTTATCAATTCATCAAAAATCAAAACAAATAAATCTACTCTATTTATTATCACACATAAAAATGTACTTTTGTCTCCTTCAAAATAAAAAGTTGTTGAATAAATTTTGCATTAGATGCCAGAATACGAAAGAATAATTAATTTTTCTTTGCGTCTCTGCCTACCGACAGGCAGGTCAGCGTCTTTGCGGTGAAAATAGGAATAAAAATGGAACGAATAAAAATTAAAGAGATCCTGCAAACCGGAGAGGTAGGTAAAACTGTTGTTGCAAAAGGTTGGGTACGAACAAAACGAGGCAGTAAAAATGTAAATTTTATTGCGCTGAATGACGGTTCTACAATTAATAATTTACAAATTGTAGTTGATGTTGAAAAATTTGATGACGCACTTTTACGTAATATTAATACCGGAGCTGCACTTTCGGTAACAGGCGAATTAGCCGAATCGGCAGGAAGCGGGCAAAAAATTGAAATGGTTGCCGAAAAAGTGGAACTGCTTGGCGGTGCCGACCCCGATAAATATCCTATTCAACCAAAAAGGCACACACTTGAGTTTTTGCGTGAAAATGCACATTTACGTTTTCGTACAAATACTTTTAGCGCAATTTTTCGTGTTCGCCACGCAATGGCTTTTGCGGTAAATAAATTTTTCAACGATAAAGGATTTACATATTTGCACACACCAATAATTACTGCAAGCGATGCCGAGGGTGCCGGACAAATGTTTCGGGTTAGCACACTCGACCCTAAAAACCCACCTTTAACCGAAGAGGGCGAAATTGATTACAATCAGGATTTTTTTGGAAAAGCAACCAATCTCACAGTTTCGGGGCAGTTAGAAGGCGAATTGGGTGCAATGGCACTGGGCGAAATTTATACTTTCGGACCAACTTTCAGAGCCGAGAATTCGAATACAACCCGCCACCTCGCAGAGTTTTGGATGATTGAACCCGAAATGGCTTTCTACAATTTGAAAGATAACATGGATTTAGCTGAAGAGTTTCTGAAATCGCTTATAAAATATGCACTCGAAAATTGCATGGACGACCTTCAATTTTTAGCCGGTCGCCTTCAGCAAGAGGAAAAAAGCAAGCCGCAAAACCAACGCTCGATGGATTTAATTGAAAAGCTGGAGTTTGTTTTAAATAACGATTTTATCAGGATTACATACACCGAGGCAATTAATATTTTAAGAAATTCGAAACCATTCAAAAAGAAAAAATTCCAATTTCCGGTTGAGTGGGGAGTTGATTTACAAAGCGAGCACGAACGTTTTTTGGTTGAAAAACATTTCAACTGCCCGGTAATTTTAACCGATTACCCAAAAGATATCAAGGCGTTTTATATGAAACAAAATGCTGACGGTAAAACAGTTGGCGCCATGGATGTTCTGTTTCCGCAAATTGGCGAAATTATTGGTGGTTCGCAGCGCGAGGAGAGTCTCGAAAAACTGGAAACCCGAATGAAAGAGATGTATGTTCCGGCAGACGAAATGGATTGGTATTTAGATACCCGACGTTTTGGCTCGGCAGAACACAGCGGTTTTGGGCTTGGTTTCGAGCGGTTTATATTGTTTGTTACCGGGATGGGAAATATTCGCGATGTGATTGCTTTTCCACGTACACCAAAAAGTGCTGATTTCTAATCGAAATAAAAGTTATCTCTCAAAAAAAATAGTAAATTTACGCTGTTAACATTTGGGTTATGCAGCAAAAACTTTTATTACAACAAAAACTGCTTCAGAAACTTTCGCCACAACAAATACAGGTGATAAAGCTTCTGGAAATTCCGACCGTTCAACTCGAGCAACGTATCAAAAAAGAGCTTGAAGAAAATCCGGTTTTGGAGTTGGAAACCGATAATCCGGATACTCTCGACGATGAAACTATTTCGCAAGATGGAGAAACTGAAAAAGATGTTGACAACGACGAATTTACTTTCGATGATTACTACGCTGAAGATGAAGATATTCCTTCGTATAAATTAAATACAAATAACTTTTCGAAAGACGATAAATACATTGATATTCCTTTTTCGGTGGGAACTACTTTTCACGAATTTCTATCGGAGCAACTCAGAATGATTTCATTAACCGACGAGGAAAAGCAGTTGGCTGAATATATTCTCGGCAATATTGATGACGACGGTTATTTGCGCCGCGATTTATTGTCGATTTCCGATGATTTGGCTTTTAATATGAATCTTGATATTCCGGAAGAAAAACTGCTTGAGATTCTAATGAAAATTCAAAAATTTGATCCTCCCGGAGTTGCTGCACGCGATTTGCGCGAATGTTTATTAATTCAATTAGATAGAAAGAAAGATGATAATCTTGACTTGGCAAAGACTATTATAAAAGACTATTTTCTTGAATTCACAAAAAAACATTACACAAAAATATTAGCTAAACTTGAGCTTTCGGAAGAGGAGTTAAAAGAGGGAATTAGTCAAATTTTAAAACTCAATCCTAAGCCGGGAAGTTCGTACAGCAATCCACAAAATAAGGCGAATCAGCACATTGTTCCCGATTTTATTCTCGATAATTTAGACGGAACTCTAAATCTTTCGTTGAATCAGCGAAATGTGCCAAACTTAATTATTAACGATACATATTTGGGAATGCTTCAGGCGTTGAGCGAAAACCACAAACAGAAAAAGAAGAATAATAAGGACGCACTTTTGTTTGTAAAGCAAAAACTCGATTCGGCAAAATGGTTTATCGATGCCATTCAACAGCGGCAAACTACTCTATTACTTACCATGTCTGAAATAATAAATTATCAGAAAGAGTATTTCGAGGATGGCGACGAAACCAAGTTACGCCCAATGATTTTAAAAGATATTGCTGAACGTACAAATATGGATATCTCAACTATATCGAGGGTTTCGAACAGTAAATACATTCAAACACATTTTGGTATTTATCCCCTAAAATATTTCTTTTCCGAAGGACTTATGAAAGATGATGGCGAAGAGGTTTCTACGCGTGAAATAAAAAAAATATTGCAGGAGTGTATCGAAAATGAAGATAAATACAAACCGTTAACCGACGAAAAACTTGCAAAAATATTGAAGGAGAAATCATATAATATCGCACGCAGAACAGTTGCTAAATATCGCGAGCAACTTGAGATTCCGGTGGCACGACTTAGAAAAGAGTTGTAATAAAAATGGCAGAAAAAATTTCAAAATTTATTTCCGTAATATTTCATCCTGTATTAATTCCAACATTGGGATTTTTTTTATTGTTTAATTCAGGGTTTTATTTCTCGATGCTTTCGTGGGAGGCCGAACGTTTTGTATTACTTGTGGTTCTTTTTTCGACCGGGATTTTGCCTGTATTATCGGTTGCAATTTTGGCGTTAAATCCAAAATTCGACCTCTTAATGGAAAATAGTCGCGACCGGATTATTCCCCTTTTATCATCGTCGGTTTTCTATTATTTGGGGTTTGTTTTATTGGGCAGAATGAAGGCTTTCCCAGTTTTTAAACTCTTCCTTGTAGCATCGGTGTTAGTAATAATTGCAATGCTGTTAATCTCGTTTAAATGGAAAATCAGCAATCACATGGCAGCCGTTGGAGGAATGACAGGAACTATTTTTGCCCTCTCGTTTCGAAGCGGGGTAAACCCAGTTATAACAATTTTAGTTGTAATATTAATTTCAGGGATAGTTGGAACTGCCCGGCTGATACTAAAAAAGCACGACCTTAAACAGCTAACTGCCGGTTATGTTTTAGGATTTTCAGTATTGTATTTGGCAATATATTTTGTTTGAATCTGAATGATTTACTCTACAAACTTATAACCAATTCCTTTTAAGGTTTTAATATGTTCGTTGCCAATTTTTTCGCGTAATTTACGAATATGAACATCAATTGTTCTGTCGCCAACAACCACATTTTCGCCCCAAACCGATGAATATATCTCTTCGCGGGTAAATACTTTTCCGGGTTTCGAAACCAATAACGAAAGCAATTCGAACTCTTTGCGCGGAAGTACCATTTCAGTTTCGTCGATACGGATTAAATACCTCTCTTTGTCAATCACAAGATTTCCAATGCTTATCGTATTAGGATCTTCTATAACAGGAGCAACTGTATTTTCTCCGGTTCGTTTTAATAGCGCTTTTACACGGCTAATCAAAACTTTTGGACGAATTGGTTTTGTAATATAATCGTCGGCTCCTGCCTCGAACCCGGCGATTTGCGAATAATCCTCACCTCTCGCAGTTAAGAATGCGATTAATGTATTATTTAACGAAGGAATTTTACGCAACTCTTCGCAGGCCGCAATCCCGTCCATTTCGGGCATCATTACGTCGAGAATAATTAGATGAGGAATTCTCTTTTCTGCCACTTTAATAGCTTCAATACCGTTTTTCGCAGTATATACAATGTATCCTTCTTTTTCGAGGTTGTAACTCAAAAATTCTAAAATATCCGGTTCGTCGTCAACCAATAGAACAATAAATTTTTCGTCGCTCATGTCTTAAATTTATGATAAAAATAATTCTGACAAAGTTATTTTATTATTTCATCTTTTCAAGTGTAAAATTAAAAGTGGTTCCTTTATCAACCACACTACGCACATTTATCGACTGGTTATGTGCTTCAATAATATGTTTTACAATTGAAAGTCCAAGTCCGGTACCTCCCTGCTCGCGCGATCGGGATTTGTCGGCACGGAAAAAACGTTCGAAAATACGCGGCAAATCTTTCTTCTCAATACCAATTCCATCATCCGATATTTCTACTATTATATTGTCTTCCATATCGTGAAATGAGATATCAACATTCCCTTTTTTCTTGCCATATTTAATTGCATTAATAGTAAGGTTTGTAATTACTTCCAGAATTCGTTTTTTATCGGCTTTAATATAAATTGGTTTATCGCGTTTGTTTATAATACGGACTTTAATTTTTCTTTCTGCGGCCTGTAACTGGTGCATCTCAATTACCTCTTCAACTAATTTTATAATGTCGAGCTTTGCCATATTTAATTTTAACTCACCCGATTCAAGTTTGGTAATCGACTCTAAGTCTTCAACAATAGAAACCATTCTGTCGATACTTTTTTCTGTTCTCGACAAATAGAGCTGATTAATCTTCGGATCATCCATTCCCCCTTCCAGAAGAGTTAGTACATAACCCTGAATATTAAAAATAGGAGTTTTTAATTCGTGAGATACATTTCCCACAAACTCTTTTCGATAACGTTCAAGCTCTTTTAAACGTTCAATTTCTGTTAACTGTGTTTTTGCCCATTCTTCAACTTCAAATTTAACATTACGAAGGAGACTGTTTGAATCCAACGATTTTTCTTCCATCTTTTTACCACTCAATGGTAAATCTCTGATTGTGTTGTAAACAGGTCTTATTCTATCCATAATATATTTTTTAAAAATGAACAGAATTGAAAAGTAGGAAGCCAGAAAGAACAGAAAAACTGAAAAAACAAGAAATATAAAATTGCTTCCGTAGGTGTAAGCCAATAGAATAAAAAACAGGAATAGAATGGTTAAAATAACCGATACGATGGTTGATAAAAGAACTGATGAATATATCTTCATTTTAATTTTTTCGCAAAAGTAAAAAATATATCTTATCTTATTTTAATTAAAATTTGTTTGTTCGTTGCCCTTTCCCGTAAGGGCAATAAGTCATTTCCTCATAATTTATATTATTATATTAACAAGCCGAAAGAAAAAACCATTTAATCTTCTGATTTATAATATTTTAAAGACAACTATATTTTTTTTTGAACCCACAAAATTCCATAGAGGAAATGTACTAAAAATCAAAGTAAAGGCCAGCAACTGGCCTATCAGATCGGGAAAGTCATCCATTCGGATTTCCCCGGACTAAACGACAAAATTATGCAACTTTGCGACCCGCGCAAACGCAAGGATTATTCGTTGGCAGAGTTGGTAATGGGCGGGATTATGTTGTTTGTTTTTAAAGAGGGCAGCCGCAATGCTTTCGACAACGACAGGAAAGAGATAGTTTTCAGGAAGAACTACCAACGAGCCTTTAAGCTCAGGCTTCCAAGTACGGATGCGATAGAAGACTTATTCCGGTTGTTAGACAAACAGGAACTTGAAACACTAAAGACGTTATTGGTACAAAAACTTATAGAGCGAAAAGTATTCCACAAGTTCAGGTTTATGGGCAGGCGGTATTTTATTTCTATTGATGGCACATGCCAATCGATTATTTAAACTACTATAAAATATCCGATGGAGGGCGTATGCGCTGGAGGATTGAAAATTATTTCGACTACCTGAAGGAGCATGGTTATAATCTGGGACATAAATTCTCAAGGGTTTCTTTTAATGCTTTTAAAAACAGTAATTTCTGAAAAGTCATCAGATGAATCATTTAGCAAAAAGCACAGGAAATTCAAACCTGACAATCAGTTGGTTATAAATTCATCGGATGACTAAAAGTCCATTTATTTACTTTTCGGAGAGGACTAAATAAGGAATAATGAATTAGAAAGTTTTTGTCCATTATCTGGCTTCTTAGCATTTTTACATTTGTTATTCCTTATTTTTTGCTTTCCCAAAATAATATTTATGAGTCAAAGATAGGGGAGGTTAGGAGTGATTTTCTTCTATCAATGACATTGCAGCCCGAATTCCATCGGCAGCACTCGAGATAATTCCACCTGCATAGCCGCTTCCTTCGCCAATAATATATAAATTATCGAAGTTTTCGCACAGCCCGTTTTTTTCGCGGATTACCTGAATTGGTGACGAAGTTTTGCTTTCGAAACCCAATAAATTACCCGTCTCAAACCCTCTCATTTTCCTGATAAAATCGGACAATCCAATTTGCATCGACTTTACTACGGGCGAGGGTAAAAGTTCCCAAAGTGGAGCTGGTTTTAATCCCAGCGGATAACTACTTTCGAGATTTTTGCTTTTAGATTTTTGTTTTAGGAAATCAGAAATTGAACACGCAGGAGCATTGAATCCGTTTGAATATTGAAAAAACGACTCCTCTAATTTTTGTACATTTTCAAGGGCTTTCAAGGGCGAAACTGTTTCCCCTGCAAGTTCGTCGGGATGGATTCCGGCAACACACGCGGCATTTGCAAAATTGCCACCGCGCTTGTAAAAACTCATGCCGTTAACAATGTTTGTATTGGCATAAGCGGTGGCAGGAACAACAACTCCGCCCGGGCACATGCAAAACGAAAATACCTGATGCTTTCCATCGGCACGCGAGGTTAAACGATACTCGGCAGCTTTTACGCCGGGCAGTTTTTTATCTCCCCACTGCGCCTGGTTTATAATTTCCTGCCGGTGTTCCATTCTGCTTCCAATGGCAAAATTTTTGGTGCGGAACTGCACTCCCCGGCGAATTAACATCCGGTAAGTTTCGAATGCAGAATGACCGGGTGCTATAAAAAGTGCATCGGCGGATAAATTACCCCGCGAGGTAACTACTTCCGTAACTTTTGAGTTTTTGATAATAATATCTTCGAGCATAGTTTCAAAAAGAATCCGACCACCAATATTTTCAAATTCAACCCGTAAGTTTCGTACTATTTTTCTAAGATTATCAGTTCCCAAATGTGGATGCGCCATGTACATAATTTCGGCGGGTGCACCGGCTTTTACATAACTCGACAGGATAAAATTTTTCTCTTTCGAAATTCGTTTTGAGCGCGATGTAAGTTTGCCGTCAGAAAAAGTTCCTGCTCCCCCTTCGCCAAAAGAGTAGTTATTTTGTGGGTCGAAAACTGCGGTGCTTTCGAAATTGGAAATCGACTTTCCACGTTTTTCAACTTCCGAACCTCGTTCAATAAGAGTTACTTTAAAGCCCGCTTTTTGTAAAACAAAAGCATTGAAAAAACCTGCCGGGCCGCTTCCTATAACTATAATTTGTTTATCTCTTTTTTTATACGGAATAGTTAACTTTTCAGGTTCAATATGTTCGCCATCTTTAATTTCAGGCGAATTTACTACAACTTTTATCAACCAAAATATATTCGATTTTTTACGAGCGTCTAAACTTTTATTTTCTATCTGAAAAGTAAATTCATCTATTCTCAACTCTTTGGCAATTTTACTTCGCAGCAACCCGGTGGTAAAATTGGTTGGCAGTTTTAGCGATATTGTTTTGTATCCCATACGGATGGTATTTTAAATTCAAAAGTAAATAATTTTATTTTGCTGTAATAATTTTAATCTACAAGAGTCTTATTAGCTGAAATTAATTAGGTAGTTTAGTTGGTTTCTGTAAATTAGCATGAGAAAACAAAATACAATGAAAAACTTTTTAGCATTATTTATTGGGATACTTTTAATAGGCAGTGGTTATAAAACGGTTGCTCAAAATGTATGGTCGTTGCAACAGTGTATCGACTATGCTCTTGAAAATAATATTCAGATAAAACAGCAGGGATTAAATACGCAGTATGGCGAAAATCAGGTGCGGCAGGCAAAGTCGAATAAATTACCAAATTTAAATGCCAATATCGGAAACGATTACAGTTTCGGGCGTTCGCTTACTTATCTCAATACATACAAAAATGTTAATTCGGCTAATCTCAGTGGCGGTGCAAGTACTAATTTTACCATTTGGAATGGCTCAACTTTAACAAATACAGTGAAGCAGCGTGAATTAGATTTGCAAGCTACAATTTTCGATTTACAAAAAGCGAAAGACGATATAACACTTGCTATCGCTGCCGGGTATCTCGAAATTCTTTTTGCCGAGGAGTTGGAACTTGTTTCAAAAGCGCAGATTGAAGTTACACGTCAGCAATTAGAACGAACAACACAACTGGTTGAGGCCGGAAGTCTGGCACGCGGCTCGCTCTTGGAAATAGAAGCGCAGATTGCCCGCGAAGAGTTACAAATGGTAAACAACCACAACCGGGTACAGTTGGCATATTTAACTCTGTTCCAATTTTTAGAATTACCTGTCTCCGAAAGTTTTACAATTGAAAAACCAGTTCTGCCCGAAGTGCAGGCAAGTGTATCGTTATCAAATTCAATCGATGTTTTTAATAATGCAATAACTGTTCGCCCCGAAATTAAGGCAGCACAACTGCGGGTTGAAAGTGCAATGAAACAATTAGATATTGCAAAAGGTTATCGTTACCCCAGTTTGAGTTTAAATGCAAATTATTACAATCTGTACAATAATAAATATACCGATATTAAAGGCGATGATATTCCTTTTGGCGAACAGCTTAAAAACAATAGCCGTTCGGGAATTGGGCTTGCTTTAAACATCCCTATTTTTAATCGTCATCAGGTAAAACTCGGTATGGCAAATGCAACATTGCAAATTTCAGATTATCAATACCGGTTACAAACTGTACGAAACGTGTTGCGTAAAGATATTGAGCAATCGTACACGAATGCACTGGCATCTTTAAATCGCTTTATATCAACTAAAAAAGCTGTTAGCTCAATGGAAGAGGCATTTCGTTATACTGAAGAGCAATATAATGTTGGAATGGTAAATTCGGTTGATTATAATATTAGTAAAAGCCAGTTAACTATTGCACAGTCTGATTTATTGCAAGCAAAATATGAGTATATATTCCGTACAAAAATTCTCGATTTTTATAATGGAATTCCCATTAAATTGTAAAAATATCTCTGAATTTAGAATAAAAAAAGCGGTATCTATAAAAAGACACCGCCGATAAATTGAAAGCCGTATTCGTAAATTGGCTGATATTATATTGTGTTAACTGAACAAAAAACTGTTTTCATGGCTTTGAAACAGTTGCAAAGAGAATTACAAATGTTGTGCCAAAAATCATTTTTCAACTTAGTTCAGAAACATTTTTATTGAAAAGCTGAAATAGACTTTACCAAAAGTTGAATCACATTCTCGATATTCAGATTAAAAACTTTTAAAACTTCCTCCCATGTAACTGCAACTTCATCGGTTTTCCAGCAATCGTAATCGGTGCTGAGGGCAATTGCAGCGTACGGAATTTCCAGTTCGTTTGCCAAAATACATTCCGGAGCGGTTGACATATTTATTACGTCGGCTCCCCACGTTCTAAACATATTCGATTCGGCACGGGTTGAAAACCTCGGTCCTTCAATGGTAATTACTGTTCCGTCCCGATGACATCTTAAATTTAATTCGCCGGCTTTTTCAAAAATTAATTCTCGCAAAGCAGAGTTAAACGGGTCTGCCATTGGAGTGTGGTTTAATTTTCCGTGGGCAAATTTTTCATAAAAAGTTATTTCTCTAAAACGTGTAAAATCGATAAACTGGTCTAAAATTACTATATCGCCACGATTAATCTCTTCGCGTAAACTTCCGCAGGCAGTGGTTGCAATTATGTGTGTACAGCCCAGTTTTTGTATAGCCCATAAATTTGCACGGTTATTTACCTGTGTAGGCGGAATTGTGTGGTCTCTACCGTGCCTCGATAATATTGCAACGTCAACCCCTGCAATTTTTCCGATCCTAAAACTCGATGAAGGATTTCCGTATGGAGTTTCAATATTCACAATTTCGGGATGTTGTAAAATGTGTGGGTTTTCTAATCCGGTACCACCTATTATTGCTATTTTTGTCATTTGTTTACTTTTGTTTCTTATGTAATTTTATTTCTCGGGGAACAGTTCTGAAATACTTGTTTTATCAGCTTTACAAACTCCCTTTTCTGTAATTAAACCGGTAACCAACCGAGCCGGAGTAACATCGAATCCGTAGTTTATCACGTTACTTTTTTCAGGAATTAACCGAACACTTTGAATCTCCGATCCGTTCCAACCCTCAATTTCCGATACTTCTTCTGCATCGCGGGTTTCAATGGGGATTTCTGTTAATCCATTCTTAATTCTCCAATCGATTGAAGTTGAAGGCAGTGCCACATAAAATGGAATATTATTGTCGTTTGCTGCAAGAGCCTTTAAATATGTCCCGATTTTATTTGCCACATCGCCGGTAATTGTAGTGCGGTCGCTGCCCACAATTACCAGGTCAACCATTCCGTGCTGCATTAAATGTCCACCGGTATTATCGGGAATTACAGTGTGTGCAACTCCCTCCTCGCCTAATTCGAAAGCAGTTAAACGCGCGCCTTGATTTCGTGGTCGGGTTTCATCAACCCAAACATGAACCGGAATACCTTTTTTGTGTGCTTTGTAAATTGGTGCGGTTGCTGTTCCCCAGTCGATACACGCCAGCCAACCGGCGTTGCAATGAGTTAAAATATTTACAGTCTCATTTTTATTCTCGTAAATTTGTTCAATGATTTCTAACCCAAATTCACCAATTTTATTGCTAAAATCAATCTCAATCTCTTTTAACGAGTTAGCTTTTTTTAGTGTTTGCTGAATTAGTTCAGAATTCAATTTTTTACTCAAAATAAAATCTACCATCTCGTCAACAGCAAAAGCAAGATTAACGGCAGTTGGACGCGACGATTTTAAATAGTCAGCTTTCAGTTCAATATACTTTTCAAAATTATCTCCTTTAAATTTCAGAAGTGCCAAATACATTCCGTAAGCCGCAGTAACTCCAATTAACGGAGCACCGCGAACCACCATTTTTTCAATGGCAAAAAAGGCATCTTCAACGGTTTTTAAATCAAATATCTCAAATTGAAAAGGAAGTTTGCGTTGGTCGATTACCTGAACGGTTTCCGAATTTCCCTCTTTCATCCAAATAGTATGGTAATGTTTTCCTTGAATTTCCATCCAATAATTCTTTATATTCGCCGCATAAAAATAGTAAAATGAAAACAGACCTCACCAATATAAAAAATATCATTTTCGATTTGGGAAGAGTTATCTTGAATCTCGATTTTGATGCATCGATAAAAGCATTTAAAGAGCTGGGTTTAAGCGATGATGTTTTGGCAAATTACAGTGCATACCCCGACCCCTGTTTTTACGAACAGGAGATTGGAATTATTTCGCCCAAAGAGTTTCTAAAAAAGATGATTATAATTTTGGGAAATGATGGAATTACCTCAGAGCAAGTTCGTACGGCATGGCTAAAAATGGTTCTCGATATTCCGCCGCACCGTGTAAAAGTGTTGCAGCAGTTGAGTAAAAAATATAATATTTATCTTTTTAGTAACAGTAATAAAATCCATATCGACCATATTGATATTGAATTCAGGGCAAAATATGGGTTTGAGTTTTCATCGCTTTTTGTAACACAATTTTACTCGCACGAAATTCATGAAAGGAAACCCGATTTAAGTTCGTTCGAAAAAGTGATTCAACTATCGGGAGTAAACCCCGCAGAAACTCTTTTTATCGATGATCTGAAAGAAAATATTGAAGGTGCAGAAAAAGCCGGGTTAAAAACATTCTGGTTAAAAGATGGAATGGAAATGGCTGAGATTTTTTAAATTTATTTTAATATCGTAACTCTTTTCAATCGAATATCTTTTACAGGTCGCCACTGGCGGTCGGTTTCAACTTTAACAATTTTGTCAACCACATTCATGCCCGAAATAACTTCTCCAAAAACAGTGTAAGTTCCATCGAGATGTGGAGCACCGCCAATAGTTTTATACGCTTGTCGCTGAGCAGCACTGAATTTATAATTGTTTTGTTCTTCCAGTTCATCCAACTCTTTATCGAAATATTTGCGACCCGAAACTATGTAAAACTGCGAACCATCGGAGCGACGACGTTCGTTTTTTGTGTCGGGTTTTCGAGGCGACCCAATCATCCCGCGTTTGTGAAACAGCCCCGGAACAATGTGTGCCGGAATTGTGTAACCCGGTCCTTTCCACCCAACATTGTCGCCTTTTTCGGCGTAGCGCGTGTCGGCAGCACCGCTCTGAATACCAAAATCTGCAATCACCCGATGAATTAATAAGCTGTCGAAATAGTGCTCTTTAGCCAGTTTTATAAAGTTGTCGCGATAAGCAGGAGTCTCATTAAATAATCGTATAGTAATGTTTCCGGCATCGGTTTCTAAAAGCAACCCTTTTATTTTTTTGTTTTCGGCCGATACTTTTTTGTTAGAGTTAGACCGCAGTGATTCTAAAGTTGCAGCCTCGTTATTCCGGTTTTTTAGCAGCGAAGAGATAAATGTTGAGGGAATTGCGAAACTTTGCATTTCGTAATTTGCCATTGCCGAAAACGCAATTCCAATGGCTTTTTTATTGGATACAAAAATTGGCATCCCGAAAGTCGATTTTCGAACACGGTTTGTAATACGATATAATTTTGTGCCTTTTACAGAAGCGAGGTTTAAAACTTTACCGGTAAATAGTTGAATTGTTTTTTCGGAATTTGGCGAAATATATAACGATTTTGCTGAGTTCGGAACAGTTCCGCGAAACAGTTCTATTGGCTTTCGTTTTACACTGTCAACCTGCAAAATTATCAGGTCGTTTATGCGGTCGAACGCCACATATTTATCGGCAATAAACTTTTTATTTGTATCGAACGGAGAGACTCAAACCTTGTTTGCTTTACTAATTAGCGAGTATTTTGTAACAATTAAATTATCGGCAACAAAAAATCCTTGTCCCGATTCCAATATCCTATTTCCGTCGTACGAATCTAATTTAACAACCGATGGCATAATTTCTGCCCACTCTGCATTTTGGTTTTGCAATTCGGTTTTTTGATGTTCAGTTTTTTGTTTAAGCTGTTTTTTCTCTTTTGTTTTACATGAAAAGAGAATTAAAATCAATATTAATATTTGGAAATAAATCTTCATTTAATAATAGAAACAGTAATTTTTATGTCGGTAAAAGGGCGATTGTTTTTATCGGTTTTTAGTGCAGCAATTTTATCAATCACGTCGAACCCCGAAATACATTCGCCGAAAATTGTATATTTCCCATCTAAATCAGGATATCCGCCAACTGTTGTGTAGGCAGCGCGTTGCTCATCAGAAAATTCTATTGTACCGGTTTGAAGGCTGTATTCTGTTTCTATTTTATCTTTTACCTCCTGCGCCAGTTTTCTGAATTCAGTTACATTTTTCTCCGCTTTAAGTTTTTTTAGTTCGGCACGCACGGCGGGAGTCATAACTTTTTGAACCACTGCATTTCTGATGGGACGATTAACTGCAATTTCCATTGTGTCTAATTCTCCTTCGGAATGTACTCTTCCTTTTACAATAAAAAACTGCGAAATATCCGACTGTTTAAACGGGTTAATTTCGTCGGGTTGACGCGGTGCACAAAGTGCTCCTTTTTTATGAAAATAGTGCGAAAGTATTTCGTCGTCAACAGTTTTGTCGGGATCGCCGTATCCAATTCGTTTCCCGGGTGGTGCGTCTTTCGAACTTTTAGAGCCTCCCTGAATAAGAAAATTCTGAATTACACGATAAAAAAGTGTGCCATCAAAATAACCCTCGTTTACCAACTCTAAAAATGCGTCGCGATGTTTTGGAGTATCATCGTAAAGAATAAATTTCATTGTGCCCAAACTGGTCGAGATTTGAATCTTTTTTGTTTGCGATTGCCCCGTAAAAGAGAAGACAGAAAAAATGGTTATTATGATAAAACTACGAATCATAAATTACTTTATCAGCTCAAGCTTCATTGTAATATTATTAATGGGGCGGTCTTGTTTGTCGGTTTCAACGGCAGCAATTTTGTCTAAAACATCAAGTCCTTCAATTACCTCACCAAATATTGTATATTCGCCATCAAGCGATGGATATCCGCCAATTGTAGTATATGCTTTTCTCTGTTCTTCGGTATAAGCAAACTGTGGGCCAGCCGCATAAATACTATCAACAAGTTCTCTCTCCTCAGTAAAACGTTTGTCGAAACCAACTCTGTCGTCGTTCTTTTTAAACTCAATAATCTCGTCTTTCATAGCACTTAAATGTTTCTTTAGCAGCTCCTCTTTCTTTTGGTCGTTAATCCTGATTTCCATTAAATCCAACTCTTCCTGGTTGTAAACTTTACCTTGTATAATATAAAATTGCGAACCGCTCGAACGCCTTTCCGGGTTTCTTGCATTTCCGGTGCGTGCTGCCGCCAGAGCCCCTTTTTTATGATAATACTTCGGAATAATTTCTGCCGGAAGTGTATAGTCGGGTCCACCTCCACCAAGCATAATATTTTTACCTGCATTAAGCGATCTGGGATCGCCCCCCTGAATCATAAAATGATTTATAACTCTGTGAAACAGAAGATCGTTATAAAAACCATCATTCACTAATTTTATAAAATTCTCTTTGTGTTTAGGCGTATCGTCATACAGTTTTACCTTAATTTCGCCAAATTCTGTTTTAATCAGAACTACAGAATTATTAACTGTTTTGACGCTGCTTGTACACGAAACAGTAGCGAATAATGCAATTAGTATAAGAAATGCAATACTTTTCATTCTATAAATATTTATTAATTAACATGGTTTTTAAATAAATTCGTGTAAAGATAGAAAGATGAAACGAGCAGACAAATTTTTGTATATTCAAGAAAATCATTCAAAACGAATTCTCTCAAACTGTTAATATTACGCGTTGGAAATAATTATACTTTTATAATAATGTAGATGGGTTAATTGCAGGTGCTGATGTTAGTAATGACAAAACAAAATTGGCTTTGGCAGGTATTTTTAATTGATTTAAACAATTTGAAATAAATGGAACATTTAGAAGTTTAAAGCTTGTTAAAAAGTGATTAATCTCAATTGTTTCGCAATTAAAATTCAATTTTTGTGTCTATAGAATAAATGCAATTAGTAAACATTTGGGATAATTATTGATTAATGAGATTGTATTTCAAATAATTAGCCTTACTTTTGACCATTGAAACAATATGTTCGAATTTTAAAATAAACAGATGAAAACAGAAATTTTGAAGGAAAAGTCGATTAGGCGAAAACTTTATCGGGTACTTCGTAAAACGGGAATTAATAAGGAGAGCATTCAGCCAGATGCATCTTTTATTGATGATCTTCACTTCGACAAAGTTGACTGGACAATCTTCATCTATTTTCTGGAAGGTATTTTTAATATCTCCGTAAAAGATGAGGAGTTTAGCAAATTTGGAAATGTAAACGATACGTTACACTATCTGGAATCGGAGCTTGCTTTTTTAAGTAATTAATTAAAATGAGAGGATGAAAAAAGGACTTTCTATTTAGGAAAGTCTTTTTTTATGAACAAAATTTATGTGATATTTGTAATTTACTAAAAGCAAATATTATGGAAACAATACAAAATCTTTCTGAAAAAATTTATGATGCAGTTTTAAATTACGGACCGCGGTTAATTGCTGCAATACTGGTACTAATTATTGGTATGTGGGTAATTTCCATACTTCGGAATATACTTCGAAAACGGTTTGAAAAACAGGATATGGAACCTTCTCTCAGGGGTTTCTTAAACAGTATGATTGGTATTTTGCTAAAAGCATTACTATGGATTACTGTAATTGGAATGATGGGAGTTGAAATGACATCTTTTATTGCGATTATTGGAGCTGTTGGTTTTGCAATTGGTATGGCTCTTTCGGGCACACTACAAAACTTTGCAGGTGGCGTTATGATTCTGCTTTTTAAGCCATTCAAAACTGGCGATTTTATTAATGCTCAAGGTCACTCCGGAACAGTTAACGAAATTCAGATATTCAATACTATATTGAAAACCCCCGATAATAAAACTATTATTATTCCCAATGGTGGATTGTCAACCGGTTCGATGACAAACTTTTCGACCGAGACACAGAGACGTGTAGATTTTGTTTTTGGAATTGGATATGGCGATGATGTTGATAAAGCCAAGGAAGTTTTAATGAGTTTAATAAATGCCGATACGCGAATATTAAAAGACCCCGCGCCATTTGTAGCAGTTAAAGAGTTGGGCGACAGTTCGGTAAATATGGTTGTGCGAGTTTGGGCTGAGGCAGCAAACTATTGGGGTATTTATTTCGATCTTACCGAAAATGTTTACAAAACATTCGATAAAGAGGGGCTTAATATTCCGTATCCTCAAATGGATGTACATATTCAGAAATAATTTTTTTGTTGGTAAAATATACCCTTTGCAGGTAAAAATGTTAATCTCTACATTTTGATTTCTACCTGTTACTATTATATAACTTGCGCATACAATGCAAGGTCAAAAAGAGCAAGCATGAGTCTTCTCCAAAAAGTAAATAAATGGAATTTTAGTCATCTGATGAATTTGTACCCAACTAATTGCCAGGTTTGAATTTCCTGTGCTTTCTGCTAAATGATTCATCTGATGACTTTTCAGACAATACAAACCCATGACTATTTTTAGTTATTAACAGTATTATGTTGATAAGTTATCCGGGTAATTATATAACTTCATTCTATTTAATCGGCAGTTGGTCTGGTGCATAGTTTTTTAAATTGTTTCATCAACCATTCCCCGCCAATATTTTGGCTTTCTATTTGTTCAATGGTGGTTAAATCTACCTCTTGGTAATTTATTGAAATCTCTTTCGATATACTCTTTTTATCAGGCGGTGTTGTAATAAATAATTTCTCTGTTATAATCTTCTTTGAAAATTCCCGGGCCAACCCTTCAATTATTGTGCTGAATCCCCTCTAAATTCCATGGGCGCCGCACCAAATTTCTCCTTAAAACATTTACTAAAATATTTGGGGTCGGCAAATCCTACCATGAAAGCTACCTCCGACACACGGATATTTTTGTTGTCGGAAAGTAATTGCATGGCACGTTTCATCCTCATTTCCTGTAATATCTCTTTCCCAGATTGCCCGGTTAAACTTTTAACTTTGCGGTAAAAGTTAGCGTGGCTCATCCCCATTTCATATTCCAAAGCATTTATATTAAAGCCGGGGTCAGAAATTCCTTTTTCCAGGGTTGTCAACAATAATGAAAGAAACTTTTCATCAATCGATGTTACTGTTATTGCAGAAAGTTCCAAACTACTGTTTTTTTGAAACAGTTTTCGGAGTTGTTCGCGTGTTGTAAGCAGGTTATTAATTCTGAGTACAAGGTACTCTATTTCAAATGGTTTCGAAATATAATCATCTGCGCCTGTTTCAATACTTTGGTATTTTGTTTCGCGGTCCACTTTCGCCGTCAGCAGAATTACAGGAATATGGCTTGTTTTAATATTAGTCTTTATCTGTTTACAGAACTCTATGCCATCCATATTTGGCATCATTATGTCGCTAATTATTAAGTCAGGCAAATAATTTTCGGCCTTCCCAAGTCCTGTAATACCATCTTCGGCTTCATATATTTTATATTTCGACTGCAGTTCATTTCTAATCAATATCCGCATATCGGAATTGTCTTCTACTATCAAAATAGTTTTATATGAATCGCTAATAGTCTGACTATTTTCGAGTCCCGGAGATGTTCCTGTATCCACATATATATCTTCTAAACTATATTCTATTGCCTCACCTTTCTGTAGATGTTGGCCAGTAGTTTCGATATCTGGTATATAAAGCCGGACAATTGTGCCAACACCCACCTTGCTTTCCACTTCAATTTTTCCCGAGTGTGCCTCAATAAGCTCCTTGCAATGCGATAGTCCTATCCCGTAACCTTTGCCTGATGCCGATTCATCCTGGTAAAAACGATCAAAGATCCTTAATAGTTTATCGTCCGCAATGCCTTGCCCTGTGTCCTGAAATTCAATTTTTACAAAGTTCGTAAACTGGGTGTTTGGTATGCAGGCAATGTTTCTGGCATCAACTCTTTCAATTCGGATGGTAATCCCTCCGTTTTCCGTAAATTTTACAGCATTCGACAACAGGTTAAAAATCATTTTCGACATTATATCAGAATCGAAGTTTGTAACAATAACCGCCCTGTCACTTATTACATTTAGCACAAGCCCTTTATTTTGAATTGCATATTCAAAATATTTTGCTTCTTCCTTAACAAAGTCGACAATATTTGCCAAATGTAGTTTCACTTTTAATTTTCCCATTTCGGCCCTCCTGTTATCCAGAAGCTGCTCTATTAAATACTTCAACCTTTTAACATTCCGGTTTATGAGTTTCAATTGCGATTTAAGCTCCGGTTTAAAAAACTGTGTTTTTAATATTTTTTCTAGCGGCCCGCTAATTAAAGTGAGTGGCGTTCGGAGGTCATGAGAAATATTAATAAAAAATTTGGTCCTTAGATTATTAAGTTCCTGTAGCTTCCGATTATGTTCATTTTCGAGTAATAATTGTTTTTTTGTTGTGTACTTAATTACTGTGAAACGGGTGAAATAGACAAAAACAAGTATAATTGATATGATGTACATAACATAAGCTATCCAGGTATATACAAATGGTGTTTTAATATGGATAAAAATAGTTCGCGGGTTATTTTCCCATATTCCATCGCTATTTGTCGATTTTACTTTGAAGACATATTTCCCATGTTTTAAATTGGTATAACTGGCATTCCGTTTTGCGAAATCGGTAAATTGCCAATCTTTATCGAAACCTTCCAGCATATAGGCGTACTGTATTTTTTCTGAATTTGGAAACAGCATGGCCGTAAAATCAAAACGGATACTATTCTGGCCGGGCATTAATTCAATTGTATCAGTTAACGTAATCCCCTTTTTAAGTGGCACTTTCCCTCCGAATTTTTCATTTACAGGAACCCTTTTATTAAATATGTAAAAATTGGTAATTGTGGTCTTAGGTTTTCGCCTGCTTGTTTTTATTTTCTCGGGATAGAAGGTATTTATGCCATTGATACCGCCGAGAATTATTTCACCATCTGTTTTTTTGAAGACTGTATGTTCCGAAAATTCATTGCTTTGAATACCATCGCTTATCGTAAAATTGGTAAATTGATTACTTTGGGGGTTAAACTTACTTAGTCCGCCATTGGTGCCAATCCATAAGTTCCCTTTAATATCGTCAGTAATTAACTGGATCATATTATTAGGAAGGCCATTGTTTTTATTGTACGATTCAAATGAAAAATTACAGGAACCTGAATCCCGTATTATTTTATTCAACCCTTCGTAAGTCCCAACCCAAATGTTGTGATTTGAATCTCGGAAAAGAGACCGCACATAATTGTTGCTTATAGAATATGGCCTCTCACTTTTTTTATAAACGCAAATATCTTTGGGAAACTGATTCCCATCCAAACTAACGACATTTAGCCCTCCACCTTCTGTTCCCACTAAAAGTTCATCCATATCGTTATCATAAAGCAGTACCCTGCAATTATTAAAAGAGATTGCAGGGGTTGTCGTGGTATTATAAACAGAAAAGTCGACAGGTTGGTCATTAACAATAGTTACGCGTAGCAAACCATCGACTGTTGCCAACCAGAAAATATTGCTTTTGCTTTTTGCCACATTGAATACTGCTTTCGTAGGCAGGTGGCTAATTATATTTAAATTATTCCGGTTTAATTTTACTAAATACAATCCGGTTGAACAGCCTACAAAAACCTTATTGTCTTTGTAAGCCGAAATGAAATATACCGCTTGTGTACCAAATCCCATTTTTTGGAATGTCCTTTTATCATGGTCAAAAATAAATAACCCATTATTATGTGTCCCAACCCAAATACGCCCATCTTTGCCAGCATAAACAGCCCTTACAAAATTTGAAACCAATCCCGTGTTGATAGAAGATGGTTGAATTTTATAATGGTTAAACTCTTTTTGCTCTGTGTCTAACACATTAACTCCTGAACCAATAGTCCCTACCCACAGTAAATTATCTTTTGAAACATACAAAGAATAAATTAGATTCGAGTTCAAACTGTTTATGTTCAAAGGGGCGTGTAAAATATGCTCAAAATGGATATTGTTTTTGCCTATCATGTCGGCTCGTAAAAAGTTCAAGCCCCTGTCGCGGGTCGCAACCCATAAATTACCTTCATTGTCAAATTGTAACGAAGAGCATTTATTGGAAGAAATGGAATAATTTGTGTTGTCTGCTTTGAACCATTTCAACTGTTTACTTTCAGGCATGTATTTCACAAGTCCGTTTTTTGCACTCGTAACCCATAGGTTACCATACCTGTCTTCTGTAAGATCAGTCAGGTCAAGGTCTCTGAATAACTGTTCATCAATTTTAATTGCTTTGTTTTTCCCGGGCTGAACAATGATGCGTGATATAAATTTTCGGGATAATACCCAAATACTTCCATTGTTGCTTTTTTTAATTGAAAAAATACTTTTTTGAGAAAGAAAGGACTTAGGGTTAACATTTTCAATAATTTCAAATTCCGATTCGATATTTTCAGTGATTTCTGACCTGAGCAATCCGGCTGATGTAGCTATGTACAGTTTATTACCATCTATTAATATTGAAAGAATACTTAACATTGAATTTTCAAACCCTGCAATTTTTATCTGATGAATTAATTCTGAAGCCGGATCATATAAACTCAATCCATTATCAGTACCAATCCAAACCCTTCCCAGGCTGTCTTCTGCTAAGCTCCTAATCGTATTGTTTACAATTGCATTGGGGTTTCCTTTTTCTGTATTGAAAATAGTAATCCGGTAACCATCGTACCTGTTTAAGCCATCAACAGTCCCAAACCACATATATCCCTGGCTGTCTTCTAAAAACGAATACACTTCACTTTGCGAAATCCCATCGGCAGAAGTAATATATTTAAACCGGTGGGCCTGAGAGTAACCTATAGTAGAGATTATCAGAGATGTAAAAATTAACAAGACTTTCATACTCATGTTTTAAAAATATAAAAATTAACAAGATCGGTTATATTATCGAATCGAACTGCAAAATAGAATAAACGGATAGTCTTCCATGAGAATATCAACTTTCATTTACCACAAATTACCTGTTAGAACAAAATCTCACCCATAAACGGACTGTTATTATACCTTCCGGACAATTTTCACCGCCTAATAAAACTAAAAGAATACACCTCAAACGAAAGTGATAAGTAGTTTTGAAACAACAAAAACAAAAAAATGAAGGATACAAAAAATAATCAGATAATGCTGTTTCTCCTACTTATAATAGTATTGTTTTTTGCATTCTGGTTTATTTACGAACAAATAATTCTATAGTAAACATTTCACCTATTAAAATCATTATTTATGAAAAAAATCAATCGAGGAAGAAAAGAAACAAAACAGTGTCTTAACTTTATAAAGGTTTCGATATTAACTGTTTTTTATCTTAGCTTTTTAAGTTTTAGTTCTCCGGCACAAGAGAGAAACGTAACAGGAAAAGTTGTTGACAAAAAAACACAAGAGTTACTCCCGGGAGTAACTATTGTTGTTGAAGGAACGACCAATGGAACCGTAACAGATGTAGACGGCAAATACTCTTTAAATGTGACAGCAGAAAATGCAAAACTTCAATTCCGTTTTGTAGGGTACGAAACCCAGGTTATAGAAATTGGTACCCAAACAGTAGTAAATGTTGAAATGGCGACTCTAATTTCCGATCTGGACGAGGTAGTTGTAGTTGGTTATGGTACAATGAGGAAAAGAGATCTTACCGGAGCTGTTAGTTCGGTAACAGGATCAAGCATAGAGAAAGCTAATCCTGTTTCAATTCAAAGTGCACTTGCTGGTAGAATTGCCGGGGTTCAGGTAACACAAACAGACAATAGTCCCGGGGCAGGGATTAAAATCCTTATTCGTGGAGGGAGTTCGCTTACAAGCGGGAATCAACCTCTTTATGTAATCGATGGATTCCCAATTGTTCCGGACGATGACCCCACTAGTAATCCATTGGCCGACCTTAGCCCCAGCCAAATCGAGTCGATGGAGATACTAAAAGATGCTTCCGCCACTGCAATTTATGGAGCTGAAGGAGCGAACGGAGTTATTATCATCACAACTAAACTGGGAAAAGAAGGCAGGCCAGAAATTAGGGTAAATGCCAGTTATGGTATATCGGATATGGCTGGTTACCCAGGCATCCTTTCTCCTGATGAATTTACTGATTACATGATTTCAAAATACGAGATGAATTATTTCGAAAGCGACGAGTATAAAAACTCGCTTGCCTATTGGCAAAAAATTAAAGAATCGGGAGAGCCTGGAAATGTATGGATTGAAGACATTACACGGCGTGCCCAATCAAAAAATGCCAATATTAACTTCAGTGGCGGAACCAATGGTATGAGATACGCCGTTTCAGGCGATTATTTAAATCAGGAAGGAATTATCGATCGGTCAAAATTTAACAGGATGAACTTAAATGCAAATCTGGAACAAAAAATTGGCGAAAAAATCAAGATCGGTACCGCCCTGAAATTCTCCATGTCGGAAAATACCGGAATGGTTAATACCTGGGAGGAAAACACAATTATAAAAAAGGCTCTTCAAACCAATCCTTTTATGGATTCGGAATTTAGCTTAGGCGATTCGGAAGAGGACGATACTTACTCGTGGAATAATGAAAACGTGACAGATTACATAAAGGATGTGGATACCCAATTTGAAACATCGCGTATGATTGGCAACATGTTTTTCCAGTATGAAATTATAAAAGGATTGAGTTTCTACACCAGTTACGGTTTCAATCGATATTATAAAAACGAGCACAGGTTTTTACCATCAACAACCCGTCAGGGGCTAGGAGTTGGTGGAGAAGCCGATTTCAAAAAACGTGATACGAAAAATTTTGTATATCAGGCACGTTTGAATTATATCAAAAATATTGCAAAACACCATATTAATGCAACAGCAGTGTTCGAAACAAAGAGTAATGAACAGTTGTATTACAGGTCAACTGTACAGGGGTTCGGTGATGAATCAAGAGGGGTTTACGATCTTTCATCGGTTTCAACTCCTTTGGTACCCAGTAATATATATAGTGCTGATGCTTTGATGTCTTATTTAGGCAGGATAAGTTACAATTACAATAACAGATACCTTTTAACTGCTTCGTTAAGAGCTGATGGTTCTTCAAAATTTGGGAAAGAGAACAAATGGGGGTATTTTCCATCAATTGCGGCCGGTTGGCTCATGTCTGAGGAAAATTTTATAAAAAACATGAATACTTTTGACCTCCTTAAACTGAGGGTCTCTTTCGGAGTAACGGGCAACAACCAAATCCCTAGTTACAGTTCGCTCGCTATACTAACCACAGAGAAATATATTTTTAACAATGCCTTATATTCGGGAATGGTTCCGGGAAGTATTGCAAATCCTAACCTAAAATGGGAAACCACAGATCAGTACAATATTGGATTAGATTTAGGTTTTTTCAAGAACCGCCTACTTCTAACCGCTGAAGCATACTATAAGGAGACAACAGATCTTTTACTTGATATCCAGTTACCTTTAACTTCAGGCTATAGTACCGCGTTGAAAAACATCGGTTCAATTAGTAATAAAGGATTGGACCTTACTATTAACACAGTAAACATTGACAAAAAGGATTGGAAGTGGACCAGTACTCTTACCATCTCAACGAACAAGAGTAAGGTGTTGGATTTGGGTGAACCTAATGAGATGTTTTTTACACGGAATTTCTATCACAAAGTAAAAAACGATGTACTTGTTCGCGTGGGAGACCCCATTGGAATATATTATGGATACGTTGAAGAT
>JAJRSD010000104.1 GCA_024278975.1 Bacteroidota bacterium
CAAGGCAGATAAAAATGAATTTTAACTCATCATAAATTATTCTAAACCCATATTTAGTGAAATAACAAAAATATTATATTTGATATTCAATTAGTTAACATTTAAATATCCTGTTTTTTTAAAACTTTCGGACAGGTATGAAATTAATTATGATTTCTAATCTGTATTTAATCCAATAAAATTCACCCCAAAAAAACCATCCAAAGCGGAATAATAATCATCGAAAGAAAAGTTCCTAAAACAACAATTCGGGCAAATAAAGTTGTGTTTAATTTGTACTGAATAGAAAGTGCGTAAGGTGTTAATCCCAACGGCATTGCAGCATCTATAATAGTAGCTTTTTGCAGCGAAATATCGAAATCGAGGATGACAAGAATTTCATGAAAAATAAATGGTAAAACCAACATTGTTAAACCCACAAATATAATTACCCTATACCACTGTTTAAGGTTTCCAGTTTTGTGCATTCCCATAAAAATTCCGAGCGAGAATAGTACAACAGCAGTAACCGAATCGGAAAATAGCTGAATTGTTTGTTCGGCAACAGTGGGTAGTTTTATTTTAAACATAACAATTGCCAGACCTACAAAAACTGAAATTAGTAGAGGGTTTTGTGCTAAACTTAACAACAGTTTTTTAGGTTGAAATTTCTCTTCTCCATAAATTTCGATAAGAATTATTCCGAGAGTAAGCAGCCAAAAAATAAAGATTGCTGAGATTATTGCAGCAATTGGCAGAATATCGTCTCCCATTGCATTTTGTAATACCGGTATTCCAAGATACGATATATTTCCAAACGGTAAAATCAGAAAAAGCGAACGAAGCATTTTAGTCGAAAACCGGAATAGTTTTGCAATTGGAAATGCAAGTAACATACAGGTTATAATGTATCCCGAGTTATAAATAATTAGTTTTGAATATGATTGATCGCCAATTTCGAGGTGCATTAGCGAGGCAACTACCAGTGCCGGAAATCCGATGTAAAGAGCATATTTATTTAAAACTTCAACCCAGTTTGCAGTATTTACTTTTGTACGCGAAAACACTGCACCTGTTAATATTACCAGAAACAGCGGAAGTACAGTTTTTGCGGCAACTAAGAATGTGCCCATTCTCCATATTTTATATGTTGGCGGATATCGGTAACAATCATCCCGGCTTTTTTTGCCGCTGTAATTCCCAGATCACCGTCTTCAAAAACCTGACAAGATTGTGGTTTAACTCCCATTATTTTTGCACATTCCAAAAAAGTTTCGGGCTCGGGTTTGTGTTTTGTAACATCATCTGCCGACACTAACGCATCGAAATATTTAGTGAGTTTTAAAGTTTTAAGTTGAATCTCAGCACTCTTTCTGCTGGCACCTGTTCCAACGGCCATCGGCAGTTTCCCATAAAATTCTTTAACAATCGATACTACTTCAGATATCGGTTTCAGCAAATAAGCCATCTCCCAAAATAACTCCTGTTTTAGTCGAGCAAGAATTTCGGGCTTTTCACTAATCCCGTATTGCGATATTATTCGTTCGGCAAATTCTACTGTCGGACGACCGGTCATGTCGTGCATAATCTGAGTGTCAAATTTAAATCCATATTTTTCGCCCATTGCATTCCATGTTTCAACATGTACCGGTAACGAATTGGAGAGAGTTCCGTCTAAATCGAAAATTAAACCTTGTGTGTTTGGATGAACTGTAATTGCCATTTATTCTATTTTTTTTGTCAAATGTAACAGAACCTGTTTGAATAAGTATTGTTTTGACTTTCAATACTAAAGATTTAAAAATCTGTTAAACCCTTTTCTGAAAAACTATTTCGATAACCCGGATATGAATTTCCTTTTTATCTTTCTTTTATTATTTCTGAATAACAAAGCAATATTCACTTTTCGAAAAATATATAGTTTAATCGTACAATTGTTCGTGTAAGCCTGTGCTTTTATTACTTTTGCGTTCTGAATGAGCAAACGACTTCGAATAGTAGCAAGATTCCATCTTTGGCGAATGAAACACATGAGTGAACGTGGTTTTATAACTGCACTCAGTGTTATTGTTGGTTTGCTTTCGGGGTTTGCTGCTGTTACAATAAAAAACGCGGTGAGAATGACACACTACCTCGTAAATTTTATGGTTTCTCAAGAGGTTCATAACTATATTTATTTTGCATTACCACTTTTGGGAATTGCATTAACAATTATTTTTGTAAAATATGTTGTCAGAAAAGAGGTGCGGCACGGAATTCCAACTGTACTTCATGGCATTTCAAAAACAAAAGGGAAATTAAGAAATCATAATCTATATTCATCTGTTATTGCCAGTTCGTTAACCGTTGGTTTTGGTGGTTCGGTTGGTTTGGAAGGGCCTTCAGTTGCTACAGGAGCTGCCTGGGGATCGTGGTTGGCGCGGTATTTCAGGCTCGATTATAAGAGTTCGATTTTAATGCTTGCATGTGCCTCTGCCGGTGCCATGGCAGCTATTTTTAAAGCACCAATTGCAGCTATTGTTTTTGCTGTGGAAGTAATTATGATCGACCTGACAGTTTTTTCACTGGTTCCATTGTTGCTATCTTCCGGCACTGCTGTTTTAGTCTCCTATTTCTTTCTCGGGCAAGATGTTTTGTACCCGTTTGAAGTAACATCGGCTCTGGAATTGGCAGACTTACCTTACTATATTCTACTTGGAATTATTGCCGGATTCGTATCGGTATATTTTACGCGAATGTACATTTATATAGGCAGCTTTTTTGAAAAACTGAACAAGGGAATAACACGGCTCGTAGTTGGTGGTATCGGGTTGGGTATCCTTATATTTTTCTTTCCATCGTTATTTGGCGAAGGTTACGAAGCAATTAATGCTTGTTTGGCTGGCGATCTTGGATATCTTTTTAATAATAGTTTGTTTATTGGATTACACGATGAGTTTTGGGCAGTATTAATTCTGCTTGCATCGGTTATTATTTTGAAAATTGTAGCAACGTCATTCACTTTTGGTGCAGGTGGAGTGGGAGGTATTTTTGCACCAACACTTTTTATGGGAGTGAATACAGGAATGCTTTTCGCCCAGATTGTAAACTTGATTGGAATAAAACAGATTAGTACCAACAACTTCGCTTTAATTGGAATGGCAGGTTTAATTGCAGGAGTATTACATGCACCGTTAACCGGTATTTTTCTTATTGCCGATATTTCGGGCGGATATGAACTGTTTGTACCTTTAATGATAACGGCAACTTTTGCATATATAATCGTTCGTGCTTTTACTCCCAACTCTGTGTATCACGTTCAGTTAGCAAATAGAAAAGAGCTTTTAACACACGATAAAGATGCCAATGTTTTACAAATGTTGGAAGTAAAAAAACTTATCGAAACCGATTTTGAAGTACTGTCGCCCAATGCCACTTTGCGCGATTTAACCGAAGCTATTTCAAGAAATCACAGAAATCTGTTTCCGGTTGTTGATGAGGATGGAATTTTAAAGGGAATGGTAAAAATGGACGATGTGCGAAGTATGATTTTTCATCACGATTTATACGATAAAGTAAAAATTAGCGAGTTGATGTACATGCCGGATTACTATATCGACCCCAATGACAGCATGGATATTGTGGCAAACAAATTCGAGTCTTCAGCAATATATAATCTCGCGGTTATTGAAGATGGGAAATATATTGGTTTTATTTCCAGAGCACAGGTTTTTTCTAAATACCGAAAACAGATTAAAGATGTATCGCACGTTTAAAATACTTGGGCGACGAAACTATAAACGCTGGCTAAACAAGCTAGTAGTATGGCGTATAGCAAATATCTCCGAAAGGAATTTTCTATATATTTTAAGTTTAGTAGTTGGCATTTTTAGTGGCTTGGCTGCAATGATTTTAAAGAATTCTATCCACTTTGTTGCCGAAAAAATTACGGGTTGGATTGAAGTTTACGGAATCAGTTATCTGTATTTAGTACTTCCGTTGGTGGGTATTTTCCTTACAATTATTTTCGTGAAATTTGTTGTTAAAGATAATATTGGGCATGGGGTTGCAAAAATTCTCTTTTCTATCTCGCAGAAAGGCAGCCGTTTAAAACCACACAATACTTATTCATCGATGATTGCCAGTTCGCTAACAATTGGTTTTGGTGGCTCGGTGGGAGCGGAGGCACCCATCGTTTTAACCGGTGCGTCAATCGGTTCAAATCTGGCTCGGGTATTCAAATTAAAATACAAATATGTAACACTAATGGTTGGTTGCGGCGCAGCAGGAGCAATTGCCGGAATTTTTAACGCGCCAATGGCTGGTATAGTTTTTACCCTCGAAGTTTTGATGCTCGACCTTACAATGGCATATTTAATTCCCCTTTTATTGTCGGCAGTTTCTGCAACGGTAATCTCCTATTTTTTTATGGGACACGAGGTTTTACTACGTTTTAATCCGGTGCATACTTTTGAAATAAACACAATCTGGGTTTATATATTGTTAGGAATTTTTACCGGTTTATTGGGTTATTATTTTACCCGAATCTCAATGTATTTCGAGAAAAAACTGTCGGGAATTAATAATTGGGTTATTCGGTTATTAGCAGGTGGGTTTATTCTAGGACTGCTTATCTATATTTTTCCACCACTTTGGGGTGAAGGATATTCAAGTATTACAACCATTTTTAATGGTCAGGGTGTCGATTTGTTAAACGATTCTATTTTTAGTGAATGGAAAGATAATGCATATTTAGTTCTCGTTGTTTTGGCTGGAATACTAATTTTTAAAGTGTTTGCAATGGCTGCAACAACCGGTTCTGGCGGAAACGGCGGAATATTTGCACCTACACTTTTTATGGGAGCAATTGCCGGATTTTTTCTGGTTTCACTATTAAATACTTTTTATGATTTAGGATTATCAGAAGGGAATTTTGCTCTTGCCGGAATGGCCGGAATGATGGCAGCGGTTATGCATGCGCCATTAACAGGTATTTTTTTATCTGCTGAAATTACGGGAGGCTACGGAATGTTTATTCCGCTTTTAATCACATCCACAGTGGCCTATGTTACAATCATGCGTTTCGAGCCACATTCAGTTTATACAAAACGACTGGCAAATCGCGGCGAGTTAATTACCCACCATAAAGATAAAGCTGTTCTTCGTTCGATGGAGTTAAAAAAGTTGATTGAACACGATTTCGAAATTATTTCGCCCGAAGCAACTTTACGAGATTTGGTAAACGCAGTTTCAAAATCGCACCGAAACCTGTTTCCTGTTGTTGATAAAGATGGTTTCCTAAAAGGAATGGTTAAACTTTATGATGTTAAAAACTTGATTTTTGAGGCCGATTTATACGACTCTGTTTTTGTGAAAGATTTAATGTACATGCCCGAACATTTTATTGCTCCTTCGGATACGATGGAAATTGTAGTCGAAAAGTTTGAAACATCAAACCGTTATAACCTTGCCGTAATTTACGAAGGGAAATATTTGGGATTTATTTCGCGTGCAGTAGTCTTTTCGAAGTACCGTAAAACTCTCGAGTATTTTTCTCACGAATAAATAGTCTCAGCAAGAAAACTCTACAAAATTAGTCCCGATATATCGGGATGGCGATATTTTTATTTTTCTCAATTCACTGATGCTCAGGCATCACTTCATTTCCAAAAAGTAAAAATCTCATCCAAAATAATTCATTTC